>NZ_CP102268.1:1600000-1900000 GCF_025148285.1 Marvinbryantia formatexigens DSM 14469 | reverse complement strand
TGCCTACGGCGGTGTGCCTGCTGTTTATACTTGTGGTGAGCGCGTTGCTGGCTGTTTTGCTGTCAGCGCGATTTATCACAGTGCTATTTGAGCGGTTTCACAGGATATGGAAATGAGAACCGCAGACAAAATGAGCAAAAGCAATGTATTGCTGTCTGGCAGGAGAGATGGCAGACTGAGTATAAATTGGAAAGCGAAGGAAATCTATTAAAAATATAAAGGAGATACAAATGCCGGTTTTTGAAAATATCAGCGACAAATTTTTTAATCCGTTCTGCTGCCGAAATCGTGAGCTTTATTTTGCGTGTATACAACAGCTCATTGATAAATCAAAGGAGATTCCGGTGCTGTATGAGACGGATGCAAGAAACTGCCTGATTATATATCTGCAAAACAGCATGTATGCAATCGAAACGGAGAATATTGGAGAAGAAATCAGCAGTCAGCGGTCGTCACCGGAGAATGCGTCTGTTATTCTGCGCTATTTCCGGAGCTGCGGGTGGATTACGCCAAAAGAAATTGGCAGAACAGGAGATAATATTGCTTCGGTATCATCTTATTGCAGAAAGCTGGTGGATGCGCTGCACAAAATTTTTGACCGTGATGCGAGCGGCGCAATTACGAATCACATCTTTTCTATGTACGAAATCTTAAAGTCCTCTCTTGAAAAAGACAGTGCCAGGGCGATACGCCCTTATTCTAATATCTGTGTCCCGCTGGTTGAAAATGAATGCGATTTGAAAAATGAGCTGCTGGTGCTGAAGGACAGTATCCGGACGATTATGCATGCTGTTATGGAAATTGAGGACGCGAACGGGTTTGGACAATTTCTGATGAAGGATGAAATGCTGGACAGGTTTTTTAACGATTACTTTTTTATCAAAAGAAGCGGGCTGATTCCGGGATACATTGCGGGAATCGACCGGATGCTTATGCGCATAAAAAAGTCGGAGCTGTATGACCGCATGGCGGAAGAATATATGGAGCTGAAGAACGTCGACCCGGTTACGGCGCGCGAAGTCGTGGACCGCCAGTTTGGGGAGCTGGACAGCTTTATCAATATGGAATATGAGAAGGAAATGTCCTATATTGATAAGAGGATTAATACCTATTACAATCTATATTCAACAAGAATGATGATGGTGCTGAGTAATCATACAAATCTCCAGCAGTATCTCAACCGGTTGCTTCTGCAGATGCGCAGCATGAAGGAAGAAGAGCGGGAGAAGCTCTTAAACGGGCTGTCGGAATGTTTTAAACTGAGAAGTATGGGCTATGTGAGCCGGAAATCCTTTGAGCGGAGGAGAAAGGCGAAACCAAATACAGAAAATGCGGCGATTGAGCGGGAAGAGCTTTCGCAGGAAGAAAAACAGCGGCTGACGGATGAGCTTCTGAAAGAAACGCCGGACAGATATAGTATGGAAACGGTCAGAGGTTATCTGGATGGGCTGTCGTTTCCGGAAAACGGGCTGGCGGTCAGCGAGATGGCAATTCATACCAGAGATGACGCGATGATGGCGGCCGCCAGTATCATTTATTCCGGTAGCGTGGGATTTCCCTACGAAGTGGAATTTGGAGAGGGAATGACAGAGACGGAGGTTGCGCGCATCAGCAATATACGGATTAAGAAAAAGGAGCGGAGGGGACAGACAGTATGAGTGATATCAATTTACAGATCACAGTGAAAGAGGATAATTTTATCCTGTTTAAGCGGTGTATCCGCAGACTGCTGGAATCTACATTCCTTCTCAAAGAGAAAGAAGAAAGACTGTATGCGTTTCTGGCAAAGGAATCCAACCGGCAGGATGTCTCGGATTATCTGCGGATGATAGGTTATGATGTTCTGGTTGATGAAAAGTGTGAGCTTGCCATGCTGACGGTAAATGAGGCGGATGCGGAAACGGTAGGGCTGAAACGCGCAAACATTGTTACGTTTTCGGGTATACAGTACCACCTTCTGCTGGCTTTATGGGAGACTTATCTGGAAAACCTGGGTTATGATGAAAGCGTTTTTATTACCAGAGGGGATTTGATCGATAAGCTGAAGTCATTTGGGCTGCAGTTGGTAAGCGCAGAGCTGAAAGCGGCGTTTAAGCTGTTTAAGAAATATAATCTGATAGATTATGACGAAGAAGAGAACGGAGAGGATGCAAAAATCCGTCTGTATCCATCCCTGCAGTTTGGCTGGGATATTCCGCAATTTAAAGCAGTGGCGGATGAATACCTGCATACAGAGGATGAGGAGGAAGAAAACGAAAATCCTCCGGAAGCGGAGACGGAAAATTTTGGGGAGGACGACGAATGATACTTTTAAAAAAGGTACGGCTGATTAACTGGTATGCATTTTCAAATGTGACAGCGCCGGTTGGCATTTTTACGCTGATTGCCGGAAAGAACGGGAACGGCAAATCGGTTATGCTGGATGCAATAAAGTATGCGGCGTATGGGGACACTGTTTTTAATAAATCATCGGAAAACCGGGGCAGCAGAACATTGTCATCCTATACGCGCGGGCTTCTGGACGCGACGGCAAAGACCTATATGCGCCCGGCGGATAAAGTGCCGAATGTATACAGTCATATTGTACTGGAATATTACGATGATGTATTGGAGAAAAGTTTTCTGCTCGGAACGATTCTGGAGACGGGCGTGTCCAATAATATCCAGTCCTACCGTTATGTGATGGACCGGTGCACACTGGAGGAAACAGAGCATCTGTATGAGGAGAACAAGAAAAAGAAACCGTACGATGCCAGGCGGTTCCAGAAGAAATATGGGGTTACATTGCTGAATAAGGAAGCCGGTATCGGAAAATTTACACAGATGACCGGTCTGAAGCTGACCGGCTCACAGACAGCGACATATCTGCGCAAGCTGCGGGGAATTATGTCTTACGACCCGGACGCAAAAATTGACCAGTTTATACGTGAAAGCGTTCTGGAAAACAGACCGGTGGATTTTACGAAGTTAATTGAAGCGAAGGAAAATATCGAGCGGCTGAATGGCACATTTACGGCTATCCAGATGGAAATTGCGGAGCTGGAGGAGATACTGAAGCTGCTTGACGGTTATGATGCGCAGAAGAATCTGCTGCTGATAGATGACATAAAAATTGTATACAAGAGTATCAGAGAGCTGCGGGAGGAGATGGAACGTCTGCGGCAGGATGTACGTCTTTCCCAGAGCCGTAAGGAGGAAGCGGAAAAGCTTCTGGAGACGCTTTCCGGGCGGGAAGAAGAGCAGCAAAAGAGACTCCGTGAAGTGGAGAGCAGTCTTGACCAGCTTGACTGTATGAAACTGATACGGCAGGAGGAAGAGGTTTTTCGTGCACTGGAAAAAGAGAAGAAGCTGCTGATGGCGGAGAAAAAACGGTTGGACAGCTTTCAGACGCAGGTGAACGGGATGATGCACATTCTGATGGAGAAACGTACGGAGGTGAAGAAAAAGCACATTCTGGCTTCTCTTACGTCGGGAGAGTATACTGCGGCGGAAAAAGAAGAGGCGGTCCTGCGGCTGAAGGAGCAGATTACGGAGGCATATGAGCAGGCGGTCGGAGAATTATCCGGGCTTGGAGTTCTGAAGGCGGAAATTGAGAAAAAGATTCAAGTGCAGATAGAGATTCTGGAAGCCTGCCGGAAAAACAGAAATGCCTACAGTCAGATTCCGGATTATGTAAAGCTGAAAGAAGAAATTAACAAAGAGTTTGCGAGCCGGAAAATAGCTTCGGAGGCGAAGTTTGCCTGTGAGTACGTAATCGGTCTGACGGATGAGCGCTGGCGTAACGCGGTGGAAGCGTTTCTTGGCAGACGCCGTTATACCATACTGGTGGAACCGGAGTATTATGATATTGCCGATGAGGTGCTGAACCGTTCGAAGAACAGATACGCGCACTTGTTTAACACAAAGCTTTTAATGAAAAAACAGGTAACGCCGCTGGATAATTCTGCTGCGCGGTTTTTGACGATAAAGAATCCGGTAGCGCGTAAGTATTTTGACTATCAGCTTGGGCATATGCGGGCAGTCGCGATAGATGAAGTAAAAAATTATGAAAACGCCATTTCCGCGGAAGGACGTGTGGCGGTTGCTATGGATGGTTATTTTCTGCGTTTCGACCGTATACAGTATTATTATCTCGGACAGGAAACGTTTAAGCTGAATCAGCAGCGGGCAGAAAAAGAAACAGAGCAGCTAAAGGCTCAGAAAAAGGAATTGCTTGAGAGGCAGGAAGCGCAGCGGGCTGTGAAGGAGCGCCTGAAAATGAATCTGGAGCTTTTTTCGGGGTATCAGTACGATGCTTACCAGGCGTATCAGACGGCGGCGGATAAGGCGCGAGGGTCTGAGGAGAATCTGAAGAAGCTGAAAGACGCCCAGAAAAACAACCGGGAATTTGTAGAAATGAACCAGCTGCGGGGAAAGCTGCAGGATGAGCTGGGGGCAATCCGGCGTGAAAGAACCAGGCAGCTTGATATAAAAAGTCAGATGACATCGCAGCTTCAGATTCTGGAGAGCAGCCTGGGAAGCAGGGAAGAAAAGCTTGCCGAGGATGAGAAACAGTTTGAAGAATACCAGATTACGCAGTACAGCGCGGTGCAGAAGGCGACGCAGGCGTATGACCGGTACCTGGCAAACGGGGAAAAGGGAGCGGGCGGTCTGAGCGCGCCGCTTACCAGGAGACGTGTCCGGGAAAAAATTGCGGAATACGAGAAGGATATTGCGGTGCAGCAGGGACTGTACAATGGAAAAAGAACGGAGGAGAGCTGGTTGCCGATGGGGCTGGAATACCGCAGTGTTTATGAAGCGCGCAAAGCGAAAATCTGGATGGATGACCTGCAGGAAATCCGACAGAAGCTGGAAGAACAGACAAGGCGGTACGAGAGTATCTTTAAAAACGAGTTTGTTTTAACGATTCTGCGTTCCTGTAACAAGGCAATGGAGGACTTGAAAGCGATTAACCAGGAGCTTGCACGTCTGCAGTTTTCTGCAAAATATCAGTTTGATGTGCATTTTGTAAAGGACATGTCGGATTACGCCAGAATTATTGAATATGCCAAGTATCTAAACGAGAGAGAGCAGTTCGGCGGGGACGGCGGGCAGATGGTTCTGGGCATGTTCAGCTCGTATTCCAGTGAGGAGGAGCAGGAGCTGGAGAACGACATGAAAAATATCATTAACCGCATTATCGCAAAAAATAATGTGGAAGCAATCGAACGGTTTGCTGATTACCGGAACTATATGACGTATGAGATACTGATTACCAATCAGATTCTTAATCATGCGAAATTGTCCAGGCAGACCGGGTATAATTCGGGAGCGGAGGTGCAGATACCGTATCTGCTGATTCTGCTTTCCGCACTGCTTATGATATATAATGAAAAAGTGAATTCGACACGGTTGATTTTTATTGACGAGCCATTTGCCAAGATGGATCCGGGAAATGTAAAAGTGATGCTGGAATTTATGAGAAGCCAGAATCTGCAGGTGATTTTCTGTGCGCCGGATAAGACCGAGACGATTGGAAACGAATCGGAGGTAATATTGCCGGTGCTTCGTGTCAGCGCGGACAATATGCAGCTTGGAATCATACAGTTTCACGATGATAAGAAGTATGCTGGTCTGAAGCGGCATGGCAGCGGCGGAGAAAGCATTTGAGGACAGGTGCGGGGAAATGATGGATTATGAGGGGCAGCTTCTGAAGCTGCTGACGGAGAAATATCGAAAGAGTAAAAAGGATGCCGGGACAAACCGGATAAAGCGACGCACACAGATAAAACCGTCACAGTTGTATACAAAATACTGTGATAATGATGGTGACTTTGCGATAATAGAAGCGATTGGCGAGGCGGTCCGGGCGTGTGAGCGCCGTGGCTTTGTCACGTATGAGATGAAGGGGTTTGGGTATGAGATAGCGGCGGTTTATTTAAACGATGACCGTATAACAGAGGTTGAACAGTACCTGAATGATACTTGCGGATATGAGACAAAGGAAGCAAAGCTAGCATATGTAAGGAACCTTATTGAGAAATATGGGCAATGCTCCCCGGCAGCGGCAATGGAATGTGCGAGGATGCAGGAGGACCTGAAGCAGCGGCGCCTGCCGAAAAATTATGCGCAGAAGGAAGACGTTCTGAAGGCACTGATATTTGTAGAAAACAATAAGCAGGAGCTATATGTCCGGGAAGCTTCCATGCTGATTTATGGTTCTTCGAAATATTTTGAAGAAAATACGATGGATACAGTATGCCGTCTGCTGCGCAATTATCTGAAAAAGCCGTGCGGCGAAGGAGAACTGCCGGATGAAATTCTGGAGCAGTATCATATCCGGAAGGAGGCGCAGCGCCTGTGCATGAAAGGAAACTGTACCATTTACCGGAAGGGGCAGGTGCTGGAGGTTGGCGCGCTGGAGAATGGAATTGAATTTGCTGCAGATGAGGTGCCGGAAATAGAGCGGGTGGAAACCGGGGCGCAGGAATTTTTGACGGTGGAAAATAAGACGTCTTATCTGCGCTGTCCGGCAGGAAATATGGTGGTGTTTTATCTCGGCGGCTATGCCACACGCTATCAGAGGGACTTTATCAAAAAGGTCTGGCGGGATAATCCGGGGCTTTCCTGGAGTCACTTTGGGGATATCGATGCGGGAGGCTTCTTTATTCACGAACATCTCTGCCGCATAACAGAAATACCGTTTAAAATGAAATATATGTCTGTCGGACAACTTCAGGACGAACGGTTTGCCGCCTGCCTGCAGAAGCTGAAGCCGTCCGACAGGAGGCGGCTGAAAACATTGCAGGAAAAAGAGGCTTATAAAGATACTGTGGAGTATATGCTTAAGGAAAATGTAAAGCTGGAACAGGAAATTGTGAGTTATTATCTGGAGAGGGAAAACTGACGGCAGGTGATGCATCGGAGCAGGCGATAACGCATAGAATATAAAGAGTATGGCGCGCGGGGAATGCTATGAATTTTTTGTGGGGCGGGATGATTGTTGTCGGAATTTTATACGGAGCAATGAACGGAACCATGCAGGAGGTGGCGGATGCGGCGTTGTCTTCGGCAAAAGAGGCTGTGACGCTTTGCATTACAATGGCGGGCGTGATGTCGCTTTGGACAGGACTTATGAAAATAGCGGAGGAGAGCGGCATCGTCGCGGGCATGACCAGAGCGATTGCTCCCTTCATCCGTTTCATGTTTCCACGCATTCCGTCAGACCATCCGGCAAATCAGCAAATCAGTATGAATATTATTGCGAATGTGCTGGGGCTTGGCTGGGCAGCGACACCGGCGGGACTGAAAGCGATGGAGGAGCTGGAGAAACTGGAGGAGGAGAGAAGAAGGGACGCTGCCGGAAAGACAGAGGCAGATATAATACATAACGGATGGGAGAAAAAATCGGCTGATATGGCACAAAGCAGTGTGGTACAAAGCGGAGTGGTACAAGGCAGTACAGCACATAAAAAGAATGGCCGCTGCAGGTGGGAAAGAGGCGGGATGCCGCCAGGAGTTGCCAGCAATGAGATGTGTACGTTTCTGATACTGAATATCTCGTCGCTGCAGCTTATTCCAGTGAATATTATAGCCTATCGGGCGCAGTATGGCAGTGTGAACCCCACGGCAATCGTCGGACCGGGAATTCTGGCTACGGCGGTGAGCACAGCGGTGGCGGTGGTGTTTTGTAAGATGATGGATAAGAAGCGGAGAGTGTGAAATTCTCCGTTTTTTAGTATTACTGCAAACGAAATAAATTACAATATTATCGTGTACAAATAAATTCTGAAAGATTATAATAGAAATAATAGTTGAAATATGGAAAGATAAATTGAAGTATTGTTGAAATATAAGTTGTATAAATGAAGGAGTATAGGATGACGAGCAACGAAATATTAGATTTATTAAAATATGGGGAGCGGCTTACTCTTGAGTGTAAAAAAGCAGAAGGTGGTATTCCAAACGCAATTTGGGAAACGTATTCGTCATTTGCAAATTCCAGTGGCGGGGTGATTTTGCTTGGGATAGAAGAACATTTAAAAGAAACAGAATTAGAAAAAAGATTTACTTTTTGTAATTTGCGTAATCCGGGAAAGATGATAAAGAGTTTTTGGGATACAATAAACAGTAAAAAGGTTAGTACAAATCTTTTATTAGACGATAATGTTGGAATCTGCCAAATAAATGGATGTAATATTATATGGATAGATGTTCCGCAAGCAGATTATCGATATCGTCCTGTATATATAAATGAAAATCCTCTGAAAGGAAGCTATAAGAGAAATCATGAAGGAGATTATCACTGTACGGAAGAAGAAGTAAAAGCAATGCTTAGGGATGCTTCTGATTTTGGAATTGATGGTTCTCTTTTGGAAGGCTTTACAATGGACGATATTGATCCAAATACTCTTAAAGCATACAGAATCGAGTACGAATTGCATAATCCAGAACATGTATGGAATGGAATAGATGATAAAGAATTTTTGAGAAATTTAGGTGGGTATGCGGTTAATCGGATAACAAAACAGGAAGGACTTACAGTAGCCGGTTTATTAATGTTTGGAAAAGGGTTGTCTGTCAGAGAGCGTTTCGATAATATTCGTATGGATTATATTGACCAGACAAATTTGATAGGAGAAAGCCGTTGGAGTGATCGTTTGACTTATGATGGAAGCTGGGAAAATAATCTTTATAATTTTGTGAAAAGAGTATTGCCAAAACTTGTCAGTGATGTGAAAAGACCTTTTCGTCTGGAAGGGATGGTACGTCAGGATGATACGGCAATCCATAAAGCGATACGGGAAGCTATGATTAATATGGTTATTCATTCGGACTATTTTAGTACCGGAATTTTAAAGGTAGTAAAGCAGGAAAATGGATTTTTCTTTTCAAATCCTGGAAATCTGAAATTACCGGTGCAGGCAATATATGAGGGAGGACATTCTGTTGCAAGAAATCCTAAAATTCAAAATATGTTTCGGATGATCGGATTGGGTGATAATATTGGTTCAGGTTTTCCAGCAATTCTGAAAGCATGGGGTGAAGAGAAATGGAGACAGCCAGACCTATACGATGATCAGGAATTGCATTGTGTGGAATTAAAACTGTGGACGGTATCGTTAATGCCGAAAGAATGTACAGAATATTTAGTTGAAAAATTTGGGATTAATTATCAGCATTTGATATCAAAGGAACAAATTATTCTGGCAACGGCATATCTTGAGGGAAAAGTATCAAATAGCCGTTTGCAGACAGTGCTTGGAGAACATTCGACTGAAGTAGGAAAACACTTATATCATTTAGTTGAGTATGGAATGTTGATTCCAGAGAGGAAGGGGCGGTGGACAACCTATCGTATTAACAATGAATATGTAATACAGCCGGAGCAAATGACAATACGAGATATGACTGTACCAGAGATGATTTTGAATGAAACAGATCAGAAAATTTATAATTATGTTAAAGCAAATGGTATGATTACTTCACAACAGGTGGTTGATATAACTGCAATTTCGTCATTACAGGGGGCATCTGTTGCATTAAACAGAATGATAAAAAGAGGCTTGCTTACAAAGCAAAGAAAAGGACGGCATATTTATTATATACTGACAGCATGATTGTTCAAGTTGAAGTATTTATTGTTCAAGTTGAAGTGTTGATTGTTTAATTGTTTTTTAGTCCTAACTTGACACCAGCTAATGTGCTGGGGCTTGGCTGGGCAGCGACACCGGCGGGACTGAAAGCGATGGAGGAGCTGGAGAAACTGGAGGAGGAGAGAAGGAGGGACGCTGCCGGAAAGACAGAGGCAGATATAATACATAACGGATGGGAGAAAAAGTCGGCTGATATGGCACAAAGCAGTGTGGTACAAAGCGGAGTGGCACAAGGCAGTGCAGCACATAAAAAGAATGGTCGCTGCAGGTGGGAAAGAGGCGGGATGCCGCCAGGAGTTGCCAGCAATGAGATGTGTACGTTTCTGATACTGAATATCTCGTCGCTGCAGCTTATTCCAGTGAATATTATAGCCTATCGGGCACAGTATGGCAGTGTGAACCCCACGGCAATCGTCGGACCGGGAATTCTGGCTACGGCGGTGAGCACAGCGGTGGCGGTGGTGTTTTGTAAGATGATGGATAAGAAGCGGAGAGTGTGAAATTCTCCGTTTTTTAGTATTATTGCAAACGAAATAAATTACAATATTATCGTGTACAAATAGATTTTGAAAGAATATAATAAAAATAGCAGTTGAAAGATGTGCTTACGAAGCAAAGAAAAGGACGGCATATTTAGTAAATCAATTTTTCGAGTTGAAATATGGATTGCTCAAGTTGAAGAATTAGTTGTTTAATTATTTGTATCATGTTATTACAATAAGGACTGTATAGATAGCGAAAAATTGCGGGGATAGATGCCGGGAACAGGAACAATAAGATGCGTTGGAGGAGAGAGGAGTCAGATAATGAAAATACAGGAATTGCGCAGCCTGTTGGGAAAAGCAGACAGAAGCTATGTAGAAAAGGCATTTGCTGAAAGCTACAAACAGCTGACGAAAAGCCAGAAGGAAGAAATAGATCCAGTTATTATTGACATCCTGGAAGGAAGAGAAGCGGAAAAAAAGAAAAAAGGAAGTGCAGTCAGTTTTGAAAAACTGGAACAAGAGATTGAAGATTTCATTGAGAATGCCTACGCACAGAATTATTTTGCGCCGAACCGCGTGATTCCGAAAAGCCAGCGCCCGAAATGGCGCTTTATGGTAAAAAATTTTATAAAAGAGCTGGAAAAGATTCTGGTGGAAAGTGAAAATTACGACAGAGCGGTGAAGCTTCTCACGGAGCTGTACAAGCTGATTTGCGAAGCATGCAATTATTACCTGTTTTCGACGGATGATGCCTTCCGCTCTATTGGATGGAGCCAGCCGGATTTATTTGCACTTCTGGTAAAAAAGACGTTTGCGGCGGGATATACCAGAGAAAACATTTCCAGTCTGATTTCACTTGCCGTTTCGGGAGGTCTCAGCCGGGAAGCTCTGCATACGATGCAGGAAATGGTTCTGCTTTCAGAATTAAAGACGAGCGATGTAAAGCAGATAGCGATAGAAGAAGCAAAAAAGCTGACAGACGACCGGGAGAAAAAATGGAAGGACACGAGTAAAAATAATAACCGGTGGTATGAGCTGGAGGAGGAAATAAACGAGCTTTGCGCAGTAATTCTGATGGTTTCTGTTGAGCTGGCAGAGCCGGAGGAAGGAATAAAATTTTACTTTAAGCATGCGCAGAATTCAAGCAGGGAGATTACAATGTACTGTGCGCTGCAGCTAATGGACTGGATGGAGGAAGAAGAGCTGTGGATAAAGGTATATGAATATGGAATCAGTAAAAAAATCAGACCGCGGGAGGGTCTGATAAGATCCTATGAGAAAAGGAAAAACAAAATGACCGTGAAAACAGAGGAAAATGCTGCGGCAGATGAGAAAGGTCCGGGTGAAAACATATGAGATATCTGGCTCACATTAATAAATATGGCGATGAGCAGACGGTAAAAGAACATCTGGAAAATACGGCAGTCCTTTGCGGGAAATTTGCGGAAAGCTTTGGCGCTTATGACGCCGGATACTGCTGCGGGCTTCTGCATGATATTGGGAAGTATTCGCGGAAGTTTCAGCAAAGAATCCGTGGAAGTGAACAAAGAGTAGACCATGCAACAGCGGGAGCAAAAGTCTGCTGGGAGAAGAAGGGAATGTACCAGTTTTTAAGCTACTGCATAGCCGGACATCATGCCGGTCTGCCGGATACCGGAGGTTCCGGGGATATCAGTACGGACGGGACAATGACAGGCAGAATGAGGAAAAAGCTGGAAGATTTTGAAGCGTATGCAGAAGAAATTAAGATACCAATGCTGGGAAATCCTCCGTTTCAGCCGGTTAAATCAGAGAATATAGATTTTTTCTTCAGTATGTTTATCCGGATGCTGTATTCGTGTCTTGTCGATGCAGATTATCTTGATACCGAATCCTTTATGAATCGTAAAGAGCATGTCAGAGAGCAGGGAGAGACGATTGCAGTATTGTGTGACAGGCTTGAGAAGCATATTTCAGACTGGCTTAAACAGGAAGATTTAAGCACTGTCAATGGAAGAAGAACAGAAATTCTGAAGCATTGTATGGAAATGGGGGAAGCAGATAAGGGGCTTTTCAGATTAACGGTTCCTACCGGGGGAGGAAAAACGATTGCGTCACTTGCATTTGCTCTGAAGCACGCAGAAAAACATCATATGGAACGGGTCATTTATGTGATTCCATATACAAGTATTATCGAGCAGAATGCAAAGGTATTTGCTGAAATCCTGGGAAGGGAAAATGTACTGGAAAATCATTGCAATATAGATTATGAATTGGATGAAGAATTAAGACCTATGCAGCTTGCGGCTGAGAATTGGGATAAACCGGTTATTGTTACAACCAATGTGCAGTTTTTTGAATCACTCTTTTCAAATAAGTCATCCAGATGCAGAAAGCTGCATAATATGGCGAACAGTGTGATTATTTTTGATGAGGCACAAATGCTTCCGAACGATTATCTGAAACCCTGTATAGCGGCGATGGAGCAATTACTGCGTTATTATCGCAGCAGTATTGTGTTGTGTACGGCAACGCAGCCGGCACTGAAAAATATATTATCAGAGGATATCGATATCGCATCGATAGAATTATGCCCGCGGATGGAAGAACAGTTCCGTTTTTTCAAACGCGTATCCATCCATAATCTGGAGCGGATTTCGGAAGATGAGCTGGTGCATAGGCTTGAGACGGAGCACCAGGCACTGTGTATTTTAAATACCAGAAAGCGTGCGCAGAAGATTTACCAGCAGGTAAAAGGGAAAGGCGTGTATCACCTTTCCACAACGATGTATCCTGTCCACAGAAAAGCTATACTTGATAAAATAAGGGAGCGTTTAAAGAAACAGGAAAGATGCATTGTGGTATCTACTAGTCTTGTTGAAGCCGGAGTGGACCTGGATTTTCAGACTGTTTACCGGCAGATGACGGGAGTGGATTCCATTATCCAGGCAGCAGGAAGATGCAACCGGGAAGGAAAACGGAATGCGGATACATGCTTCACATATATTTTCAGTCTGGAAGGGCGTGAGGATGTACCGGGACAGAGACAGCAGACGGAAATAACAGAAAGTCTTCTTTATGATAAAAGGAATCCGGACAGTCTGGATACAATTAACCGATACTTTAAAATGCTGTATCATTTTAAAGGAGACAATCTCGACAAAAAGAGAATTATGGATAAATTCAAAAAGAGTAATTTTCAATTTGCTACAGTGAGTAAAGAATTTACCATTATTGAAGAAAATACAAAAACGATTCTGATAACCAGAGAAGGAGAAGCTGCGGAGATTTACGAAGAATTAAGACAGAAAGGGTTTACGAAAGGCTTGGTGAGAAAGATGGGGCAATATTGCGTGAACCTGCATGAAAATGATTTTCAGAAAATGTATGCGGCAGGGATGCTGGAAGAAATATCAGAAGATATGAAGCAGGACTATTTTGTACTGAGAGATAATGAAGCCTATACGGAGGATATGGGGCTGACTCTGGGTGTGGAATATGGACAGGCTGTAATATGGTAAAGCAGGAGAGGGGATGCATGGTTGTGCATCCCCTCTCGCATTGACATAACATAATAACCGTAAATATTTCAATCCGCAAGTGACTATTTTGTGAAAAAAATAGCCAAAAGACGTTTTCACTATACCATAAAGTTTGAAAAAAGTAAAAGTTCTAATTGACATTTTTATGATAGATGCTATGATGTATCTATAATAACCATAAATGAAAAATAAATTGAAGGAGAAATTATGATATTATATCATGGAAGCAGACAGATCGTAGAATATCCGGAAATACGAAAGAAGGGGATTAAGCAGGATTTTCAGCCACGGGATTATATAGCGGCATGTTATAAAGAGGGCGTTGTATTATAAAACAGGGAGAAGGTGAAGTATGGCAAAGGGAGTTAAGGTTAGGGTCTGGGGAGATTACGCACTGTTTACCAGACCGGAGATGAAGGTGGAGAGGTGTTCCTACGATGTTATCACGCCGTCTGCGGCGCGGGGGATTCTGGAAGCAATCTACTGGCATCCGGGGATGCGGTGGGTCATAGACCGGATTTATGTAAAAAAGCCGATCCAGTTTACCAGTGTGCGCAGAAATGAAGTAAAGAGTAAAATTCTGGCAAGTAATGTACTTCCAGTGTACAATGGCAAGCCAGAGCAGCTCTGCATCAGCAGTAAAGCAGAAATTGTACAGAGAGCTTCCCTGCTGCTCAGAAATGTGGAATATGTCATAGAAGCGCATTTTGAAATGACAGAAAAGGCCAATGAAAGCGATAATCCGGGGAAATTTAAGGACATCATTATGCGAAGGCTCAGAAAAGGGGAATGTTTTCATACACCGTATTTTGGGTGTCGGGAATTTCCGGTAAAGTTCTGCCTGTGCGAAGAAGAAGAGGTTTTGACCGCCTATGAGAATGAAGATGAGCGGGACCTGGGTTTTATGTTATATGATATGGATTATTCTGACAGGAACAATATTCAGCCGATGTTTTTCCGGGCAATTATGAAAAAGGGAATCATTGATGTACAAAATTGCGAGGTGGTCCGATGATTTTACAGGCTTTGGTAAATTATTATGAGACATTGCAAAGCGCGGGAAAAATAGCGCAGCAGGGCTGGTGTCAGGCTAAGGTTTCCTTTGCACTGAATCTGGATGAAGGAGGCAGACTGAAGGGAATTATCTCTCTGAAAACAGAAAATACTGTGGGAAAGAAAAAAGTAGTGCTTCCAGCGGTTAAGATGGTACCCGAAATGGTAACGAGGTCCTCAGGTATATCGGCTAATTTTTTATGTGATAATTCGAAATATCTGCTTGGAATAGATGCGCAGGGAACTGGAAAAAGAGTCCTGGAATGTTTTGAGGCAGCGAAAAACAGGCACCTGGAAATTTTAAAGTCGGCGGAGGGGAAATTTGCGTCGGCTGTAAAAGCCTTCTTTTCGACGTGGGAGCCGCAGCGTGCAAAGGAGTATCCTGCCTTGCAGGAAATGTGGGAAGAGATTACCGGAGGAGGCAATCTTATTTTTGTGATGGACGACGAAGATGCGCAGGATGATGAAGAAATACGCCGGGCGTGGAAGGAATTTCTTGACGGTGAAAGCAGTGGGCGGGAAGGAATCTGTATGGTAACCGGAAAAAAGACAGAGATTGCCCGGATTCATTCTACGATTAAAGGCGTGCAGGGAGCGCAGTCAAGCGGTGCGGCGCTGGTATCTTTTAACGGTCTGGCGTTTGAATCCTACGGAAAGGAGCAGAGCTACAACGCGCCGGTGGGGAAGTATGCAGCTTTTGCTTATACGACAGCTTTGAATTATCTGCTGGCACAGAGAGATTACGTGTTCCGTTTTGGAGATACGACCGTTGTATTCTGGGCGGAGGACGGAGAGGAGGCTTACCAGGAGGTTTTCGGGTGGTCGCTGGAACCGCCGAAGGATAATCAGGAAGAAATAAAGAATATTTTTAAAAACCTCAGATTGCAGAAAGCGATTAATATTGAAGGAATAGAGCTGAATAAAAATCAGAGGTTTTATATACTGGGGCTGGCGCCGAATGCTGCGAGACTGTCTGTCCGATTCTATTACGAAGACAGTTTTGGAAATCTTCTGGAAAATATGCAGAAACATTATCAGAGAATGGAGCTGGTGAAGCCCTCCTGGGAAGAACGGGAGTATCTGGGAACCGGGGCAATGCTTTATGAGACTGTTAATCAGAAATCGAAGGACAAAAAACCGGTTCCGAATCTGCCGGGAGCGCTGCTAAGAGCGATTTTATCTGACAGCAGGTATCCGGAAAATCTGTACAGCAGCACTTTGATACGGATTCGTGCGGAGCAGGGAAAGGTTACATGGGGAAGAGCAGCTATCATTAAGGCATATCTGATAAAAAATCATCAACTGGAGAAGGAGGAGAATTTTGTGGGATTAAATGAGGAAACAAACGACACGGCGTATGTGCTGGGAAGGCTGTTTGCGGTGCTTGAAGCGGTGCAGGAGGAGGCAAATCCGGGAGTTAATGCAACAATAAGAGACCGGTACTTTAATGCTGCCTGCGCAACTCCGGGGGCGGTATTTCCAATTCTGATGAAGCTGAAAAACAGTCATATCCGGAAAATTGAAAGACAGAAAATTGGAAAAAAAGTGTACCTGGAAAACCTGTTGACACAGTTGATGGGGAAAATAGAAGATTTTCCCAAGAGGCTTACGCTGGAGGAGCAGGGACATTTTATCCTTGGATATTATCATCAGGTTCAGAAAAGGTATGAAAAAAGGGAGGAAGCATAAATGAGTGAAGTAATTAAAAATAGATATGAGTTTGTAGTTTTATTTGATGTGGAAAATGGAAATCCGAATGGAGATCCAGACGCGGGTAACATGCCAAGAATTGATCCGGAGACTGGTTTTGGACTGGTTACAGACGTATGTCTGAAGCGTAAAATCAGAAATTATGTGGAAACGGTAAAAGAAGATGAGGCGGGATATGGCATTTATATCAGAGAAGATGTTCCGCTTAACAGGAGTGATAATAAGGCATATGAATATCTTGGCGTCGACGACAAGACGGTGAAGGAGCTGAAAAAGAAGGACCCGGAAGCAGATATAAAAATCAGAGATTTTATGTGCCGGAATTTTTATGATATCCGGACCTTTGGAGCGGTTATGACTACTTTTGTGAAAGCTTCCTTAAACTGCGGGCAGGTGAGAGGACCGGTGCAATTGGGCTTTGCCAGAAGTATTGACCCGATTATCAGCCAGGAGGTGACAATCACCAGAGTTGCGATTACCACGGAAAAAGATGCGGAAAATAAGAGCACGGAGATGGGGCGGAAAAATATTGTTCCGTATGCACTGTACCGGGCGGAAGGCTATATTTCGGCAAATCTGGCGAGAAAAGTCACTGGTTTTTCGGAAGATGACCTGGAGCTGTTGTGGGAAGCGATTATTAATATGTTTGAACATGATCATTCGGCAGCAAGAGGAAAGATGGCTGTCCGGGAGCTGATTGTATTTAAGCACAGCAAAGAATTAGGGGATTGCCCTGCATACCGGTTGTTTGATGCGATTGAAGTAAGAAGAAAAGATGAGGTGGTATATCCGAGAAAATACCAGGATTATGTGGTGGATATCCATGAAGAAATGATACCGGATACCGTTGAAATGCAAAGGAAAATATAATGGAATATAAGGAAGACGAATATCTGATGCTTTCCGGAATCCAGCATTTTCAGTTTTGCAGACGTCAGTGGGCATTGATTCATATTGAACAGCAATGGGCGGAAAATGTACATACTGTTGCAGGAGAACTGATGCATAAGAAGGTGCATGACCCGTATCTGGCAGAAAAGAGAAGGGATATATTGATTACTAGGGCGCTTCCGGTTGCTTCGCGGACGCTTGGAATCAGCGGGGAATGTGATGTGGTAGAATTCCATAAAAGCAGTGATGGCGTGAAGCTACATGGACACAGAGGCTTTTATGAGATTTATCCGATAGAATATAAAAAAGGAAAACCAAAGCAGTCGGAAGAAGATGTTTTGCAACTGACAGCACAGGCTATGTGCCTGGAGGAAATGTTTTCTGCTGATATTCCAGAAGGTGCGCTTTTTTACGGAGAAACGAGGAGGCGTGAACCGGTTAAGATAACGGCAGAACTAAGGAAACAGGTGGCAGTTATAACGACAGAGATGCATCAATATTATGACAGAAAATATACTCCGCAGGTGAAATATAATAAACGCTGCAGCGCATGTTCTTTAAAAGATATATGTATGCCTGGAATGGGAAAGGCGGTTTCTGTTGAGAAATATCTTATGCAGGCATTGGGAGACATGGAATGAAAAAATTGATGAATACCTTATATGTAACATCAGAAGATAGTTATCTGTCTTTGGATGGAGAGAATGTTGTTGTATTGGATAAGGAACGTGAGATAGGCAGGCTTCCATTGCATAATCTGGAAGGAATTGTCTCGTTCGGATATCGAGGGACAAGCCCTGCGCTGATGGGAGCCTGTGCAGAGCGAAATATTTCGCTGTGTTATCTGACGCCGCAGGGGAAGTTTCTGGCGAGAGTAAGCGGAAAAATAAAGGGCAATGTGATTCTGAGAGAACAGCAGTACAGAAGCTTTCTGGATGAAAAGAAAAGCCTGGAGGTTGCGAAAAACTGTATTACAGGAAAGATTTATAATGCCAGATGGGTGCTGGAGCGGGCAACCAGAGATCACAGTATGCAGGTGGATGTTGAAAAATTGAAAGCAGCATCGGAGAATTTAAAAAATTCGTTAAGTCTGGTGCGTGACTGTCAGTCGACTGAGCAATTACGGGGATTTGAAGGAGAAGCGGCAAAAGTTTATTTCGGTGTGTTTGATGAATTGATTCTTCAGCAGAAAAAGGATTTCTCATTTCATGGCCGGAGCAGGCGCCCGCCTATGGATAATGTGAATGCATTGCTGTCATTCGTATATACGCTGCTGACAAATATGGTTACTTCTGCATTGGAAACAGTTGGATTAGACCCTTATGTGGGATGCTTTCACACAGAACGTCCAGGCAGAGCGTCACTGGCATTGGATCTGGTGGAAGAGTTGAGACCTGTCCTGGCAGACCGATTTGTTGTATCATTGATAAATAAAAGGATGGTCACTGAAAAAGGTTTTAAGGCTAAAGAAAACGGCGCAGTTTTAATGGACGACGAAACAAGAAAAATATTGCTGACTGAATGGCAAAATAAGAAAAAGGAAACTCTTATGCATCCCTTTTTGAATGAAAAAGTGGAATGGGGAATAGTTCCATATGTCCAGGCGATGCTGCTTGCCAGATATCTGAGAGGCGACCTGGATGGATATCCACCGTTTCTCTGGAAGTGAGGTGGGGATTTGTGCTGGTATTAATCACATATGACGTAAATACAGAAACGTCAGATGGAAAAGCACGACTGAGAAAAGTAGCAAAACAATGTGTGAATTATGGAAGGCGTGTGCAAAATTCAGTATTTGAATGCATTCTTGACAATGCGCAATGCTTGATGCTGAAAGCAACTCTTGAGGATATTATTGACAAAGAAGTGGATAGTCTCAGATTTTACTATCTTGGAAATCAGTATAAGACAAAAATAGAGAGCATTGGTGTTGAGCGGGGAATAAAAGTGGATGAAACATTGATTCTATGACCTGCTTGTGCGAATGCGAAGCACACACAAGAATGCAGGGAGATTCGCACTTGGAAAATAGCCTAAAAAGATGCGGATTGGCGCCTGGATATACCATGAATAAGATTTATTTTTAGAAAAATGGACAAATTCGCTGAAATCATGTGAAGATATGATAAAAAAATGTACGAATTTGCTGTCGCTCCCCTCGCGGGAGCGTGGATTGAAATTGCATCAGATGATAGAACATATACAGGTGCATTGGTCGCTCCCCTCGCGGGAGCGTGGATTGAAATTACAATAGTTAGAAGTCGTGATGATGTGACTATAGTCGCTCCCCTCGCGGGAGCGTGGATTGAAATAAAAATATAAGGTACAGAAAATGAGTGGTGATTGTCGCTCCCCTCGCGGGAGCGTGGATTGAAATAGTATTTAAGAGGGTGATAATTTGAGAGTTTCAGTCGCTCCCCTCGCGGGAGCGTGGATTGAAATATTACTTCCAGATGCTTCACCCTCTGCATCTGTGTCGCTCCCCTCGCGGGAGCGTGGATTGAAATTAATAACACTGCAAAGGAGGAAACAACAGTGGGGTCGCTCCCCTCGCGGGAGCGTGGATTGAAATTGTTGTAGGTGCAGTAATTAACACACGTGTAAATCGTCGCTCCCCTCGCGGGAGCGTGGATTGAAATCCCTTAAATTTTAACCGGGGCGCAACTTATTAATGTCGCTCCCCTCGCGGGAGCGTGGATTGAAATAGACGCTACATGGATGCTCTTTGATGAATTTGTTGTCGCTCCCCTCGCGGGAGCGTGGATTGAAATGACAAGACGCTGATATTTATAAGGCGCAGACAAGTCGCTCCCCTCGCGGGAGCGTGGATTGAAATTGCCAACACTGCCCATAAGTAATAAGCACTTTCGTCGCTCCCCTCGCGGGAGCGTGGATTGAAATATAAAAACAACCACATGCTCCGGCGATTGCCCGGTCGCTCCCCTCGCGGGAGCGTGGATTGAAATATCAGCTGTGGCGTTTGCCAGAGTTGCAAGACGGTCGCTCCCCTCGCGGGAGCGTGGATTGAAATCCATGACCGGCGGCATATGGATTTTCCGGGCGGTGTCGCTCCCCTCGCGGGAGCGTGGATTGAAATCGCGGCGGCAACACGCACGCCAACAGATACATCGTCGCTCCCCTCGCGGGAGCGTGGATTGAAATGTATTTGCACAGTAATATGAGCCTTGCTCGGTTGTCGCTCCCCTCGCGGGAGCGTGGATTGAAATCATGCGTACATCAAGATACCGTCCATTAATCTGTCGCTCCCCTCGCGGGAGCGTGGATTGAAATTGTGCGCTCCACCACAATGGGTTAGGGTACTGAGCCGTCGCTCCCCTCGCGGGAGCGTGGATTGAAATGCTCTGTCCACTGATTTACAACGGTAACGCCCATGTCGCTCCCCTCGCGGGAGCGTGGATTGAAATAGTTTTTACTTCCGCGGTCGCGTCGTCAAACAGGTGTCGCTCCCCTCGCGGGAGCGCGGATTGAAATTGCTGTGTCGCTTGCGCTCTTTGCTTCCTGTCGCGTCGCTCCCCTCGCGGGAGCGCGGATTGAAATTCCCACGTCCCGGACCAGTCTCCGGAAACTACGCGTCGCTCCCCTCGCGGGAGCGTGGATTGAAATAATTAAGTTGACATGATGGGTCGTCTTGAGGACGGTTGTTTCCTACGTGCGGTTTGAATTGGGAAAACATATGAGGGCGGCGTGACCGTGACGTGTGGCGCACCGCTTTTTGCCATTTCGGTATTTACGACGAACAACAGCGATTTTAGGTTTGCAGGTTAAGCAGATATCAATTACTTATTATAAATATTTTTGAGAGAAATCTCCGGGAGGGTATATGCTTCCGGAGATTTCTGCGTGTAGCAGATGCGAAATGCACGGTCTGGGAGCATTTGTGCAGATTCAACAAAAATTCAAAAGCATTTTTGGCAGTTGTTTTTTGAAAAATAGATTGACATCGAATTGTGCGAAATATATAATTAAAAACATAGAGTACACGTGTACGCAATATCAAATTGCACAATAAAAAGGAGGTGTTCTGCGCGTAAAAATGTACACGTGTACGCAAAACAGGAAAACAAGTAAAAACAAACGTACATTAAAATGGAGGTAGAAGTATGAAGAAACGAGTAGCAGCTATATTGATGGCAATGACCCTGACAGCATCTATGGGAAGCGGGATAACCGTTTTTGCAGAAGAATCAGAACCGGTTACGATATCATTCTGGTGTAATTTTACGGGCTCTGACGGAGACGTTTTACGTGAACTGGTTGCCGATTTTAACGAAACCAATACAGACGGAATTACGGTGGAAATTGATATTATGGACAGTGATACCCTGCAGTCCAAGCTGCCGACAGCGATATCCACCGGTACCGGACCATCTTTTGTTCTGATGGGAATTGAATATCTGGAGCAGTACGCGTCAAATGGTATGATTGAGGACATCAGTGACTTCTGGGAGACAACCGGAATAGACGAGAGCGGTTTCTATGAAAATGTAGTAGAAAAATCTTATGTTGGAGATACGTTATATGGAGTACCCATGCAGTATAATCTTCAATACCTGTATTATAATAAGGACATTTTTGAAGCGGCAGGTCTCGACCCGGAAAATCCGCCTGCTACGCTGGAAGAACTGAAAGAAGCGGCGATTGCCTGCACGGATACTTCAAAGAACCAGTATGGTCTGGGGATTCCGTATGATTATACCTCATATGTATGCTGGCTCTGGGCAAACGGAGGCGATGTAATCAGCACGGACGGAACAGAGAACCTGATTAATTCGCAGGAGAACATTGATACACTGACCTGGCTGCAGGAGCTGATACTTACGGATGGTGTTTCGCCGGAGGGACTGACTGCTGCAGATGCGGATACGATGCTGCAGTCCGGACAGCTTGCTATGTACACCAGCGGACCGTGGAATATCAACGGGCTGACAGAGCTGGGCGTCAACTTTGGTGTAACTGCAATTCCGGCAGGTACTGACGGCGCTTATTCTCCCGAAGGAGGATGCTCCTGGATGCTGACAAAAGGCGCGGATGATACGGTAAAGAATGCAGTCTATGAATTTATGGCTTACTGGCTGTCAGATGATACGCTGAAGGAATGGTCGAACAGAAACGGCTTCCCGGTATGGTCCTATTCGGTACTGGAGGATGAGGAAATCAAAAACAATGAAATTCTCAGCAGCGTATCTGCAGCGTCAGAAATCGGACGTGACTGGCATCTTGGGCTTTCCATCGGCAGTCAGATTGACAAGGACGTTATGCAGCCTCTGATGGAATCCATCCAGGCAGGAGAAGATGTGACGGCGAGTCTGCAGACGGCATCCGATACATTGGATGGAATTATTGTAAACCAGTAGGAAAATTTAACAGGGCAGCCTGGCTGAACTGTTACAGGAAATTTTGCGAGGAGCGTATTCGATGAAAAAGACAAAATCGAAAAGCCAGAATACAGCATATTTGTTTTTGCTGCCATCATTTATCATCCTGACGATTTTTGTGTTTATCCCTCTGGCGGGTGCCGCAGGAATCAGTCTGATGAACATTGATATTTACATGAATGATATCAGCTTTGCAGGACTGGGAAACTATATCAGGATGCTGGGTGACGACAGAGTGTGGAACGCTACCTGGAACACAGTTTGCTTTGCGTTGATTGAAGTGCCGCTGCAGATTCTGCTGGCTCTGCTTCTGCTGATGTTTATGACGAAAAACAACCGGTTCCATAAGCTTCTGCGCACTACATTTTATATTCCATATGTGTGCTCAATGACGGCAGTAAGTATTATGTGGTCTATGATTCTGAATAAAAATTATGGAATGCTTTCTTATCTCTTAAGTAAAATCGGGATAAGTATGCCGAATCTCCTGACCAGCGCTGAGTGGGCGATGCCAACGGTTATTCTGGTAACGGTCTGGAAAAATTTCGGGTACACTCTGACGGTACTCTCTGCGGCGGCGCTCGGCGTGTCCGGGTCTCTTTATGAGGCCGCAGAGCTGGACGGTGCGAACGGACTGCAGAAATTCTTTTATGTGACAATACCGGGAATCCGGGAAACAATCGGTTTTTGTGTGGTGACAACGCTTATTATGTCCCTGCAGGTGTTTGACCAGATTTACGTTATGACGCAGGGCGGACCACAAAATAAAACAGAAACGCTGGTGGGCTATATTTATAACAGGGGCTTCCAGACAGCGCCCTATGATCTGGGATACGCGTCGGCGGTGGCAATATACCTGTTTCTGATTATAGCGGTCATTACATTTATTATGAGGAAATACGCATTCGGACAGGGAGGTGACGAGCGGTGAAAAAGGGTCGTAGAAGACCTGCATTCTTTGATGTGGCAGGCTACATCATCATGATTCTTATTATGGCAATCGTCATTCTGCCGCTGCTCTGGATGCTGGTATCTTCCTTTAAATCGGATGCGGAAGTGATTCAGTGGCCGCCGCATTTCTTCCCGGAGAAATGGGTGACAGACCAGTATGAGTATGTCCTAAAGACGATTCCGGTGCTGCGGATGCTGGGAAATACAGTGATTTTTGCCGGAAGCGTTACCGTCATCAGCCTGTTTTTTGATTCGCTGTCGGCATATGCCTTTGGAAGGATGCACTTCCGCGGAAGAAAGCTGCTGTTTTCAATCATGCTGCTGACGATGATGATTCCGTTCCAGGTTGTAATGATTCCGCTTTATCTGGAAGAGTTTAAGATGGGAATTTTAAATACCTATGCGGGATTGATTCTGCCGAGGGCGGCAAGCGCTTATGGAATTTATATGCTGACTTCGTTTTTTGCGGGAATACCGAAGGAACTGGATGAGGCGGCAAGAATTGACGGTATGAAGGAACGGCAGATTTATGCGCGCATTATTATGCCGCTTGCAAAGCCGGCTCTGGTCACACTGGGAATTTATCATTTCATGAATAACTGGAATGATTTGCTTTATCCGATGATGCTGACGAGCTCGGTGGACATGCGGACGCTGTCGGCAGGTCTGGCGGTTCTGGTGGGAAGCAATTCTATTAAGTTTGGACCTACGCTGGCGGCAACCGTAATTTCTATCGCCCCGCTTCTGGTGCTTTTCCTGTCCGGACAGAGATTTTTCATGGAAGGAATTGCCACACAGGGCATGAAAGAATAAAAACAGATTGAGAGGATTGGCATGAAGACGACAAAAATACTGGTGCACAAAATGTTCCGTAGGGCGGAGGTGGACCCCAGGATCTACGGTTCCTTTGTGGAGCATATGGGGAGAGTGGTATACTCCGGCATTTACGAACCCGGACATGCGACGGCCGACAAAGACGGATTCCGCATGGATGTTATCCGGAAAACGGAGGAAATGGGTGTGACGGCTGTCCGCTATCCGGGCGGAAATTTTGTTTCGAATTATAATTGGATGGACGGAATCGGACCGGTAAAAGACAGACCGAGAAAACGGGATCTGGCGTGGAAAAGTATTGAGACAAATGAAGTGGGGACGGATGAATTTATGCGCTGGGCTGCGAAGGCTCATGTGGAACCGGTTTTTGCGGTGAATCTGGGAACAAAGGGAATAGAAGAGGCGCTTTCCCTGCTGGAATATTGCAATCTGCCTGCCGGAACATACTACAGTGATATGCGCTGCCGGTATGGAAGGAAGGAGCCTTATGGCATCCGGACATGGTGTCTGGGCAATGAAATGGACGGAAACTGGCAGATTGGTCATAAAACAGCGGAAGAATACGGCAGGCTTGCATACGAGACAGGAAAGGCCATGAAGCTTCTGGACCCATCTATTGAGCTGGTAGTGTGCGGCAGTTCAATGTCAACAAACGCAACCTTTGGAGAATGGGAGCGGGTGGTGCTGTCCCATACCTGTGAATGCGCTGATTACATTTCCCTGCACCAGTATTATGGCGGGCAGGAGAAGGGAACGGCTGCGTTTCTGGCGCAGTCTCTGGATATGGAGCGTTATATCCAGACGGTTTCCGGTATCTGTGATATGGTTACTGTACAAAAGCATTTGTCAAAGCAAATAAATATCTGCTTTGACGAGTGGGGCGTATGGTCCGTTCCGGATAAGGTGGTGCAGAAGAGTGTAGAGCAGCAGCCCTGGCAGATTGCGCCTGCAATCAGCGAGCAGATTTATACGATGGAGGATGCGCTGCTGTTTGCCAGTATGCTGTTTAGTCTGGTGCGCAGCAGCGGACGGGTAAAAATAGCCTGCCAGTCCCTGCTGACAAATATCAGCGCCTGCATTATGACAGAACGTGGCGGAGACGTGTGGGTACAGCCGAATTTTTATCCATTTGCATATCTGTCTGCATGGGGACGGGGGGTGGTGATGGATGCGAGGCTGGACGGACCGTCCTATGAAGCGGGCGGCTTTCAGGAAGTGCCATACGTGGACCATCTGATTGTCTATAATTTTGAAAAAGGTGTGCTGGCAATGTTCTTTGTAAACCGTGCAGAGGAAAAAATGCCGGTAGAAATTGATGTAGAAGGGTTTGAAACAGGAGAAATTACAGAATCCGTTATTCTCTGCCACAGCGATAAAAATGCGACGAATCTGGAAAATCATGAATGCGTGAAGCCGGAGAAGATATCAAACTTTTCAGTCCGGGAAAACCGGTTACTGGGGGAACTGGAGCCATTGTCATTCCAGATGCTGGCGCTTTCTATAGCTGTCCGGCCGGACTTTTGCAGGTGACGGAAGGTCCGGTGTTACAACAGTGCGTATTTTGAGTGATTTTTTCTGAAAGTTGTGTTACAATACTTCTTACAAAGCGTTTGGAGGAAGGTATTGTGGGAGGAATTACAACGAAGGATCTGGCGCAAATGTGCGGGGTATCGCGGACAACTGTGAACCGGGCGCTGAGCGGCACGGGACGAATCAGCCCGGACACGAAAGAGAGGATTCTGCGTGTTGCCAGAGAACATGATTATCGCCCGGATTTACTTGCCAGGGGTCTGGTAAAAGGACGCACCTATTATATCGGGGTTGTTGTACTGGATGTGAAAAACCGGTATTTTGCACAGATGCTCAGTACGATTGGCACGGCAGCAAATAAACAGGGATACAGCATCAATATTGTTCTTCACAATAATGACAGGCAGATGGAGCAGAACCAGCTTATGAAACTGGCGGCATACCATATGGATGGCATTATTCTGTCGTCTGTCAATGAAGGAGAAGAATACCGGAAATTTTTAAGCACACTCGGAATGCCGATCGTGTCGGTAGATAATAAAATTGCGGATGGGCTGCCGTTTGTGAGTATCGACCAGAAAAAAGCCATGCAGGAAGTGACGGCTCTTGTTCTGGAGAAGGGATACAGGAAGCTGGTTTTTGTGTGTCCGCCGATGGATGCAAGGGCAAAGGAAAATGTCTATGTGCATGAAGAACGCCTGAAAGGCTTCCAGGAGGCACTCCATGAGTTCCCGGAAGCGGAAGCAGAGTATCTTCTGGACTGGAGTTATCTTGAAAAAGCGGAACAACTGGCGAAATCCGGCGCACGGGTCGCTTTTGTGTGTACCTCGGACGGTTTTGCCCTGGACATTATGAAGCGTCTTGAGAGCATAGGAAAGAAACCACCGGTGGACTACGGCATTACGGGTTTTGATAATATTGACACTCTGGATTATGTAAAGCCGCGGCTCTCTACCGTGTCTAATTCGGTGGATATGGTGGCGGAAACAGCGGTGGAACTTCTGATGGCGATGATTGAGCAGGAGGAGGATGAACAGCGTGTGACCTGTCACATTCTTCCGCATGAGATTGTTCCGGGAGAGACGGTGTGATATTGCGGGGAAGATTATTATATGAAAGGATTTAATCCCCGGCTGTAAGGAAGACAGCCGGGGATGTCTGCATAGAGAAAAATGAAAAAGAATAAGATCTGACAGAAAACTCCGGGACAGTCTTTACAGCTCCCGGAGTTTTTTCATGCATATCCAGTAATTTTTGTCACTGACATATTTTGCTTCCTTTATTCTGACGTCCGCATCGCAGCGGCCGGGCAGCCAGTCTGAGCGGACGCTTCCCAGGCGCAGGCAGCGTTGTACCTCGGCGAGCGCTTTTTCACCGGCTTCAGCGGATTGCATAGCGGAAAGCAGCTTCTCTGCTGCTTTATCGTAGGGCTGATTTAAAAATTCCCGCGTATCCGGAAGATATTCCAGCTCAAATAACCGGGTTTCCTTTGCATCCGGCAAAAAGCAGGTATCCTCAACGGTGTCCTCCAGGTGCAGATAGTACAGGGAGGCATATTCCTTTCCGTCCGCTCTGCGCAGGATTCGTCCAAGACGCTGGATGCGCTGTCGCTGCATGGAGGTGCCGGAGAGAATGATTCCGGTTGCCGCGTCCGGCACATCCAGACCCTCGTCGATTGCTTTGCAGGCAATCAGAATCCGGATGCTGCCGTCGCGGAAGCGGTTTAGGGTATTTCTGTTTGCCTGCTGTCCCATCCTGGAATGATATCTTCCCACCTTTCCGGGAAAATGCTTCTGCAGAAGCGTATACAGCTCCTCCGCCTGGCGGATGCGTTCGCCGAAAACAATGATTTTTTCTGCCTGCGGCAAACACTTTATCAGCTCGCAGGCGCAGGAAATCCGGGCGGACGCCAGACAGACCAGATTTTTCCGCTTATAAGAGAGATTTATGTATGTGGATGCCATCTGCGCTGTTTTTCGGTTTTTTCCGCCGGCAAGTGTGCGCAGCAACTCATACCGTTCTTTTAAGGGCATATCCTTTAAGAAGGGATGCGTCCGCAGAAGACCGGAGAACAGATAGTTCATCTGGTCGGTAATGTCTGTATATACGTCCTTTTCTTCCGGAAGAAAAGGCAGGGCAATGTGATAAATATCGTATTTGCATATGGTGTGCATGGCTGCAGCCTGTTTCATGCCGTAATTATATATCCGGCGGCCGAGAACAGACGAGAGATATTGCAGCGCCTGACCGCCGGGCAGGGTAGCCGAAAGTCCCAGTGAGAAAAAACAATCCTCATAAGGCTTTATGTATGGAAGAAATTCAAAAATAAGGCGGTTCTGCCCGCTTTCGTAGCGATGACACTCGTCTGCAATCAGCAGAACGGCATAGCCGTTTTTGAGCTCCGCGAGAATCTGCCTTGCCAGCTCATAGCGCGCAGAATTAATGACGTAAATCATATATTTGCAATCCGCAGGAGATTTGAAGCCTGCCCCGCGAAGCCCGATTTCCTGGCGGAAGTCAGGTGGAGCCGTCGTACTGCGGGATAATCCGGAAAAGTCTGTCTGCGCCGTCGTACTGGAAGAGGATGCGGGAGCCTGTGCCATTGTACCGCATGAATCCGCAAGAAACTCCTTCAGCGCCCGTTCCCACTGGCGCATCAGCGCGCTGGTGGGAACCACGATTTTCACGCGCAGCTCCTGAGGAACCTTCTCCTGCAGACGCTCTGCAGCCGTCAGGGCGAGCAGCGTCTTGCCGGAGCCGGTAACTGCCTGCACCATGCCCCGCCCGCGGTTCGCAAACCATTTTTTCAGGCAATCCTCCTGCCAGGGATAAAGCTGCTTTTTCATACGTAACGTGCTCCTTTTGTCCGTTTCGGTCGGCGCTAAACGAGTTCCATCGGGACTCAGCGCCCGCATATCGGTAAATTTATTCTACCATATAATAGCCGTTTTTGAAATAATCTATTGAAAACCACAGGCTTTTCAGATATACTTTCCGTAAAGAAATAAGTATAAAAATTGCAAAGGATGAACAAAGATGAACTACGAGGAATTATACACAGCGCTGCAGCCGCAGGAAAAGTCGGTAAAGGACCGTCTGACGCAGCTTCAGAAGCTTTTTAAGGCAGTGGGAAAAGAGACGGAAAGCGGGGATGTGAAAAGTCTTGCGCGCGATCTGGGCGCGATGGCGGAGACGGCGGAGCTGCTCTCGGCGGCGCTGAAGGAGATAAATGATACGGTTTCCGGCTTTGACACCAGAGAATACTTTGAGAACGGAGAATTTGCGGAGCAGATGCTGGCAATCTGTGAAGAAAAGGGCGTGGATGTGCGTGGGGAATTCCCGGTTTATGAGATGTTTCCGTACCGCGTGAAGCTGGATGCCGAAAACCAGGATATCTATCTGGACCGCAAAAAAGTGCAGTGTATGCGTCCGCAGAGCTTTGTTGATACCGTAAAGGCAGGGCAGGAGAAGCTGAATAAGGCATCTTTTAATGCGCTTACATTTGCCAGCGAGCTTTCCGACGCCTATGACATGGCAGTTTTGAAGCTGAATAAGCGCCCGGAATCCGATATTTATCTGACGAGTCTTTACAAATTCCTGGCGCCGATGAGCCGCTTCCGCAAGGATTACGACCAGCAGAGCTATGCCTTCGACCTGGCGAGGCTGTATGCGGTCAGAGATGATATCGGGGAGACGAAAAACGGCAGAAAAATCCAGTTTGGACCAAGCCGCAAGTCGAGCAAAGCGATACGTATTCTGGACGGGGACGGGAAGGAGCAGTATCTTGCGACTATCCGCTTCTATAAAGAAGGAGCAGAAGAATGAACGTAGAATACAGAGAAAATCCGACGATGATGGCGGAGCAGGATGTGACATCCGGAGAGAATGCGGCGGCGGAAACGGACGTTTCGGAGCAGGAGGAAAATTCCTGTGGGATTAATTTTCTTACAGATTTCTGGAGAGAAAAATATCTGCAGGAATATATCCGGGACGGCGGCAGCAAAATTAAATTCGTAACTGGCCGCCAGGGAAGCGGAAAAACATATTTCCTGCAATTAATGACAAAGCTTGCGCGCAGGGAGAATTACAAGACCGTGCGCTTTTCCGCGCGCGATGTCTGGATGCATGATTTCCGGGAAATATACATAGAAATTTTTCATCAGTGCGATATTATGGATTGCCTGGAGGCAGCCAGTCATCATCTGATTCGGGAAATGGGGTTTGATGAACACGAGATTCCCGAAGGCATGAAATTTATCGACTATCTTTCACAGAACGGAATGGGGGATGCGCTTACAAAGCGTGAAATCCGTGCACAGCTCAAAAGCCTTTTTCTTGATAATCCCATGCTGGACAACAATTTTGCGCTGGCGTGCAGTATGCTCACCGGAAGTATTCTCGGATATCCGGTTCTGGAGGAGCAGAACCGCGAGCTGCTGCTTGCGTGGCTGGAGGGCGACAGGACGATTAAGCTCTCACAGCTCAGAGCGATGGATTTTTATCCGAGCCGCATCACCCGCTACAATGCCAGACATATGCTTCGCTCTCTGGCGGAAATTATTCGGATGGGCGGTTATTCCGGACTGTTTATTGCCATCGATGATCTGGAGATTCTTATCAGCCGTTCCAGTCTGGAACCGGTGCATTACACCAAAATGAAGCGCGAGGATACTTATGAGAGCATCCGTCAGCTCATTGACGATATTGACAGCATGAAAAATATCATGTTTGTCTATGCTTTTGACCGGAAGCTGATGGACGAGGAAAACACCGGTCTGAAATCGTACCAGGCGCTGTGGATGCGCATCCAGAATGAAATTGTGGGAGAGCGCTTCAACCGTTTTGCCGATATGATAGATCTGGACCGTCTGGCGGCGCAGGAATACACGCCGGATGTGATTGTAGCTATTTCAGAGAGCATTGCGCGGGCGCAGAAAAGCGCTCCGGCGGCGCCGCTGAGCCTGGAGACGGCAGAAGCGATCGTGCAGCAGGCGCGTACCGGCGCAACAGGTATTCCACAGCTCATTCAGAGCGCCATGCAGGAGGAAAAAGAGAATGTATGATTTTGAGGCAAGACACATTATCGAGGCGCTGCGCTCCGGGATTCCCTCGCGCGCGGTAGGACAGTATTTTTCCGAGGCGCGCCCGAAAATCATGAAAGAAATCGGCGGACGCCTGGATATGGTGTGCGACGGCGGGAAATCTGGCGGAATGATTATCAGCGGAAAATACGGGGAGGGGAAAACACACCTCCTTAACACGGTGTTCAACCTTGCTCACTCCAACAACATGGTGGTTTCTTATCTTTCTCTGAGCAAAGAAACGCCGATGGATAAGCTTTATCTGGTTTATCAGAAAATCATACAGAATACCTATCTGCCAAAACGCAGACAGCCGGGATTTATGCACGAGCTGGAGAAAATTTCCGCAAACAGCCCGGTTGCCAACGAAATGCTTTTTTATGCGGCAAAGCAGCTGGAAACAGATAAGCTGTATTATCTTTTCCGCTCTTATCTGAACACGGAAGACCCGGAGGAGAAATTTCTCCTGCAGGCAGATCTGGAGGGAGATTTTATAGCAAACGCTCCGCTGAAAAAGATTTATCGCCGCATCTTCAGCCAGCCTGCAAAATATAATGTCAATTTCACAAAGACGAAGCACTGTCATGATTATTTTTCCTTTATGAGCCATCTGTTCACGCAGATGGGCTACAATGGATGGGCAATCCTGATTGATGAGACAGAGCTGATGGGGCGTCTTGGCAAAAAAGCGCGCCTGAACGCTTATCGTAACATGGCCGATTTTCTTCTTTCAGAGCGCTGCACAGAGCGCACCTTCAGCATCTTTGCGCTCAGCGCCTCCTATGTAGAGGATGTGATAGAGGGCAAGCACGAATATGAAAATCTGGAAGCCATTTATCCGGAGGCGCAGGAGCCTGCGAAAACCGTGTTAAATCTGCTGGTCAGTGCGCCGCAGCTTTTGCCGCTCACAAAAGACGAAATAAATGAGATATTATGTAAAATACAGGACTTTCACGGCAGAGCCTACGGATGGAATCCAAATCTCTCTGTCTCTTCCCTGGCGGAGGCAACGCAGTCTGGCGGTTATCTGCTGCGCACCAAGATCCGGGCGGCAATCGAATTTCTGGACCAGCTCTACCAGTACGAAAAAGCTGGGAAAACAACCATCAATGAGCTTGGAAAGGAAGTCTTTACGGAGGATGTGCCCTCGCTGGAGGAGTTTGTGTGATGCATCAGCTATTATTTGTTTTAGATGTAGAAAACAGGGGTTGGTGTCGGATAACTTGGGCTGAATAACCGGAGCATTTATGGCAAGATTGAATCATAGAAAGATGTCATCCGGCATTCATGAAGAAAGGTAGGTGTAGCATGAAACCGGAAATTGCGATTGGAGCTCAGGATTTTGAATATATACGGAAGTATGGTTACTTTTTTGTGGACAAAACATCCTTTATCCGTCAGTGGTGGGAAAGCGGCGATGTTGTGACTTTGATTACCCGTCCTCGCCGGTTTGGGAAGACCATGAACTTGAATATGGTGAACTGCTTTTTTTCAAATGTTTATGCTGGTAGAAGCGACTTGTTTGAAGGGTTGACCATATGGGAGAAAGAGAAATATCGGGAATTGCAGGGAACCTATCCGGTAATTTTCTTAAGCTTTGCGAATATAAAGGGAAATACCTATGAAGCAACGAGAAAAGGAATTATTCAGGCACTAGTAAAGCTTTACAGTACTCATGCATATGTCCGGACAGAGAAATTCTTAAATGAAAAAGATTTGGCATATTTTGACTCTGTAGGTATGGATATGCCTGAAGATGTGTCAGTTCTGTCACTTATGTATCTTTCGGACTATTTGAGCAGATATTACGGGAAAAAAGTACTGATTCTGCTTGACGAATATGATACACCGCTGCAAGAGGCCTATGTCAATGGATATTGGAACGAGTTGGTTGCTTTTATGCGGAGTTTGTTTAATTCTACTTTTAAAACAAATCCTTATATGGAACGGGGATTAATCACAGGGATTACAAGAGTAAGCAAAGAATCTATCTTTTCGGATTTAAATAATCTGGTTGCTGTAACTACAACCTCTGAGCAGTATTGCACGCAGTTTGGTTTTACAGAAGAAGAAGTATTCCGCTCGCTGGAGCTGTTCGGAATGGGAAACCGGAAAAAGGATATAAAAGAGTGGTATAACGGCTTTACCTTCGGAAGCCGCAAAGATATCTATAATCCGTGGTCTATTACGTGTTTTCTTAAGGAAAATGTTTTGAAACCGTACTGGGCGAACAGTAGCGCAAACAAGCTTGTGAGTACGTTGATTCAGCAGGGCACTTCGGAAACGAAGGAAATTATGGAAGATTTGCTGGCGGGAAAAGCTCTGGAAACAGAAATTGATGAGGAAATTATTTTTGACCAGCTTGGCAGAAAACGGGGCGCACTCTGGAGTATGCTTCTTGCCAGTGGTTATCTGAAAGTGGATGAGAAAATCTTCAGTGATGAAACAGGACGTTTTACCTACCATCTGGTGCTTACAAACCGCGAAGTCCGCCTTATGATGGAGGATTTGATCAGAGACTGGTTTTCAGAGGACTCCGTTCCTTACAACGCTTTCTTGAAAGCGCTGCTCGTGGGAGATATAGAATATATGAACGAGTATATGAAACAGATTGCAGAGTTTACCTTTAGTTCTTTTGACACGGGGAAGCATCCGTCATCAAACGCAAACCCGGAACGCTTCTATCATGGGTTTGTGCTTGGGCTGATTGTAGAACTGGCAGGAAAATACCGCATTACTTCGAACCGGGAAAGTGGTTTTGGACGGTATGATGTGGTGATGGAACCTCTGGAGCGGAAGGCACCGGCGTTTGTGCTGGAATTTAAAGTAAGGAATCCGCGGAGAGAGAAAACCCTGGAGGATACCCTCCAGATGGCACTTACGCAGATTGTGGAAAAAGATTATGATGCAGAGTTGGTTGCCGCAGGGATTCCGAAAGGGCAGATACGGCATTATGGCTTTGCGTTTGAGGGAAAAAAGGTATTGATTGGTTAAGAAATTCTCGTGAAGTGTCAATATGCAAGGGAGTTGCAGTCAGAAATGGCGGCAGCTTCCTTTTTTAGTGCGCCCGGCGGGCGCACTAAAAAGGATTCATCGGTTACCGAAAAAAATATAAAAAGTGTTTATGTCCCCCAAAAAACATATCAGATGTATAAAATATTCATTTGCATTCCGAGCGTGAGAGATGTATGATTATATTGAATAAAATAGACGGAACTGTAAAAAATGTTTAATAAAGGAGGGGCTTATGGATATCAAGAGGGATAAATATCTGAATGATTTGGTTAACCGTATGCATAATGGAATGATAAAGGTTGTAACTGGCATCAGAAGATGCGGGAAATCGTATCTTATATTTAATATTTTCAAGAACTATTTGTTGGGGCAGGGAGTGGCGGCGTCCCATATAATTGAGATTGAACTGGATCAACGTAAAAATAAAAAGTATCGCGATCCGGATATAATATTAGATTATATTGAATCCCTGATAGAAGATGATGAGCAATATTATATCTTGCTTGATGAAGTGCAGATGTTACGAGAGTTTGAGGAGGTTTTAAATTCATTGCTCCATATCAGAAATGCAGATATATATGTAACGGGAAGTAATTCTAAATTTCTATCCAAAGATGTAATTACTGAATTTAGGGGAAGAGGCGATGAAATTCATATTTATCCATTATCGTTTAGGGAATTTATGCAAGCCTATGATGGTGATATGTACCGCGGATGGGCAGAATATGTTGTATACGGCGGTCTTCCGCTTACCGTAACAATGAAAACCGAAGAACAGAAAATTAACTATTTGACAAATCTCTTCAAAGAGACTTATCTGAAGGATATTATTGAGAGACACCATATTGAAAAAAAACAGGAGTTAGAAGATTTGGTTAACATTCTGGCTTCTGCTATTGGTTCGTTGACAAATCCACCGAGAATTGAAGCCACATTTAAAAGTGTGATTCAGTCAACAATCAGTTTGAATACCATCAGACAGTATATTGAGTATTTGGAAGATGCTTTTATTATTAATAAGGCAAATCGTTATAATGTAAAGGGCAGAAAATACATCGGTACGCCGTTGAAATATTATTTTGAAGATGTGGGATTAAGGAACGCAAGATTAGGATTCAGACAGGTGGAAGAAACACATCTAATGGAAAATATCATTTATAACGAATTGCGAGGCAGAGGTTATTCTGTAGATGTTGGTGTTGTAGAAAAGCGTGGAACAGATGAATATGGGAAAGAGTATAAGAATCAGTTGGAAATTGATTTTGTAGCAAACCTCGGTAGTAAACGCTATTATATTCAATCAGCGTTCAGTATGCCGACAGAAGAAAAACGTATTCAGGAAAAGGCTTCTCTTGTCAATGTAAACGATTCTTTTAAGAAGATTATCATTGTTAAGGATGTTGTGAATGTTACAAGAGATGAAGACGGAATTACAACCATGAGTATTTATGACTTTTTATTAAAAGAAAATAGTTTAGAACTGTAAAAATATTTTAATGGTTTTGATATGCAGACGTTACAATGATGCTGGTTTCAATGTTGGATTCTTGAATATGGCAGATTCCATCATAACCACGATATTTACAGATTAAATCATTATTAATGCGGTTCTTTCTGAATCAGATAAGAATAACTGCCCCTCTTTATATACGAGTTCTTCCATTGTGGAAGAAAGAAGGGAAGAAGCGGCATCCGGATAATATTTACGCAGCTGGGACAGGACACGTTCTTGATAGGCGATTTATTAATAATTTTTTGAAAATTAATGATAAATTTAAAAAATAATTGACTTTTAACTAAATAAGCATTATAATTATGAATAATTTAAAAATGTTATATAATATTTGAAATTCATTGGCTTGCGGAGGTGGAATATTATGTCGCCTTTATTGATTGGAGTTATTATTCAGGCAGCTGAAAAGGCCGCCGAACTGGCGAGAGATGTTGGAGTACATCCAGGTGCTCTTATGAAATCTTCAGAAGAATCAATAAAAACTTTGGCAAAAGAAGGAGAGAACTATTTTAATGATGCAGCTGAGGATGGATGGTCGCAAGTAGGTAATGGCAGCAATACGGTTTTATACAGGGAGTATGTGGTCAACCCGTATTTTGAATATACGAAAGGAATGCAAGAAGCGGTTTGCAATTATTTTTCTGGGTTGTCGTTGGTTAATGTAGAGAGGGGCGGCGGTGATGCTAAACGTATAATTACATGTGAGGCGAAAGCGGTACGAAGTATTGTGGGTCTAAAACTGGATATTAGAGTGGAAATTGTTCAAGTGGGCGACAAGGTCGAAGTTTATTATTATTCTCCATCAAATGAAAAATTAGATTCAATAAAAGCATTATTTAGTACACCAGTATCTGGAGTGAAAAAACTGGTAGCAGGTTATTTACGCCATGATTTGCCGATGGGTATTAATAAAACAATCTTAAACTATTTGGGATAGGCGGTGCTGTGATTGTAGAACAAGAATGCGTGAATAGATAAGTAACCAAATAAAAGGCTCTGTCATATGTGATCGGTTGTAAAAGACGTTGCAGCAGTTGGGTGACAGAGCTTTTTGTATGATACAAAATTTAGTTTTTCGTCTGAGTGGGTGAAGAAAGAAGTATGAGATTAGGAATCAGAAAAACGTTTCTTGATGTAGTCGACGTTAAACTTCGAATAATAGGGGAAAATCATTAAGCAGTATTCGTTTCTTGTCTATCCGAAGGGACAACTGAAAAATTCTGAACAAATTCTGCTTAATATTAAAGAGAAGTAAGGGAGTTGCAGTCAGAAATGGCGGCAGCTTCCCTTTTTTCGTATCAAGAGAAATTTGTAAAAATTGCTTACCGTCGGTCAAAATTATTTTTTACATTTGTAGTATTTACAATATGTGAACGCATAAGAAAGAAAATACGATGTGAAAGTGATATATAAAAGATGGAATATGAATATGAAGTTTGAATAAAAGATGCCATGCAAAAAAGCGGATTGCATCCAAAAATAACCAAAATTTCCAGAAAAATAAGTATTGACAAAAAATACTTTGCAAATTATACTGTTAGTGTAAATCAAAACTGTTGGGCAGAGGCAGAGAGGCTTTTTTCTAAAAGTAAAGTTAATACTCTGCGCTATTTGCGTCTTTGAGGGGATGGGACAACTTCCTGCATGGGACAAGGCAAAAGTAAGCCCGGCATGGCAGAACTTTAAAAACAAATTAATAAGGGTCTGCAACAAAAAAGAAAGAAAAGGAGACTTGGTTATGAGAACTAACAAGAAAAAACTCGCGGCCTTGGCAATGTCTGTTGTAATGGCTGCGAGTACGATGTCCCTCTCAGCTTTCGCTGAGGAAGCAGCGACTGACGTTGTGACAGAAGAAGCGCAGGAAACGGCGGAAACTTTGGCAGCTGCTGTATATGTTACTGGTGCTGACATCAGCGAAGATGGAACGGTTACGGTAACTTATAGTGATCAGACAACAGAAACATGGCCGCAGAAGGCTACAAGTGAACAGGTTGCCGCAACATGTACTACTGGAGCGGCTACACGGTGGTCTATTGCGATAGACGGCACAACCTATCATCAGAATTATGAGACAAGCGCACCGCTTGGGCATGCATGGAGCGAGTGGGCAAGAGAGACCATTGATCATGGTGATTGCTCACTGGGAAAGGCTGGACAGTCAGCGCTGGTAAGAAGATGCTCCAGGTGTGGAGAAAAAGAGGTGGATGAAAACAGCTATGAATCTGTACCGGCAAGTCATAATTTGACGAAAGCTACCCGGACAAATCTGGTGGCAGGTAACAATGTTGAGATAGTCAATGGAGAAGCTGTCCTCAAAAATACTGCTAAAAATGGTACATACTATGTGGTGACAGAGAAGCAGTGCACGATGTGCGACGGTTGGTTTGAGACCGATAGAAAGACAGAGAAGCTTTACGCTAGCACAGGTGAACGTGCTACAACCAAGGTCGTTAAAGTAACAAATATTAAATCTGGTCTGGCGGCAGGTGAGGAAATCGAAGTTGGAACAGACGGACGCTATGTAGATGAAGATAAGATTATACTTACTAATTGCTCTAAAGATGCTACATATACAGTAGAAGATTTTGATGCAAAAGGGAATAGCCTTGGTACAGCAACTTATACTATTACGGCGCGTCATTCAGAAGGAACACCGACAGTAGTGGGGAAAACAGCTGCAGATAAAGAACTTATTCAGGTTATATATGATACAAAGGGAAATATAACAGATGTTGTCAGCAAATCCTGCTATAAGTCAGCAACATATGTGTGGACTGTTAAGTGCTTAAGCGATACCTGCTCATACAAAAATAATATAATTCTGGAAGAAGAACGGACGGCTGAGCCGGCTGGTACACATAAGATTAAAGCATCCGCAGAAGCGGCAGTAAAAGCTCTTCAGGATAATGCAAAGAGAAATGCTGGTTATGCGACTCAGAAAGCATACGATGCTTTCCTGGAAGCAGCGAATGCAACGGGAAGCGGCATGAAGTACAATGCTTCTGTTGTATGCAACGAAGGTGGAACTGTTACAATTACATATATCTGTGAAGAATGCGGTGAAGAAATTGCAGATGGAACAGTTACTGTAAACATTGGCAAATTTGATCACAGCGCTGAAGCAAAAGCAAGACAGGAGAACAGAGTTGAAGCTACATGCACAACAAATGGTTCTTATGATTCTGTTACTCATTGCAAATATTGTGATGCGGTAATGGCAACCAGAAAGGTAACGCTTGCTAAACTTGGCCATACAACAGAAAAAGATGGCGATAAGAATGCTCAGATTAGATTTGAAGGCAGCGTAGTAGTTGGTGATGGTACAACCTGGAGAGTTGGAAGCAAAGTCGGTGCTAATGGTTTTGTAGGTGGCGGTGCAATGAACGTTCTTACAAGCTATGGTGTACAGGTGGATGCAGTTACGGCGTGCGAGAGATGCGGTGAGGCTACGGTTGTAGGAACTCCGGAAATAACTATCGCAGCTCTTCAGAAAGAAACGAAAGAGACAGCAGGTTCGATTACTTTAAATGCTTCTTATAAAACTGCAAATGGTAATAAAGTTGTAACAGACACAGTTACTGTTCCGTACTACAGCGATCTGGGTGCTTACTTTGACAGAAATCCGGAAGAGAAACCGATTAATGGTCTGCAGCTTGATGCTGATGGCGTAGTTCGTTACTACAAGGATAGCGAGTTCCAGGCAGATTACGCAGGAATCGCTGAGTACAACGGCGGTGAGTTCTTTGTAGCAAATGGTGTTGTTTGCAGCAAAGCTAACGGTCTGAATGAGTACAATGGTACATGGTACTATCTGGCTAATGGTCAGGTTCAGCGTGGATTCAACGGACTGGCTCTGTATGATGGCGCTTGGTTCTATCTGACAAATGGTGTTCTGGATACAAATGTAAGCGGTCTGGTTCCGTACAACGGAGGAACATTCCTGTTCACAAATGGTCGTCTTCGCAATGATGTAAACGGTCTGTGGCAGAACAGCGACGGCACATGGTACTTCCTGGCACTTGGACAGGTTCAGAATCAGCATACCGGTGTTGCAATCTATGATGGCGAAGCTTTCTATGTAAGAGATGGTAAGCTTGCAAAAGACTACAAGGGAACTGTTCAGTATGACGGCGCTACATTCAACGTAGTAAATGGTCAGCTCTATGGTCCGGTAGCATAAGTGATTAAATTCACTTGATTTTGGAAAAGATAACTGAGTAAGGATGGGGGCTGCTATCAGATTCTCTGACAGCGGCCCCTGTTTTATAAGAAGCGGATAGAGAGGATACTGTATACATGAATAGAGAAAACAACTTTGGAATTATCCGCATTATTGCCGCCTGGTTTGTGTTTGCCGGACACTTGGGACTGATTCTTGGCGGTACGGCGCCGCGCTTTGGGGGATTCAGCCTGCACGAGCTGGGAGTCTTTACTTTGTTTCTGATAAGCGGCTATCTCATCACAATGAGCTGGCTGTCGGATCCGCATCCGCTGCGATTTGCCATCCGCCGTTTTTTCCGCCTGTGGCCGCCGCTCGCCGTGATGGTGCTGCTGGTCGTGTTTGTGGCGGGACCGCTGCTGTCTGATCTGGGTGTGAAAGGATATTTTGAAAGCTGGTATACGGTTTATCTGCGGAACCTGCGGTTCTTTCCAGTGTTTGCCCTCCCTGGTGTTTTTACGGATGTGCCGATTCCGAATACTGTCAACGGCTCGCTCTGGACGATGCCGGTAGAAGCGGCTCTTTATGTGATAACGCCGATTTTGCTGACGATACTGCGCGTAAAGCATGGGTCGAAAATTTCTTTCCGTATCATGGCGGTATTTACCATACTGGTGTGCGGGATAAATGTGGTTTTTATGACTGTGGGCGTGCAGAATCAAGTGGTGGTTTACGGCGTGAACCTGTTCCAGGCATACCAGGTAACTGTTTGTTATGTGATTGGAATCCTCTTTACCTATGAAGAGGTACGAAAGTACCTGAATATACAGCTTGCCTGCGTGGCAATGTGTGTGCTTCTGGCATTCCAGTCCGCTTCTGGAACCCTGCAATATATACTGTTGTATCTGATTTTTCCGTATTTTATTTTTTCCTTTGTTTTTGCTCCGAAACCGGTATTTAAAAACGTAGGGAAGAAAGTGGAACCATCCTATGGAATCTATTTGTATGGCTTTTTCTTCCAGCAGCTCGTAGTTTCTCTGCAGCTGCGGCATGGAATAAGCCTTGGCTATACGAAAACGTTTTTGCTCAGTGCCCTGTTCACACTGGCAGCGGCTGTGGTATCCTGTTATCTGGTGGAGAAACCGATGCAGCGAGTCAGCCACTTCCTTATTAAAAAGGTGAAAAGGGAAAATACGGAGCCGAAATAGTAGGGAGGGATGTTTGTGAACGTAGTTGACCGTATTTTTCAATTAAAGGAAGAACGCAATCTTACCAGCAAGGATGTGGAGGTTGGCGCGGGACTTGCAAATTCGAGTCTTTCCCAGTGGAAAAAAGGGAAAGGGAAACCAAGCCTGGAAAATATCATAAAGGTGGCATCTTATTTTAACGTATCCACCGATTATCTGCTGTGTCTTTCTGATGAAAAAAATGGCAGAGGAGAAACTGATAAATCTCTATCAGAAGAAGAGAAGCTTTTGCTCAGAGCTTACAATAATGCAACCGTTCACGACAAGTTCCGCATTATCCAGATCTGTATGAATTCACTTGATGAAAACATAAGGAAATATGGAGATTTGTTCTTAAATTACTGACTGGCAGAGGTGCCAGCCAGTTTCTTTTAAGGAAAGGGAGCAAAATTTCTGCTGTTTATTTTTATCTCGCGGCAGACGGCGTTCCAGAAAGCCAGCCCTTCACCGTTTCCAGATTGACTTTCACCGCCTTTGCAATTTTTTCTACTGGAAGACCCATGTCAGCAAGCTCAAAGGCAGTCTCCCTGGCCTTTTTCATCTCGCCGGTTGCTTCCCTCTCATCTCCATACCGTTCAACGGCATATTCCTGTTCAAATAATGTCATCATAATATTTATAACCTCCTTTTCTCGGCCACGAAGATATTCTACCAATACATTCCTGTCTTTACAAATGCGGATTGTCTCCAATACAGCCTGCCGCGTTCTTCCGTGGAGTTTTATCTGTTCATTATAAACTTTCTGATTTTATTCTACTATCGTATTTTATGTATTGCAAGCGACCAGGATAAAGTTCCTGGAAAATTCATAAACGAGGCTATGGAAATCCGGGTCACAATCCAGTTGGCTTATCCGTGTCAATATATTTTCTTCTCTATCGTTTCTTAGCTTCTTCTTAACCTCATACGGCAGAGAGAAAATGATAAATCTCTATCGGAAAAAGTTCTTAAATTATTGACTGGCAGAGGTGCCAGCCAGTTTCTTTTTTCTTTAATATAGCGCATAAATGCAATTCTTAATTCTTTAATAATATTCTCAAAAAGAAAAAGAGAAATTTCAAAAATATGTTATTGACAAATAGAGTAATTTCAACTATACTTCAAATTGTAGACAAGAAGTGTTGAATGGAAGCAAAGGCTTATTTTCCAGAATAGGATTTTGCTTTCTGTGCTTCTTCTGAATCCTGGAAAGCTGGTTTGGGATGCAGAATGAAGTGAGTACGGATTCAACATGGCAGGACCTGAACAACAACATAATAAGGGGTCTGCTGCAAAAAGAAAGAAAAGGAGAAATGGTTATGAAGCTTAACAAAGTGAAGCTCACAGCTATGGCAATGTCTGTCATGATGGCTATGAGTTCAATGTCAGCAGTAACATTTGCAGAAGAAAATGTTACAGAAGCAGCGACAGAAACTGTTACGGAAGCAACAGCAGAAGCGCAGGCAGAAGATGCGGGAACAGAAGGAACTGTAGCTGCAAATCCGCCTGTGGAGGAAAAGGTGTATGTAGGACTTAGAGTTACAGACGTTAATAAGGATACCGTTGTGGTTGTATGGAATCAAAATGGAAAAGAAATTACGACGTCACCACTTAAGCAGTCAGTGAAAGTAACTCCTGCAACTTGTGCTTCTTTGGAAAAGAGAACCTATACGGTAGAATATGCAGAAGGATTATCTGCTGCTACAACAGTTGAGGTTCCGGGAACTATTCTGAAAGACCATCAGTGGGGCGAGACTTATAAGGATTTTCTCAGAGAACCGTCATGTGATGAGAACGGAATTTACAGAGAAGCTCGCAAATGTGCAGCTTGCCAGACGGTAGAATATGTAAGCGATGAAATCGAAGTTGAACCGGCGGGACATAAGGTTTCTTCGTGGACGTTTATTAAATACTGCGTTACAGGCGACAAGATTGGCAATCAAGCGGTAGATGCTGTAAATACCAAGCTTGTAAATGGTAAACCGGCATTAATCGACCCGACGCAGGAAGGTTTCTACATTGAATTGTATGAAGGCAAATGCACGAAGTGCGAAAAGAATGTGACAAAGACAGAAAGAGTACGGATGGAAGCTGAGCAGGTCAGCAGAACAGAAGTAATGAACACGGTAAACATTGATGAAGCTGCAACTGCGAGAGCTTTCAAGGTGTTGTCTTTTGATAAGGTTACGGCTGATATGTTGAAAGCAGATCCGAATCTCATTGTTTTTGAGGATTGTCTGAAAGCTGGTTCTTACCAGGTATATTACTACTATCAGACGAACATCAATAATCCGAGAATCGAAACAGTTACGATTGGTGCGCCGCATCATTCGGAAGTAAAGAATGTTGTATTTGTAAATGATGCAGATGAAGACAAATGCACGGTAAAAGGAACGACTGTTATCAACAATACCTGCAACGAGGACATCCGGTATTATATCAATACGACATGCCGTAATTGCGATATGGACAGGAATTCAGATGTGATGATTGCAGAGCCGCAGGGTCCGCATAAAATTGACCAGAGCGTTAAGAAGTATATGGATACTCATATCACAGACGGTATTCTGGACAGCTATGAGGATATGATGACATGGCTTAGCGCAAATAATAAGAGCCAGTATGTATCTGTTGAAACAACAGCTACCTGCACAGAGAATGGTACAACTACAGTAACTCTGCTCTGCACAACCTGTAAGAAGCCGACTGATACTGTTTACACTGCAAAGACAGATATGTTCAACCATTATTCCATCACAAGGAATGCTGTTGTAGAACAGAAAGAATCAACCTGTGAAGAAAAGGGTTATATTATCAGCGCTGACAAGTGCAATCTTTGCGGAAAAGAACTGAGCAACAGAGTAAAGAAAGAAGTTAAGAGACTTGCACATACCAATGAAGTTGGCATTAACGATAATGGTACCTCTAAAGGAACAAAAGATGTTCTTGATGAGACAACTACCGTAGAACTTATTGGAGAGGTTCTGGTAGATGTTAATGGAGAAACATTGAACTTGAACGGGCAGTATATCAAACCGCAGGACCTGGTAAAGATGGCTTCCGGTACTCTGGTTGTTAAGGTATACAACAACTGCTCTACATGCGGCAATAACAAACAGGATATCACAGGCGACCAGATTGTACAGATTAAGGTTGCAAGCATCAAGAAAGAAACCGAACTGAAGGCAGGCAGCATTACACTGGATGTAACAGTTGAAGGTATTGATGCAAAGAACCAGAGGAAGATAATTTCCAAGCAGTTTACAGCAGACTACTTTACCAACGCTGTATCTTACCTTGACAGAAAAGATACACTGAAGCTGAACGGTCTGCATCTGGAAGACGGCAAGTTCAATTACTACAAGGATGGCGTAATTGATACTACCTTCAAGGGTCTGGTAGATTACAACGGAAGCCTGTTCTATGTAGAGAACGGCACTGTTGCAACAGATGTAAATGGCGCGAAGCTCATCAACAATAAGTGGTACTTCCTTGCATATGGTATGGTTCAGACCGAGTATGTTGGTCTTACAACCTACCAGGGCAAAGCATTCTATGTACAGAATGGTATCATCGATGTTAATGTAGGCGGACTGGTTGAGTTTGACGGAAGAAAATTTGCGGTAGCATCCGGACGTATTATTGACGAATACAGCGGACTGTGGCAGGATCCGGCAAGCGAGAAATGGTACTATCTTGTACGCGGTCAGGTTACTGACAAGACAACCCTTGTACTGTATGATGGCGCATGGTTCTACGTAATCGACGGCAGACTGGCATCTGATTTCACTGGAACAGTGAACTATGACGGCGCTAAGTTCAACGTAGTAAAGGGTCAGGTTTATGGACAGGCTTAATGAGACTGCTTAATCGTACCGTATGCGATTTGGCTGATTGATTGATAAGCTACAATGCTAAAAAGACAGGTGCGGCTGCCGGGAAACTGGCAGCCGCACCTGTCTTCTTCTCTGACTCTTTGCAGACGAATTGAAGCACCTCATATGCCGGACAGAAAGGATATAGTAATTATATGAAGAGAGAAAACAACTTTGGGATTGTCCGTCTGATTGCCGCATGGTTTGTGTTTGCCGGTCATCTGGGTCTGATCCTTGGCGGTACGGCGCCGCGCTTCGGGGGCTTCAGCCTGCACGAGCTGGGAGTCTTTACTTTGTTTCTGATAAGCGGCTATCTCATCACAATGAGCTGGCTGTCGGACCCGCACCCGCTGCGATTTGCCATCCGCCGTTTTTTCCGCCTGTGGCCGCCGCTCGCCGTGATGGTGCTGCTGGTCGTGTTTGTGGCGGGACCACTGCTGTCTGATCTGGGTGTGAAAGGATATTTTGAAAGCTGGTATACGGTTTATCTGCGGAATCTGCGGTTCTTTCCAGTATTTGCCCTTCCTGGCGTCTTTATGGATGTGCCAATTCCGAATACTGTCAACGGCTCGCTCTGGACGATGCCGGTGGAAGCGGCGCTTTATGTGATTACACCGGTTCTACTGACGGTGCTGCGCGTAAAGCACGGTTCAAAAATATCCTTCCGCATTATGACGGCGTTTACTGTACTGGTATGTGGGATCAATGTGGCGCTCATTACCGTTGGTGTGCAGAACCGGGTGGTGGTTTATGGTGTGAACCTGTTCCAGGCATACCAGGTGGTTGTTTTTTATGTGATCGGGATATTTTTCACTTACGAAGAAGTGCGTAAGTATCTGAATATACAGCTTGCCTGTGTGGCAATGTGTGTACTGCTGGCGTTTCAGTCAGCCTCCGGAACCGTACAGTACATTCTGTTGTATGTGATTTTTCCGTATTTTATTTTTTCGTTTGTATTTACTCCGGAGCCGGTCTTCAAGAACGTGGGAAAGAAAGTGGAGCCGTCTTACGGCATTTATCTCTACGGCTTTTTCTTTCAGCAGCTTGTGATTTATCTGCAGCAGCAATATGGGATAAGCCTGGGATATACCCGGACGTTTCTGATAAGTGCCCTGTTTACATTGGCGGCAGCTGTGGTATCATATTATATGGTGGAGAAACCGATGCTGCAGGTCAGTCGCTTTCTTATTAAAAAGGTGAAAAGGGAAAATATGGAGTCACGATAGCAGGGAGGGATTTACATGAACGTAGTTGACCGTATTTTCCAGTTGAAAGAAGAACGCCATCTTACCAGCAAGGATGTGGAAGTAGGGGCAGGACTTGCAAATGCAAGCCTCCTGCAGTGGAAGAAAGGAAAAGGCAAACCCAGTCTGGAGAGTATTATAAAAGTAGCATTATATTTTGATGTATCCACCGATTATCTGCTGTGTCTTACGGACGAAAGAAAGGAAGATAAAATAGAAATATCTCTAACAGAAGAAGAGAAACTTCTGCTTAAAGCCTACAATAATGCTTCCGTGTATGACAGATTCCGCATTATTCAGCTCTGTATGAATTCGCTTGATGAAAATATTAAAAAATACGGCGATTTATTCTTAAATTACTGACCGGCGGGAGCCGGTCAGCTCCATTTCTCTCTTTAAAAAGATTCATTTAAAGAAAAACCTTATTTTTTAGATGTTATGACGAAAAAGAATTAGAGATTTTTCTAAAATATCGTATTGACAAATAGAGAAATTTCAATTATACTTCAAATTGTAGACGAGAAGTGTTGAATGGAAGCAAAGGCTTATTTTCCAGGGAATAGGGTTTTGCTCTCTGTGCTTCTTCTGCATGCCGGGAATCTGGTTCGGGATGTGGAATGAGGTGAATACGGGTTCAACATGGCAGGACCTGAACAACAAAATAATAAGGGGCTTGCAACAAAAAGAAAGAAAAGGAGAAATGGTTATGAAGCTTAACAAAGTGAAACTCACAGCTATGGCAATGTCTGTCATGATGGCTATGAGTTCAATGTCAGCAGTAACATTTGCAGAAGAAAATGTTACAGAAGCAGCGACAGAAACTGTTACGGAAGCAACAGTAGACGCGCAGGCAGAAGAAGTAGCAGAAGAAACTGTAGCTGCAAATCCGCCTGCAGCGACGAAAACGTATGTGGGGCTGAGAGTTGAAGATGCTCGGAACAACGTAGTTAAAGTTATGTGGAGCGATGGAAAAGAGACAGATCCGCTTAATATCAGTGTAGTAACAAAGCCGGCAACTTGCAATTCTCTGGAAAACAGAACCTATACGGTAGAATATGCAGAGGGTAAGACGGATGTTATATCGGCTGATATTCAGGGAACCATTCTGAAAGACCATCAGTGGGGCGAGACTTATAAAGAAGTAATTATCGCTGCAGGATGTGAAACTTGGGGCGTTACTGTAGAAATGCGTAAGTGTGCAGTGTGCGGTAAGACTGAGCAGGCAGGCAAATGGGATGTCGAGCCGGAAGGACATTCTGTTTCTTCCTGGAGCTTCATCAAGTATCTTGTTGCAGGCGACAAGTATGATGGTGAAGAGGTTGATGCGGTAAATACCAAGCTTGTAAACGGCCAGCCGGCGTTGATTGACACGACAAAAGAAGGCTTTTACATCAAAGTTTCTGAAGGTGTGTGCACGAAGTGCGGAAAGAACGACACAAAGCTTGAAAGAGTACGTATCGAAGCTGAACAGATTAGCAGAACCGAAGTAAAGAATACGGTAAACATTGACGAAGCAAAAACAGCGGCTGCGTTTGGCAAAAACTCTTTTGCTGATGTTACTGCTGACATGCTGAAAGCTTCTCCGAACCTTATCGTTTTCAAGGATTGTCTGAAAGCAGGTTCCTACCAGGTATATTACTACTACCAGACGAACATCAATAATCCGAGAATTGAAACGGTTACGATTGATGCACCGCATCATTCAGAGGTAAAGAAGGTTGTATTTGTAAATTCTGCAGACAGAGCAAAATGCACGGTAACCGGTACAACAGTTGTTAATAATACCTGCAACGAGGATATCCGGTATTATATCAATACAACATGCCGCAACTGCAACATGGACAGAAACTCTGAGGAAATGATTGCAAAACCGCAGGGTCCGCACAAGGTTGACCAGAGTGTAAAGAGATACATGGATACTCATATTACAGATGGTATTCTGGACAGCTATGAGGGAATGATGACATGGCTTAAGGCAAACAACAAGAGCCAGTATGTTTCTGTTGAAACGACAGCTACCTGCACAGAGAATGGTACAACTACAGTAACTCTGCTCTGCACAACCTGCAAAGAGCCGACAGATACTGTTTATACTGCAAAGACAGATATGTTCAACCATTATTCCATCACAAAGAATGCAGTTGTAGAGATGAAAGAATCGACCTGCGAAGAAAAGGGTTATATCATCAGCGCTGACAAGTGCGATCTTTGCGGAAAAGAACTGAGCAACAGAGTAAAGAAAGAAGTTAAGAGACTTGCTCATACAAATGAGATTGGTATCAACGACAACGGTACCTCCCAGGGTACAAAGACTGTTCTTGATGGAACAACAACAGTTGAGCTTGTTGGAGATGTTCTGGTAGATACAAATGGCGAAACTCTGAAGCTGAACGGTCAGTTTATTACACCGAACCAGCTTGTGAAGATTGCTTCCGGTACACTGGCTGTTAAGGTATACAACAACTGCTCTACATGCGGTAACAACAAGCAGGATATCACAGCAGCACAGGCTCTGACAATGAAGATTACCAGCATTAAGAAAGAAACAGAGCTGAAGGCAGGCAGCATTACACTGGATGTACAGGTAGAAGGTGTTGATGCAAAAGGTCAGAAGAAAGTTATTTCCAAGCAGTTTACAGCAGATTACTTCACCAACGCTGTATCTTACCTTGACAGAAAAGATACACTGAAGCTGAACGGTCTGCATCTGGAAGATGGCAAGTTCAATTACTACAAAGATGGCGTAATTGATACTACCTTCAAGGGTCTGGTAGATTACAACGGAAGCCTGTTCTATGTAGAGAACGGCACTGTTGCAACCGGCGTAAACGGAGCGAAGCTCATCAACAACAAGTGGTACTTCCTTGCATATGGTATGGTTCAGACCCAGTATGTTGGTCTTACAACCTACCAGGGCAAAGCGTTCTACGTACAGAATGGTATTATTGATACCAACGTAGGCGGACTGGTTGAGTTTGACGGAAGAAAATTTGCAGTAGCATCCGGACGTATTATTGACGAATACAGCGGACTGTGGCAGGATCCGGCAAGCGAGAAATGGTATTATCTTGTACGCGGTCAGGTTACTGACAAGACAACCCTTGTACTGTATGATGGCGCATGGTTCTACGTAATCGATGGCAGACTGGCATCTGATTTCACTGGAACAGTGAACTATGATGGCGCTAAGTTCAACGTAGTAAAAGGTCAGGTTTATGGACAGGCTTAATAAGATTGCTTAATCGTACCGTATGCGATTAGCTGATTGATTGATAAGCTACAATGCTTTAAAGACAGGTGCGGCTGCCAGGAAACTGGCAGCCGTACTTGTTTTTTGCCGGGAAATGAAAGAACTGGAACACCTTATTTGCAGGTAAAGAAAGGATAAAGTAATACATGAAGAGAGAAAACAACTTTGGGATTGTCCGTCTGATTGCCGCCTGGTTTGTGTTTGCCGGTCATCTGGGTCTGATCCTTGGTGGTACGGCGCCGCGCTTCGGGGGATTCAGCCTGCACGAGCTTGGGGTCTTTACGTTGTTTCTGATAAGCGGCTATCTCATTACGATGAGCTGGCTGTCGGATCCGCACCCGCTGCGTTTTGCCATCCGCCGTTTTTTCCGCCTGTGGCCGCCGCTTGCCGTAATGGTGCTGCTGGTCGTGTTTGTGGCGGGACCGCTGCTGTCTGATCTGGGCGTGAAGGGATATTTTGAAAGCTGGTATACGGTTTATCTTCGGAACCTGCGGTTCTTTCCGGTATTTGCCCTTCCGGGCGTTTTTACGGATGTGCCGATCCCAAACACCATCAATGGCTCGCTCTGGACAATGCCGGTGGAAGCGGCGCTTTATGTGATAACGCCGGTTCTGCTGACGGTGCTGCGTGTAAAGCATGGTTCAAAAATATCCTTTCGCATCATGGCGGGATTTACTGTGCTGGTGTGCGGAATAAATGTGGCTCTTATTACTATCGGCGTGCAGAACCGGGTGGTGGTTTATGGTGTGAACCTGTTCCAGGCATACCAGGTAATTGTCTGCTATGTGATTGGAATCCTCTTTACCTATGAAGAGGTACGTAAGTATCTGAACATACAGCTTGCATGCGTGGCAATGTGTGTACTTCTGGCATTCCAGTCCGCTTCCGGAACCCTGCAGTATATCCTGCTGTACGTGATTTTTCCGTATTTTATTTTTTCACTTGTATTTGCTCCGGAGCCGGTCTTCAAGAACGTGGGAAGGAAGGTGGAGCCGTCCTATGGAATTTATCTGTACGGCTTTTTCTTCCAGCAGCTTGCGGTTTCGCTGCAGCAGCAGTGGGGAATTAGCCTGGGATATACGAAAACATTTATAATAAGTGCCCTGCCTACGCTGGCGGCGGCAATATGCTCTTATTATTTTGTGGAGAAGCCGATGCTCCGGCTCAGCCGTTTTTTGTTAAATAAGCTGTTAAAAAAGCAAAAGACATAAATTTTTCACTCGACATATTTGTAAAAATGTGTATAATATAAAGAAAAAGAGTGGAAAGCGTGCGGGCATAAATGGCAGAACCGGCGTCATAAAAATACATATATCAGAGATTTTCCGGGCAGACTATATGTGATGGCGTGAAGCAGGAGGTGGAAGCAATATGATAAATGCAACAAAAGAAACCTTTCAGAGCGAGGTGCTGGACGCAAAGGGAACGGTGCTGGTAGATTTCTGGGCAGACTGGTGCGGACCGTGCAAAATGTTTGCGCCGGTGCTGGACGAGGTCGTGGCGGAGCATCCAGAGGTGAAGCTTGTAAAGGTAGATGTTGATAAAGAATTTGAGCTGGCGCAGAGCTACCGCGTGAGCAGTATTCCGACACTGCTGGTGTTTAAGGACGGCGAGCTGAAGGAGACTTCCGTCGGTTCAGTCTCTAAAGAAAGAGTGCTGGGGCTGCTGTAGAGCGGTTTTAAATGGATTTCTGCAGGCAACAGGGCAGCCTGGCTGAACTGCTATGAACGAAGACTAAATTTACACAGATTTTACATTAAATACTCCTGGATTTTACATAGGTATGTTAGCTTAAGGAGAACATACTTGTAGGATAAAGGAGTATTTTTATGGATATTTTTAATGTGTTGGCATTTTTAGGCGGTCTCGCATTTTTCCTTTACGGAATGTCACTTATGGGAGACGGACTTTCCAGAGCCTCCGGCGGTAAGATGGAGCGGATTCTGGAGCAGCTTACCAACAGCCGATGGAAAGCAGTGCTTCTTGGCGCGGGAGTGACGGCAGTTATCCAGTCCTCCTCTGCAACGACCGTTATGGTGGTCGGATTTGTAAATTCCGGCATTATGAAGCTTAACCAGGCGGTCGGACTGATTATGGGTGCAAATATCGGTACCACGGCGACGTCGTGGATACTGAGTCTTACGGGAATCGAGGGCGACAATCTTCTGCTGTCGCTTTTAAAGCCGACCTCTTTTTCGCCGGTACTGGCGCTTATCGGAGCGGCATTCATCCTTTTTTCCAAAAAAGAAAAGAAAAAGAATATCGGAACCATTATGATGGGCTTTGCGATTCTGATGTACGGCATGGATGGCATGAGTTCGGCGGTAAAGCCGCTGGCGGACGTGCCGGAATTTGGAAATGTGCTGACGGCATTTTCCAACCCGCTGATGGGCGTTCTTGCCGGTACGTTGATTACGGCAATCATTCAGAGTTCCTCCGCGTCGGTCGGAATTCTGCAGGCGCTCTGCATGACGGGAAGCGTTACCTACGGGCTGGCGATTCCGATTATCATGGGACAGAACATCGGTACCTGTATCACGGCAATCATGTCGTCAATCGGCGCGAACAAAAACGCAAAACGCGCGGCGGCGATCCATCTGTATTTCAACTTGATCGGTACGGCGGTATGTCTGGTTCTGTTTTACGGCGCCAACGCAATTTTCCATTTTGATTTTCTGACGGACGCGATTGGACCGGCAAATATTGCGGTGATTCACAGTATTTTTAACGTATTTACGACATTGCTGCTGCTGCCGTTTGGCGACCAGCTTGTGAAGCTGGCACATGCAACGGTGGGAAACCGCAAGAAAGCGGGGGAGCTGCAGGAGCTGGAGGTGCCGGTGCTGGATGAGCGTTTCCTGGAGCGTCCCGCATTTGCCTGCGAGCAGGCGCGGGAGGCGGCAAAGCAGATGGCGCAGCTTACGAAGGAAGGATTTTCGATGGCGGTGTCCCTGTTTGATAATTACGACGAGAAAAAAGCGGCGCGTGTGCGCGAGCTGGAGGACCTGGTCGATAAATACGAGGATAATCTGGGCAACTATCTTGTCAAGCTAAGTGGCCGCAAGCTGTCGGATTCGGATGGCCGCGTGCTTTCCATGATGCTGCACTGCATCGGGGATTTTGAGCGGATTTCCGATCACTCTGTCGGCGTGATGGCGGCGGCGGAAGAGCTGCATACAAAGAAAATCCGTTTTTCGGATATCGGACAGAAGGAGCTGGAGGTATTTAAAAATGCGGTAATGGAAATTACCGGGCTTGCCTTCGACAGCTTTATGCAGGATGATGTGACGATTGCGCGTGAGGTGGAGCCTCTGGAGGAAGTGATGGATTATATCAATTCCCAGGTGAAAAAACGTCATGTGGAACGCCTGAAGGCAGGAAGCTGCACGATTGAGATGGGCTTTATTCTTTCGGATATCTGTACAAGCTTTGAGCGTGTGGCAGACCACTGCTCGAACATTGCCGTTTATCTGATTCAGTCTCATGAGAGCGAGTATGATCCGCATGCCTATGCGGATGTGCTCCGCCGCGAGGACAACAAGGAGTTCCAGCAGGAATGTGATAAATATCGCAGAAAATATGTGTTGCCTTAGAAAAGAGATATATCGCAGAAAAATGTGTTGCCTTAAAAAAGAGATATATCGTAGAAAAAATGTGTTGCCTTAAAAAAGAGCGATATCACAGAAAATTGTTTTGCCATAAAAAGAGAAATGTGATAAATTATAAAGGAAGGTAATTGTGCGGGAGAAAAGTCTCAAACAGTTACAAGAAAGGATGTGGGAGGCATGAGCTTGATTTATATCTTGGAAGATGATAAAAATATACGGGAAATAGAAAGCTATTCTCTCAAAAACAGCGGCTACTCGGTAGAGGAATTTGAGTACGCAAAACCTTTTTGGAACAAGGTCTCTGAGAGAAAGCCGGATCTGGTGCTCCTGGATATTATGCTTCCGGACAGCGATGGCGTGGAGGTTTTAAAGAAGCTGCGCCGCAACCCGGAGACAAAAAAGGTGCCGGTGGTGATGGTGACGGCAAAATCCTCGGAGATTGACAAGGTAAAAGGTCTGGACAACGGGGCGGATGACTACATCACAAAACCATTTGGTGTCATGGAGCTGATTTCCAGAGTGAAAGCGGTGTTGCGTCGTGTCAATCAGATGGAAGAAGAAAAGCTGATGCGGCTGCACGAGATTTTTATGGACAATGAGAAACGCATGGTATATGTTTCGGATGTTCCCTGCGAGCTGACATACAAGGAGTTTGAGCTTCTGAAACTGTTTCTGCAGAACGCCGGTATTGTGATGGCGCGGGAGAGCATCATGGAGCGTGTCTGGGGCGTGGATTTTGAAGGAGAATCGCGCACGCTGGATATGCATATCAAGACGCTGCGCCAGAAGCTGGGCGTTGCCGGAAAGTACATTAAGACCGTGCGGAATGTGGGGTATCGGATTGAATGAGAAAAAAGATTAATGCGCAGTTTCTGCTGATTACGGCAGTGGAGATCATTCTGACAGTGTTTCTTTCGGTTTTTGTCTGCTACAACCTTTTCCAGGAAGAGGTGATAAGCAGTCTCAGAACTTATGCACATGTCATTAAAAGCTCCGGCATTTTCGATGAACAGTCGGATGCGTCGCTGCAGGATGATGCGGTGGAGGGGCTGCGCATTACGCTGATTGATGAGGACGGTACGGTTGTTTTTGACAGCAATGCGGACATCGGTCAGATGGATAATCACGGACAGCGTCCGGAAATCCAGAGTGCACTGGAAAACGGCGAGGCGGAGATTGTCCGCAGGTCGGATACACTGGATAAAAATACATATTATTATGCGATACGGCTGGATGACGGCAGGATACTGCGTGTTGCCAAGGAGGCGGGCAGTGTATGGAGCTTTCTTCTGCCGCTGATTCCGGTGCTGCTTTTTATGGGAATGGCGCTGTTTCTGGTCTGCCTTGTGCTCGCGCATTTCCTTACAAAAAGTATCATTTCCCCGATTGAGGACATGGCGCAGCATATGGATGATGAGGAATACGAGATTGCTTATAAAGAAATGAAACCGTTTCTGGATATGATTCAGAAGCAGCACTCGGATATTGTGAAAAGCTCACAGATGCGGCAGGAGTTTACTGCCAATGTCTCACATGAATTAAAAACGCCGCTGACGGCGATTTCCGGCTATTCGGAGCTGATTGAGAGCGGTATCGCCACAAAAGAGGATACGGTCCGCTTCTCGGCGGAAATTCATAAGAGTTCCAATCGTCTGCTGATGCTGATTAACGATATTCTGCGCCTTTCCGAGCTGGACAGCTCAGAGGATGTGCTGGTGAAGGAAACGGTAGATTTGTATGAGCTTGCGGAGAAATGCGTGGATATGATGCAGGTGAATGCGGAAAAGCATCATGTGACTTTACGACTTGCCGGCGGATCCTGCTTTATCCAGGCAAACCGGGAAATGATAGAAGAGGTTATGTATAATCTCTGCAGCAACGCCATCCGCTACAATGTACCGGATGGAAGTGTCGTGATGACGGTCGGCATGGAGGGCAATCATGCGGTGCTGACGGTGGAGGATACGGGCATCGGCATCCCGGAGGAAGACCAGAAGCGTATCTTTGAGCGCTTCTATCGGGTGGATAAGAGTCGATCAAAATCTACGGGCGGCACCGGTCTTGGACTGGCGATTGTAAAACATGCCGTGGCGAAGCACGGCGCGGAAATCGGGCTGTGGAGTAAAACCGGGGTGGGCACGCGGATGCGGGTGGTGTTCCCGGAGAGCAAATAGTTGCAGCAGCGCGGATTAACTGCTCTGATGTGTGAAAAGGATAAGGTTTCTGGAAATTGACCGGAATGCTATGAATTGCCGCAGAAAACGGATGCGGGAAGGAATAAGCGGACTGGTCGATTTTGTTATAACTGGCTCTTTAAACCATATCAGAAGATGGTATATTATATTTATACGGTTATGTTGTCGTGCGGCAGATGCGGTATCGGGCGCAGGCGCATAAAAAGCAGATGTGCATGAAATGGAGGTAGTGGATGGGATATAAGGGACGACAGAAAAAGATTGCAGTGATTAATGATATGTCCGGATTTGGGAGATGCTCGATAGCAGTCTCCCTTCCTGTTATTTCGAAGCTGAAGGTGCAGTGCTGTCCGCTTCCGACAGCGATTTTTTCCAATCATACCGGTTATGAGCATTATTTTTTTGACGACTACACGGCAAAAATGCCGGAATATATAAAGAACTGGAAGCTGTTGGGGCTGGAATTTTCGGGGATTTATTCGGGCTTCTTAGGCTCAGAGGAGCAGATTGGCATTGTGGAGCGGTTTATCCGGGAATTTAGTACGGAGCAGACGCTGGTCATTATTGACCCGGTGATGGGAGACCACGGAAAAGCGTATGCAACTTATACGCCGCAGCTCTGTGACAGCATGAAAAGGCTGGTGCAGTATGCGGATATACTGACGCCTAATCTTACGGAAGCGTGTATTCTCACGGATACATCTTATAAAGAAAAGTGGCAAAAAAAGGAAATCCGCGAAATGGTGGCAAAGTTAAGAAAGATGGGACCGTCCAGGGTCGTCATTACCGGCATCGTGCAGGGCGGTTATATCGCAAATTACGTATGTGATGAATCGGGATGCGACCATTTTCTGCGGACGATCCGCGTCGGTACGCAGCGGTGCGGAACGGGGGATTTGTTTGCTTCCATTATTGCGGCGGATGCGGTAAATGGAGTGGATTTTGCAGTATCTGTGAAGAAAGCGTCCAATTTCGTGAAAAAATGCATTGAGAAATCGATAGAGCTGGAAATTCCGGTGACGGATGGTGTGGCATTTGAGGAAATCCTGGATACGCTGAAATGAAGTACACAGTCCTGCCGCATGGGATTTGCCTTTGGCGGATACAGTACCATACGGCATATATTATAAGTTACCTGGAAAATGAATCTCTATTGATTTTTCTGTACTACGTATTTTCGAAATTGATGCAAAACATGAGAATGCAGTTATGGAGGGAAAGAAATGACGATTTTATATAAAGTGCATCAGAATCTATATGTGAACTTAACAAATAAATGTCCCTGTGCCTGCACTTTCTGCCTGCGGCAGACAAGGGACCGGGTGGGAGAATCCGATTCGTTGTGGCTGGAGCGGGAACCGACCTGTGAGGAAATAATAGCAGATTTTGAAAACTTTCAGATGAAGGATTACCGGGAACTGGTATTTTGCGGATTCGGGGAACCGACAGAGCGGCTGGATGTGATTTTGAAGGTTGCGGAATATGCGAAGAAAACATATTCTATTCCGACGAGAATAAATACGAACGGTCTGTCTGATTTGATTCATGGAGAAAAAACGGCGCACCTTCTGCAGGGACTGATTGATACGGTCTCCATCAGTCTGAATACGCCGGATGCGCAGCGGTATCATGAACTGGTGCGCAGCAGGTTTGGTGATATTTCGTTCCAGGCAATGCTGGATTTTGCGCGCGATTGCACAAAATATGTTCCGCATGTTGTGATGACGACCGTCAGCACAACTCTCACGCCGGAGGAAGAGCAGCAATGCGCGAAAATCTGTGAAGAGATAGGCGCAGCTTACCGCATCCGCCCCTGGGAGGGGTAGGACAGGGGACGGGATTGTCTGCATTTCACACAATAATCTGCCTGTCCCCGTCTGCTGCATCATTATTACTGGAAAGGAACGGGGACAGGTTGTCCGAGAAGCTTTTTAAGGCGTGTAATCTCGGCACGCTGCTCCGCCAGCAGCTGGTCTTTTTCTGTTATACTGTGCTCCATCTGAGCCATCCGCTGTTCATATTCTTCAAATTCTTCCGCAAATAATTCCCGGATCGCATCACACATTTGTTGTTTTCCCTCCTTCATATTTGTCCAGTTGGCCCGCATAATCAAATCCATTGCGGACTTGTATTTGTTTGAAAGACTGTGCGCTTCATAGGACTGGGCCAAATTTTTAAACGTATTATCCTGTGCCCGCAGGTTAGTCCGCAGAGAGCTGAGCCACAGGTTTTCCCTGTGAGAAAGCTGCGCTGTGACCAGGAGCTGCATGGGAAACGGGTCGCCGGATAAATAATAAATACCGGGCTCCTGGCATGAAACGGATATATGCCGGGAGCTTTTCAGATGCCGGAGCAGCTTATGCGGATAGTGACTGCAGACAAACGTTAAGGTTAATTCATCCGGGCTGATATGTCCAACCCGTTCCGTGTCGGACTGATAAAAGCAGGTGCGTGGCTTTGTTCCGAGAGGATGCTCATTTTCAAAAATGAGCAGGTCGCTTTCTTCCTCAAATTCAATCTGGAGAGCGGCAAAAAATCCCGGATGCCATTGGAGCCTGCTTTGCAAGGTCTGTTCTCCTTTCTATTATTATATGCAGTTTTTGCACGGATTTCAACAGATATTATTGAAAATATAAAATGGAAATAAGATTTTAAAAGATGGTTATAGTATAATATATATTAAAGAAAAAATCAACTAAATATTTGTGAATATATCAAGAATGAAAACGTTTATAAAAAGGAAAGTACCTGCAAGGGATTGCGTCGGCGGAAATAGCTGTTTAATAGCTGTTTCAGGAAGCAGCCGTTCGTAAGTGACTGGCAGGGTGCGGGGACAGAACGGAAAATATTTTCTGGCGAAAAAATGAAAAAAAGAAAGCATGGGGATTACAGAATCCCCACGCCCTCCAGTAATATTTTCAGACCGATAAGTATCAGAATAATACCGCCGGCGATTTCCGCTTTTGCTTTATATTTTGCACCGAAGACGCTGCCAATTTTGACACCGGCGCCGGAACAGACAAAGGTGGTGGCGCCAATCAGACAGACGGCGGGAATAATGGATACTTTGAGGAATGCAAAGGTTACGCCGATTGCCAGCGCGTCAATACTGGTGGCGATTGCCAGCAGAAACATGGTTTTTGCTTCCATAGAGCCGTCCATACGTTCCTCCTCGCCGAAAGCTTCCCGTATCATATTTCCGCCGATAAAGAGCAGCAGGATAAAAGCAATCCAGTGGTCGAAACGGGTAATCATATCGGCAAAGGACCTTCCGAGAAAATAGCCGATAAGCGGCATTAACGCCTGAAAGCCGCCAAACCATGCCCCGGCAATGCACATATGCTTTGGCGTTACTTTTTTCAGACTAAGTCCCTTGCAGATGGAAACGGCAAAGGCGTCCATAGAAAGACCGATTGCTAATAAAAATACTTCTGCTAAACTCATAAAATTTCCTCCCTGGTAAAATGTGTATGTGACTCCACAGAACAGGAAAGTCAGCAAAACCCGTGCGCCGGATATCATATTCTGTCGCACGGCATAAGTGACATCTCAAAGCCCGGCTCCGTGCTGCACGGCATAAGTGACATCTCAAAGCCTGGCTCCGTGCTGCACGGCATAAGTGACATCTTAAAGCTCAGCTCTGTGCTACGCGGGATAAAAAAAGACTCATGAACAGCGTTTGCTGTCCGTGAGTCTCGTCATTTAAGATAACACCGGGTGCAGGGCACCATTCTGTCGATAGTTATCACATATGCTTTATGCTGACTACTCCCTCGTGGAGATTTTTGCAACAGCTTTCAGAAGTAAACTGTTGCGATTACTCAGAAGTATATCATGCTGGCAGGTCTTTGGCAAGCTTTATTTTACGGTTAGTTTCGACTTTTTGCAACAATTCAGCCTGGATGAATTGTTACCTGCAAAAATTCATTTAAAATCGCTTTGCGATGGAATTTTTGCACTCTTGTATCATTTCCTTACGGTCTTTGCAGCGAGTGCAAAGACCTGTTACTGGTTTTTGCAACAAGGTTTTCCGGCAGTCTGCTACTGACCGCGCGTGTCAACGGCACTGCTGTCACTTAATGCGTTTATGATTTCTTCTACTGACTGCTGTACGTTTTTTCCGCCAACAGAAACAATACGATGCGCGTATTGTTCGTAGAGAGGTGTCCGTTCCTGGTAAAGGTCCGACAGAGATTGACCGGGCTTCAGGACAACGCCGCGCTTATTCAAATCACCGAGACGCCGTCTCAGCGTCCGGTAATTCACTTTCAGATAAACCACCGTGCTGATGCTGCGCAGATGCTCCATTGCTTTCGGACCATATATTACACTGCCGCCGGTTGCAATGACAGAATGTGTGACATTTATCTGACTGTTGACGCGCTCCTCGATTTGATTAAAGCCGGCGATGCCCTCGTCGCGCATAATCTGCCACAAAAGCTTTCCTTCTTCTTTCTGAATCAATAAATCAGAATCTATAAAATCGTAGCCGAGCACCTTTGCGAGAACAATACCGACGGTACTTTTTCCGGCGCCGGGCATACCAATTAACGTGATATTTTCCATATCCGCCTCCTTATCTTCTGCAATGTATTTATGGTTAAGCAGCAATAATGCGTGTTGCTGTGAACGGAGTGAACAGTAGTAATGCGTTTAGTATACAGGACAACCGCCAAAAAAACAAGGTGCGAAAATGCAGGATTTGAGCTATACTATATAAAAGGTTATTGTTCACTGCGTTCACAGTAACTATAGAAGATGAAAGAAAGGAGCAGGTAACACCATGAAATTTAAGGATATGCCCTACAAAAGGGTGGAAATGGACGAGGTACGCAGAGAATATCAGCAGCTCATGGAAGAGATGAAACAGGCGAAGAGCGGGGAGGAGCAGTTTGAGGTGCACAAGAAATTTTATGCACTGAGCAATCATGTTTCCACGCAGATGACGCTGGCGCATATTCGTTTTGACGTAGATCTGACGGACGAATTTTATGCGGCGGAGCATGAATATTACGATAAAATCGAGCCGGAAATGCAGCACCTGGTGCAGGAGTACCAGAAGCTTCTGTATAATTCTCCCTATCGTGATTATCTGGAAGAAAAAATCGGAAAGGTAGCCTTCCGGAATATGGAGCTTTCCATGAAGGCGTTTGACGAAAAGCTGATTCCGCTGATGCAGGAAGAAAACGAGCTGAAAACAAAATACAACAAATTGATTGCCACGGCAAAGATTGAATGGGAGGGCGAGGAGCTGAATCTGTCCCTGATGCGTCCGTATCTTTCTCATGCAGACCGTGCGGTGCGCAGAAAAGCGTGGGAAAAGTACAGCGCTTATTTTGAGAGCGTGGAGGAGGAGCTGGACAGCATTTATGACCAGCTTGTGAAAAACCGTACAGAGCAGGCGAGACAGATGGGTTACAAAAACTATGTGGAACTTGGCTATTACCGGATGACGCGCAACTCCTATGGACAGGAGGAAGTAGAGAAATTCCGTGACCAGATAAAAAAATATTTTGTACCATTTGCGGAGAAGCTGCATGACAGACGCAGACAGCGGCTGGGACTGGAGAAGCTCTCCTATATTGATGAACAGGTTTACTTTGCTGACGGCAATCCGGCACCGCATATGAGCCCGGAGGAAATTTTAAAGGCGGGACAGCAGATGTATACGGAAATGTCGGAGGAGACAAAAGAATTCTTCGATTTTATGATGGAAAATGAGCTGTTTGACGTGCTTGGACGCAAAACAAAGCGCGCGGGCGGCTATATGACTTATCTGCCGGATTACAATGCTCCGTTTATTTTTGCAAACTTTAACGGAACCAGCGGCGACCTGGATGTTATCACACATGAATGCGGACATGCTTTCCAGGGATATATTTCCGGCAAGGACCCGATTCAGGAGCACCGCGATATTACGATGGAGACAGCGGAGATACACTCCATGTCGATGGAATTTTTCGCGGATAAGTGGATGGAGCTGTTCTTTGGCGACCGTGCAGAGGATTATCGCATAATGCACGGTGAGGATGCTGCTATTTTTATCCCGTATGGCTGTATGGTGGACGAATTTCAGCATATTGTATATGAGAATCCGGAAATGACGCCGCAGCAGCGGAAAGAGGCATGGAGCAGGCTGGAAAAGGTGTACAAGCCGCATCTGGATTATGAGGACAACAAATATTTTGGAGGCGGCGGCTTCTGGCAGAAGCAGCAGCACATTTTTAACTATCCGTTTTACTATATTGATTATGTGTTGGCGCAGACCTGCGCATTTATGTACAAAATCAAGATGAGCGAAAACCGGGAAGAGGCCTGGGAGAGCTATCTGAAGCTCTGCCGTCTCTCTGCAAGCAAATTCTATGGTGAAATGCTGAAAGAAGTAGGACTTGAGGTGCCGTATGAAGATGGTTGTATCCAGAAAATAGTGGAGAAGCTGGATGTCCTGCTGGATACAACTCATTGATAAATGCAGCTCACTGGTGAGCGTGACTCGCTAACAGATGCAGCTCACTGGTGAGCGTGACTTATCAACGGATGTAGCTCACTGGTGAGCGTGACTCATCAACAGATGCAGCTCACTGGTGAGCATGACTCATCAGCAGATACAACTCACTGATTAAGAGACTCCGGGCGTGGGCCCGGAGAATACAGAGGAGCCTGAAATGAAACTTCTTCATATATCGGACCTCCACATAGGCAGGCGTGTGAATGAGTTTTCCATGCTGGAGGACCAGAGATATATCCTGAATGAAATTTTGCGGATTGCAAAGGAACAGAAGGTGGACGGCATTCTTGCCGCCGGGGACATTTACGATAAATCCGTGCCCCCGGCGGAAGCCGTACAGCTTCTGGATGATTTTTTTACGCGGACAGCCAGGGCTGGTATCCTGCTTTATGTAATCAGCGGGAATCATGACAGCGCGGAGCGTGTGGCATTTGGAGCGGGGCTTTTCGACCAGGGAGGTATTTATATCTCTCCCGTTTATCATGGAAAAATAGAGCCGGTCCGTCAGAAGGATGCTTATGGTTATGTGAACATTTATCTGATTCCTTTTCTGAAGCCGGCGGCGGTGCACCGCTTCTTTCCGGAAAAGAAAACGGAAACTTATCAGGAGGCGTTTGCGGCGGTGCTGGAAGAGCTGCAGCCGGATTGCACGCAGCGGAATGTGGTGGTTGCGCATCAGTTTTTTACCGGCGCGGTGCGCAGCGAATCGGAGGATTTATCACTGGGCGGGCTGGATAATATTGACGCGGGACTGCTGGAGCAGTTTGATTACGCGGCACTCGGACATATTCACCGTCCGCAGAAGCTGGGGCGGGAAACCATCCGCTACTGCGGAACGCCGCTGAAATATTCTTTTTCGGAAGCGGGCGATACCAAATCCGTGACGGTCGTGGAGCTGAAGGAAAAGGGCAATGTAACAGTGGAGACGATTCCACTAAAGCCGCTTCGCGAGCTGCGGGAGATTCGCGGCACATATGAAGAAGTGACATTAAAAGAAAATTATGAGCAGACGAATGTCACAGATTATATGCATATCACTCTGACAGATGAGGAGGATATTCCGGGCGCGGCGGCAAAGCTGCGGGCGATATATCCGAATCTGATGAAGCTGGATTACGACAACAGGCGGACGCGGGAAAACAGGATGATTACGGGAGCGGCTGCGGTGCAGACAAAAACACCGCTGGAGCTTTTTGAGGAGCTTTACCGGCTTCAGAATAATCAGGAAATGACAGAGGAACAAAAACAATATGTGCAGCGACTGGTTGAAGAGGTGTGGGAAACAGTATGAGACCTTTAAAATTAGTGATGTCGGCATTCGGACCATACGCCGGAAAGACGGAGATTGACTTCGAAAAGCTGGGGACCCAGGGACTTTATCTGATTACGGGCGATACCGGAGCCGGAAAAACGACAATTTTCGACGCAATTATATTTGCCCTTTATGGAGAGGCAAGCGGCAGCTTCCGCGACGCTTCCATGTTCCGCAGCAAATATGCGCTTCCGGAGACGCCGACGTATGCAGAGCTTACCTTTGCGTATTCCGGGAAAACATACCGGGTATGCCGTAATCCGGAATACATGCGCCCGAAGGACCGCGGGGAGGGCTTTACCGTGCAGCGGGCGGATGCTGCACTGACCTTCCCGGACGGACATGTCATCACAAAGGTGAAGGACGTGACCGCGGCGGTGACGGAACTGATTGGCTTAAACCGCAACCAGTTTATGAATATCGCCATGATTGCGCAGGGAGATTTCCAGAATCTGCTGATGGCAAAAACAGAGGAGCGCGGGAAAATCTTCAGAGAAATTTTTCACACAAAAGCATACCAGATTCTGCAGGAGCGGATCAAGACAGATGCGCTGGCGAAAAAGACGGAGTACGAGGATGCGGTAAAGAGGATCCTGCAATATATGGACGGCGTAAGGGTGCCGCAGGAGCATCCGTGCCGCGCGCTGCTGGAGATTGCCGTAAAGAGCAGGAGCGCGGATAACACAGCAGAGTTTTTAAAGGAGCTTTCCGCTTTTATTGAGGAAGACGGGAAAACGCTGGCGGCACTTTCGGCGGATATGAAAAAGGCGGAGGAAGAGCTGGAGCAGGTAAACCAGCGTCTTGGCAGCGCGCGGGCGGCGCAGCGGGCGGCACAGCAGATGCAGGCGGCGCAGGAAGCGATTGCGCGCGAGGAAAAGCGCCTGCCCGCTTTAAAAGCGGCTTATGCGGCGGAGCAGGAAAAGAAGGATATCCGCGAGGCGCTGGCGGTGGAGATTGAAAACGACAGCCGTCAGCTGCGCATTTATAAGGAAGCACAGCAGGCACATCAGAATCTGAAAGCCAGGCTGCAGCGGACGCAGGAGGATTATCGGCGCGCCGCTTCGCAGGCAGACCGGCTTTGCCTGGAATATCAGCAGATGGAGCGCCGCTTTCTGGACGCGCAGGCGGGACTGCTGGCGGCGAAGCTGGTAGAAGGCGAAAAATGTCCGGTCTGCGGTTCCGTGCATCATCCGCAGCCGGCGGCGCTTGCCACAGATGCGCCGACGGAAGAGCTGCTGCGCAAAAAGAAGGAGCGCCGGGACGCGGCGGAGGCGGACATGGTGCGGCAGAGCAATCTGGCGGCGGGAATCCGCGCACAGGTGCAGACGGCAGAGGAAACGCTGGCAAAAGAGCAGGAAAAGCTGGTTCCGGAGGAAGTGCTGCAGAAAAAGAGAGAAAAGAAGCGGCAGATGGAGCAGAGCTTTGAGCAGGCAAGAAATGCATACGAAAGCAGCGAAAAGATTCTGGAGAAAAACAGGGCGCTACTTGCCACGCTCACGCAGCACCGGATGGAGGATGGTGCCGATGATATGCAGGCGCTCTCGGATTGCAGGGATACGCTGCTTGAGAAAAAGGCGGCGGTGCAGGAGCGGCGGGAGAGCTGCAGTCTGCGGCTGCAGACAAACCGGCGGGCGGCGGATAACATCTCCAGGGAAGCAGAAGCGCTGGAGAAAATACAGCGGAAATATATCTGGATGAAGGCGCTGGCGGATACGGCAAATGGCGGGCTGCGCCAGAAGGACAGGATTACGCTGGAAACTTATATCCAGATGACATATTTTGAGAGAATTATTGAGCGCGCGAACGTGCGTCTGATGGTAATGTCGGGCGGACAGTATGAGCTGAAGCGCCGGGAGGAGGCGGACAGACGCACCAGCCAGAGCGGGCTGGAGCTGGACGTTACGGACCATTATAATGGAACGGTGCGGAGCGTAAAAACGCTCTCCGGTGGGGAAACATTTATGGCATCGCTCTCTCTGGCGCTCGGTCTGTCGGACGAAATCCAGTCGCAGGCAGGCGGAATCCGGCTGGACACCATGTTTGTGGATGAGGGCTTCGGTTCTCTGGACGAAGAAGCGCTGAACCAGGCGGTAAAGGCGCTGGCGGAGCTTACGGAGGGCAGACGGCTCGTGGGAATCATTTCCCATGTGGCGGAGCTGAAGGAGCGGATAGAGAGCCAGATCGTGGTCAGAAAGGAACCGGGCAGCGGAAGCAGAGCGACGGTCCTGCAATAAACTGCATCAGTGGAAAGTGAGGAAAAGAAAATGGCGAAATTATATTTCCGTCACGGGGCAATGGGAAGCTCCAAGACGGCGAACGCTCTGATGGTGGCGTATAATTATTACGAGCGCGGAAAAGAGGCGCTGCTGGTAAAGCCAAAGCTGGATACAAGAGACGCCGGCGTCATCCGCAGCCGTATGGGGCTGGAGCAGAAATGCAGCTATGTGGAGGATCTGCTCGTCATGAGCGACGAGGAAATCAGCTGCTACGACTGCGTGATTGTTGACGAGGCGCAGTTCTGCAAAAAGTCGGATATCGAATTTTTCGTGCACATCGTGGACGACCTGAATCTTCCGGTAATCTGTTACGGTCTGCGCACAGACTTCCGCCGGGAGCTGTTTGAGGGCAGCATGTGGCTGCTGGCGTGGGCGGATGTGATAGAAGAGCTGAAAACCGTCTGCTGGTGCGGGCAGGGCGCAACCTGCAACACCCGCTTCGACGAAAACGGAAAAATCATCCGCAGCGGCGCCCAGGTCGTCGTGGGCGGCAACGACAGCTACACGGCGCTCTGCCGCAAACACTATAAAGAAGGAAATCTGGGACCGGAAAGACGGGAGTAGCACCGTGCGTTTCAGAGAAAGCAGGAGCTATCGCTGGCGGCTTTCATTGAGAAAGCAGCCCCTGCCGGACCCGTTCAGTCAATCCCGTTCAGTTCCTGGTACAGCCGTTTCGCATAGCTGTCCGTCATGCCGCAGATATGGTCCGTGATGAGCAGAAGCCGCAGATAAAGTCTTTCCTGCGGGGATTTGCCCTCCGCCTGTCTGCGGTAGACGGACTTATAATTTTCAGAGACGAGCGTCATCAATTTATCCTGTACATCGGTCAGACGGTTGCCGGTATCATAGTTTATCGCCGCCGGAATAAATTTATCCAGCAGATACTGCAGGACGGTGGCGGCGGCAAGCTCCGTCTTGAAAATCGGGCGCGACACAAAAACATAACGCCAGGCAATGTCGCTGAGGCGGTCATGCAGCGCGCTTCCGTGACTGCGGCAGAATAAATCCACAGGATAGCTGCCCTCCATAATGGCGCGGTAGTTTTTTGTAAAGCCGTAGGTGGCGCAGGAAATCAGAAAGCCCTGCACAGTTACGATCCAGTTGGAGACGGCGTAGCCCTCCGGGTCCGCAACGCCGCGCTTCAGACCGTTCTCGTACTTGCGCTCCAGGCGGCTGACCATTTCCAGATAGGTGCGCTGCTCCTGCGGCAGCATACGTGTCAGCACCTCTTCGGAGCGGAGCTCCTCCAGAAGCAGCCGGTAGCTGATGAAGCCCTTCCGGTAAGCATCCTCGATATCGGCAGTCAGATAAGCGATATCATCCGCCGCCTCCAGAATAAAGCACAGGGGATGCCGGCGTCCGTTTGTGCCGGTAGCAGTCTGAATCTTCTCAAAAATATCGCGGTCCGCATAAAAATAGCCGGGCTTCTTATCCTTAATATTTCCGCTCGATTTGTTGACTTCCAGAGAGGAAACCGGGTACTTGATAATCGTGCCGAGCAGGGCGCAGGTGAGGTTCATACCGTTTTCATCGACCAGAAAATGCAGCTTTGTCACCAGGCGCAGCGCCTGGGCGTTGCCCTCAAAATTGTAAAAATCAGCGAGCATCTGCGGGGACAGAATTTCCGGGAGCGGTCTGCCCTCAAATGTCAGCCGCGGCAGATTTTCGCGGAACCAGTCGCGGATGGTGGTCTCACCGAAATGACCAAATGGAGGATTGCCGATGTCGTGAATCAGACCGGCGCACTCCACGATGCTGCACACATCCGACTGCGTCTGCAGATCGAAGCTTCTGTCACGCTGGTTGCGGATAATATATTGCGAAATATTCTGTCCGAGCGAGCGCGCAATGGAGGCGACTTCCAGCGAGTGCGTTAGGCGGGTACGGATAAAATCGCTGTTGTCCAGCGGAAAAACCTGTGTTTTATCCTGCAGGCGGCGGAACGACGCGCTGCCGATAATACGGTGATAATCCTTTTCAAATTCGCTTCTCAGGTCCGCGGAGCCGGTACCTCCCGCATGGCTGCGGATGCGCTCCGTACAAAGCAGAGTAGTCCAGTTCATATAAAAATACCACTGCGGCGGCGCCGCAGATCCTTTCCGGTAAGATTTTCATTTTATAAGCTGTCCGGCAGATAAACACGCCGGTTTTTAAAAACGGGAAAGACATTTTTTGTCCGTTCATTTAATCATCGGCTCCTGCCGGGCTCCGTCCGTGTCGATCCGGTAGCGGGAATTTCCGGTGTCGGGAAGAAGCTGGCGCGAGTGAAGACGACGGTAATGGGAGGGGCTGATGCCATAAAACTTCTGAAACGTGTGGGCAAAATGCTGGCGGCTGTTGTAACCGGACGCAAACGCCACGTCGGTAACAGAAAGAGAGCTGTTCGTCAGCAGGAAAACCGCCTGGTTCAGCCGCTTCTGGTTGATGTAGCTGCCGATGGTGCAGTGCATTGTCCGGGAAAAAAGAGCCTGCAGGTAAGACTTGTTGACGCCCGCACAGGCGGCGATGGCGGGGATGGACAACTCCTCCAGCAGGTGCCGGTCTATGTAGTCGCAGGCCTTTTTCAGATATTCCAGTCCGGAGGCGCTGCGCCTGCGGCGGAAGCACCAGGTCATTTCCAGCAGCATCCGGTAAAACAGCAGCCGGAAAAGAAAGTCGGGCTGCTCCGGCTGCTTCTGGAGCCGGGAGAGCAGATCCTTCATGGAGTATCCCATGCTGCGCTGATCGTCCGATACTGCAAACGGCGGACGCGAAGCCCAGAATTTCCGGAATTCGGCGCTTTCCTCCAGAAGCTGCTGCATGGGAAGCGGCGTTTTTTCTGTATGGACAGTAAATTCCAGATTCAGAATGGAGCAGGGATGTCCGGCGGCAATTTCCAGCTGATGCGGGACTGCCGAATCAATAAAAATAAACTGATTCTGCTTTAGGGAGATTTCAGTACCGTCACAGAAAACGGTGCAGACGCCGTCTGTCACATACATCAGCTCGCAGCTTGTGTGAGAATGCACCGGCATATGATATTCCGGCAGCGAAAGGGCATAGAAAGCCGTCACTGCCGCATAAAGCTTTTTCTCTGAAAAAATATCTTCCATATATATCTGCTCCTTCCAGGGACTTTCTGTTTTCCGGTACAGTGAAAAATCAATGACTGGCAATATCGGGCGGGCGATATGACCGGGCAGTTATCATTTACAGTTACTATACCACATAAAATTAAATGCGACAATATCTTACATTTCTCTGCTCTGCGAATAAAAGCTTACGCATAAAAGATACGGTTATGTATAATAAGAGAAAAAAGCAGCGGCTCTGCTTTTGCAGGGAACAGGGCGCCGGGGCAGACCGCTGTGAAAAAATACAGGAGGGAATCTTATGAGCTTTAAGGTAGCATTTATTGGGGCGGGCAGTCTTGTATTTGCCCGGACACTTTTTGCGGACATCATGTCCGTGCCGGAATTTCACGATATCGAGGTGGCGTTTACGGACATCAATCCGGACAATCTGGAAAAAACACGCGCACTGTGCCAGCGCGATCTGGATGCGAACGGCATTCCAATCACCATACAGGCAACGACGGATCGCCGTGAGGCGTTCCGGAATGCGCGCTACATTGTAAACTGCGTGCGCATCGGCGGTCTGGAGGGCTTTGAGACGGATATTGAAATTCCGCTGAAATACGGGGTCGACCAGTGCGTGGGCGATACGCTCTGCACCGGCGGAATTATGTACGGACAGCGTGTGATCGCGGCGCTTCTGGATTTCTGCAAAGATATCAGAGAGGTGGCGGAGCCGGGAGCCATCATGCTGAATTATTCCAATCCCAACGCAATGGCGACCTGGGCGTGCAATAAATACGGAAAGGTGCAAACAATCGGTCTCTGCCACGGAGAAATCCACGGGGAGCAGCAGATTGCGGAGGTGCTGGGCATACCGCGCGATGAGCTGGACATCACCTGCGCCGGCATCAATCACCAGACCTGGTACATCGCAGTAAAGCATCACGGGGAGGACATGCTTCCGAAGCTGCTGCCGGGCTTTGAAGCGCACGAAAAATTCCGTGAGGAGGAAAAGGTGCGCATCGATATTTTAAAGCGCTTCGGCTATTACTCCACGGAATCCAACGGGCATCTGTCAGAATATGTTGCATGGTATCGCAAGCGTCCGGATGAGATTAAGGACTGGATTAATCTGGATAACTGGATCAACGGAGAGACGGGCGGCTATCTGCGGGTTACGCGGGAGGAGCGGAACTGGTTTGAGACGGACTATCCGAAGATTCTGCAGGAGGAGCCGAAAAAGCTGGACGGCAGCCAGAGAGGAAATGAGCACTGCTCCTATATTATCGAATCTCTGGAAACGGGCAGAAGATACCGGGGACATTTTAATGTCATGAATGAAGGCTGCATCACCAATCTTCCGTATGAATCGGTGGTGGAGGTGCCCTGCTACGTGGACGGCAACGGCATCAGTGTGCCGAAGGTGGGCGACCTGCCGCTGGGCTGCGCCGCTGTGTGCTCACAGTCCATCTGGGTGCAGAAGCTGGCGGTGGAGGCTGCGGTTCACGGCGATGCAGAGCTGCTGAAGCAGGCGGCGCTGATGGACCCGCTTACCGGAGCAGTCTGCAATCCGCCGGAGGTCTGGCAGATGATTGATGAAATGCTGGTGGCGCAGGAACAGTGGCTGCCGCAGTACGGAGAAGCAATCGCACAGGCAAAGGAAAACCTGGCGAAGGGCAATCTGATTCCGACGAAAGATTATCATGGCGCGGTAAGACTGCGTGAAAAGACCCCGGCCGAGGTCGCAGCAGAGCGGGAGGCGCGTGTGATAACGGCGTAGGGGGAGAGTGCCCCTACCCGGTTTCGCCGGTAAAAAAGCACTCTAAAGGTACTTCGATATGTCCGGGGTGACTTTTGCGGAATTCCTTCGGCGTGCAGGAAAAACGGGCTTTGAATACCCGGTTGAAGGTCTGCTGGTTGTGATAGCCGCATTCCAGGGCAATGTCCAGGATGTTGCGGTCTGTGCTCGCGAGCAGATGCTGGGCATGGGAAAGCCGCAGGGAATTTACATAGTCGGTAAAGCTGACGCCGAGCACGTTGGAAAAAATCCGGGAAAGAACAAATTTTCCGGTTCCGAACTGCGCGGCGACAGAGGACAGGGAAATGTCCTCACGGTAATGATTGGCAATATAGGTCAGAATATCTGTGGGAAGCTCTCCGGTGGGGAGCTTCTGATATTCTGTAAGAGTGAGCACTGGCAGCAGACGACAGAGCATCAGGCTGATGAGCGTCCCTGCCAGTGCTGTATTATCTTCTGAAAGATTCATTTCAAACAGGCGCTTCTCTGCGTACAGCACGTCTGCGTGAATCTGCCCTGCGTGAATGAGGGGGGGTAGGGAGCATGTTCATCAGCGGCTTCTGGTGCCAGGGCAGCAGGCGCATATAGCAGTTGATAATAAGAAGCTGCGTCTCTTCGGGACCGGAGAGCGTATGGTAGTCGTGAAGTACATTTGGAAAAATGACAGCCAGCTCGCCGGCGTTGATCCGGTATTTTTCCGTTCCGATCTGCATATCAAGTGTTCCCCGCACAACATGAACCAGCTCGATATACTGGTGAAGGTGGAGCGGATATTGCAGCGGGCTGGTTTCGCAGTAAATATAAAAAGAACCCTCTTTATTTTCGTAAAGCATAATTTTCAACCTCAGCAATAAATGTGTGATATTTTGACAGGAATATTAATTATTCTAACAAAGAACCTGCTATAATGTCAAATACAACAGAATATTTAGACAAAAATTGTGCCATTTAACGAACGAATGGCGGCAGGTGCACATGCTGTAATAGTAAAAAAGTTAAAGCGGTTACAATAATTTTGTGAAAAAAGAAAGGAGCAGATTATGCGGAAAAGCAGTATGAAGATAACAGGCGCAGTTCTTTGCGCAGCTATGTGTATGTCTATGACAGGCGGGGTTTCTGCCGAGGAAACTATTGAAGTGGCATATAATCTTACCACAGAGGACTTTGCGGTCTTTGAACAGATTACAAAAGACTTTACGGAAGAAACGGGCATTGGTGTAACGATTTACAACGGCGGCGACGATTACGAATCCGCCATGAAAACAAGAATGTCCTCCGGCGACCTTCCGGATATGTGGACAACGCACGGCTGGAGCCTGATTCGTTACAGCGAATATATGATGGATCTGAGTGACCAGGAGTGGGTGTCGAACATCGATGAAGGACTGAAGAATGTTATCACAAATGATGACGGCGAGCTGTTTATTCTGCCGATTACACAGGCGGTTACGGCGATCGTTTACAATAAGGATGTTCTGGATGAAGCAGGCGTGGATGCTTCCGCAATCCGTACCTGGGACGATTTTGACGCTGCGCTGCAGGCAGTAGCGGATAATACCGAAGCAACTCCGCTGGAAATCTGCATGGGTGACGGCTATGATTCCTATTCGCTGGAAGATATCTGGCCGACACTGTATACAAACAGCGATCTGGCGGATAACAAGGCGGAGACGCTGCAGGACGGCACCTTTGACTGGGATGCGGACGGAAGAGAGGGCTTCCAGATGTTAGCTGACTGGTACACAAAGGGTTACATGAACGAAGACTATGTAAGCGGTAAGAAAGATGATATCTGCAAAGCAATGGCGAACAATGAAGGCGCATTCACGCTGTATTCCACAGAAATGATTCCGTCTGTGCTTGCCTACAACGAAAATGCGAACCTGGGCATTCTGCCCGTGCCGTCTAAGGAGGCGGATGGAGCTTCTTACTTCGGCACCGGCGAAGGTAACTTCAGCTGCTTCGGTATCTGGAAGGATACAGAGCATGAGGATGCCTGCAAGCAGTTCCTCTCCTATCTGGCAAGACCGGAGGTTGCGGTAAAGATTGTGCAGATTGACGGCGGTATCCCGGCTCTGACAAATATTGAGCTTGATGAAACGGACCAGGCGGCTTACACGACAAACGCGTTCAGAGAGGCGCAGGAACAGTTTGACGGAGACCTTATTTACGACAACTTCTTTGACCGCGAATATCTTCCCAGCGGCATGTGGAGCGTAATGAGTGATGCGGTACAGGTTCTGCTTTCCGACGGCGACCCGGAGGCGGATATGGATGAAGCGGTTATGATGGTAGCGGATAACTACAACGACCTGATGGGAAATTAACGGCAAAAGAAAAGAGGCATGATTGATGCGACAGACTTCGCACTTGGATATGAGTGTCAGGCACCCGTCCAGGTGCGAAGTTTTTTATCGGAGGTGAAAAGGACGCATGACTGCAAAAAGAAAACAAAAGCTGAACTGGTTTTATGTTCCGGCGGTAGTAATTATGCTGGCGTTTATCGCGTATCCTCTGGGAAATTCCATCTACCTTTCTTTTTTCAAATGGAACGGATATTCCCAGAGCAAGGAATTCATCGGCATTTCCAATTATATTGCCATGTTTAAAGATAAGGTATTTCTCTCTTCACTGAGAAATACGCTGATTTATGGATTTGGATGTACCCTTTTACAGCAGGTGATTGGTCTGGCACTGGCAATGTTTCTGAACAGTAAATTTAAGGGAAGAGGCATTATCCGCACGGTTATTTATATGCCGGCAATGGTTTCCGGTCTGGTAATGGGATATATCATGTACTTTTTCTTCCAGTATAACGGAGGTGTGGTAAATGATATTCTGGCATTCCTGGGGATGGAGGGCTATGACTGGCTGGGCAACGGTACTTCCGCCATCGTGGTAATTGTACTTATTAATACGTGGCAGTTTGTGGGAGTCAGCATGGTTATTTACCTGGCAGGTATCCAGGGCGTGTCTCAGTCTTACATTGAGGCGGCGACGGTAGACGGGGCGAGCGCATGGCAGCGCTTCCGCTATATTATTCTGCCGCTTCTTGTTCCGGCGCTCTCGTCTTCTGTAACATATAATCTGATTGGCGGATTGAAGCTCTACGATGTAATTATTGCCCTGACGGACGGCGGTCCTGCCAAAAAGACGCACTCGCTGGCGACCTACATTGCCAACCGGTATTTTGATGCCGAGCGCGCCGGCTATGCGGCAGCGATAGGTGTATTTTCATTTGTCCTGATTATGCTGATCGCGATGTGCGTAAATGCTTATTTCCGCAAGAGGGAGGTGGAGTATTGATGGATAACGGTTCTGAGAGAATGAAATTCCGGAAAAAGGACTGGTGGAAGTATCTGATTAGCCTGTTTCTGTTGTTGATTTACCTTTTCCCGTTTTATATCATCATTAATGTATCCCTGAAGGACTTTGCGGATACGAGCTCCAGAATACAGTTCCCGGATCCGATTTACTGGGGAAACTTTGAAAAGGTTATTTCCGCCGGGGAGATTTTCACCGGTATGAAAAACAGCCTGATTATTACGGTACTGGTGCTGATCGTGGAGATTGTGCTGGGATGTATGGCAGGATATGCGCTGTCCAGAAATCAGTCGAAGGTAAATGAGGTAGTGCGCAGCCTGATTATGTCTGTTATGATGATTACGCCGCTTACTATTCTGGTCGGCATATATTCTACGATGTCGAATCTTCATGCGACTTCGACGTACTGGGGAATGGTGCTGGTGCTTTCGGCGTTCGGACTTCCAATGTCGATTTTTCTGTATACGAATTTTATTTCGTCGATTCCGGTGTCGCTGGATGAAGCTGCCGCCATTGACGGGGCGGGGAACCTGCAGATTTTCTTCAGAATTATTCTGCCCCAGCTGAAGACGGTAACAGTAACCGTGATGATTCTCCAGGGTGTGGGCGTCTGGAACGAGTATACTTATTCATATTATTTCCTGCAGAAGCCGGAAATGCGGACAATTACGCTGGTTATTAAGACCTTCTTTTCCGCGGTGTCGAATGACTATGGAGCCGCCGCAGCTACCGCGGTTATCGGAATGCTGCCGCTGATTGTGGTATATCTGTGCCTGCAGAAATATTTTATCCAGGGGCAGATGGACAGCGCGATTAAGAGCTGATATATTTTTATACGGCAGCATGGAAAGTTACTGCGAATGGAGCAGACAGAAACGTAAGAGAATATCCGGTCTGCTGAGACGGGCGGCATAAAAGGAGAGGAGGGGCTGTATGAAGCTATCGCTGGATGCTCCGGTTTTTGATAAAACCAATCAGATAGCGGACGTTCTGGTTGCGGGATTTCTCTGGCTGGTATGTTCGGTGCCGGTCGTGACGATTGGTCCTGCCAGCGCGGCACTTTACTACACCGTGGTGAAGGTGGTGCGCAGAAAACGCGAAACGGTATGGAAGTCTTTTTTTCATTCTTTTAAAAGCAATCTGAAGCAGGGTATCCTGATGACTCTTCTGTATGGGGGATATGGCGCTCTGATTGCCGTTTATGGGTATCTGGCTTACCTGAAGTATACGGGCGGGGATGGAATGAATCCCTATATGCTTGCAGCGGGCGGAATTGTGCTGGCGTTCCCGTGGCTTCTGACGGTGGTGTGGATTTTTCCGGTAATCTCCAGATTTGAGGCGCGGACCGGCAGGCAGCTTCAGTATGCAGTCTGCATGGCAGTGGGAAATCTGCCTGCCACGCTTGGACTTCTGGCGCTGCTGCTTGTATGCTTTGTGCTGATTTATCTCTGGTCGTTTCTTCTTGTGATTCTGCCGGGCGTGTATGCATTTGTTTCTTCTTTTCTGATAGAGAGGGTCTTCCGGAAATATATGGAGAAGGAACGGGGAAAATATGCGGGAGAGGAAGATTTGCCCTGGTATCTGGAGTAAGTGCAGCTAATATGATGTCAGAACTGCGGGAGCCTGAAACGCGGAGAAATCCGCAGGTATGATAATTGGGGATTTAGACTTCCATATATAAAAATTTAAGAGAGGATGAGAATATGAATAAAAATGATTTTGCTGTGAATCCTCCGATGGGGTGGAACAGCTGGGACTGCTACGGCGCGTCAGTGACTGAGAAGGAGCTGATTCAGAACGCGGATTATATGGCGGAGCATCTGAAAGAATATGGCTGGGAATACATCGTCTGCGATATCCAGTGGTATGAACCGACGGCAGATTCCAGTCACTATCATATATTTGCAGACCTTTGCATGGACGAGTACGGAAGACTGATTCCGGCAGAGAACCGCTTTCCCTCTGCGGCGGGAGGAAAGGGCTTCGGACCAGTCGCAGATTATGTTCACGCAAAAGGGCTGAAATTCGGGATTCATATTATGCGCGGAATTCCCAGACAGGCGGTAGCGCAGAATACACCGGTAAAGGGAACGTCCGTCCGGGCAAGAGATGTGGCGCATCCGGCCTCCATCTGCTGCTGGAATACGGACATGTACGGACTGGATGCCGCAAGATCCGGCGCGCAGGAATATTATGATTCTCTGCTGGAGCTGTACGCTTCCTGGGGTGTTGATTATATCAAGGTGGATGATATATGCGTAAAATACGGGCGTGTCAATGATGAAAGTACGCTGGCATACGGCGGGGATGAAATAGAGATGCTGCGCACAGCGATTGACCGCTGCGGCAGACCGATTGTGCTCAGTCTTTCACCGGGACCGGCTATGGTCAGTCAGGCTGCCCACCTGCGCAAAAATGCCAATATGTGGCGGATTACAAATGATTTCTGGGATAAATGGGAAAATATTATGGAAATGTTCGGACGCTGCAATGACTGGAGCCCGTATGTTTCGGAAGGCTGTTATCCGGACTGCGATATGCTTCCGGTCGGGCATATTTCTATTCGCGGCTGTGAGCACGGTCTGAAAGAGCGGCAGACGAATCTGACGCAGGAAGAGCAGCGGACAATGTTTACGCTGTGGAGCATATTCCGTTCGCCCATGATGCTTGGCTGCGAGCTGACGGATATGGATGAGTGGACGAGGGATCTGGTGACAAACGACAGGGTCCTGCGCCTTCTGCGCACCAGCCGCAATGCCCGCCAGATAGTGAGAACCAGTGATTTTATTGCATGGCAGGCGGAGAGCACGGACGGCGGAAGCTATGTGGCGCTTTTTAATATAGCGGGCTGGGAAAACAGCTTTGCCATTCCGTTTGAGCGGCTGAATCTTTCCGGAGCATATAATGTGACCGACTTGTGGAGCGGAGAAAATCTGGGAATGCAGGAAAAGGCGCTCTGTGCAAAAATCGGCGTCCATGACGCGAAGCTCTATTATCTGGAACAGAAGTGATGAACAGTTAGCAGCCATGTCATGCAGCAGGCCGCCTGTGCAGGCTGTTTGCTGCATGGCGGGTCCTGTTTTGCCGGCAGGTGAGAAAAGGTCCGACAGGACCTTTTCCTGGCTGTTCTGTTACGAATTGCCAGGGACGGTTCTCTTCGTTCACGGGAACCTTTGCAAATTTATTTAAAATCTCCTACAAAAAATCTTAAAAAAAGATAAAAAAGGGCTTGCATTTGCAGGAGAAATATAATATAATAGGTTTCGTTCGGTAGGAAACCGAAAGAAAAGAATAAAAGCGCGATTAGCTCAGTTGGTAGAGCACCTGACTCTTAATCAGGGTGTCCAGGGTTCGAGCCCCTGATCGCGCACTTAAAGTATCGCTTTTGCAGACAAGGAGCTGTGGGGGCGGTGCTTTTCTTTTGCGCGTAAGCAACGAGAAGATTAGATAAGAAAAAAATCCTTGAGAAAACTTGTTTTCAGAAAGGATTTTTTTCTTATCTGTAAGCGGCGACTGCCGCGACCGAGAAGGAGCGAAGCGGATTCGAGGTGCTTCTCGTTGCTGCGGAAACAGGAACACGACTTGGCGTGGCTTTGAGAAAAATGAAGCTGTTTCATTTGGCAGCAATTTGTGTTACACTAAATTTAACTGCAGATATAATGCAATTCCCTGAGAAAGGGAATATTTCATGGAGGGATGCTGATGCTTTTATACCATGCCAGTAAGGAAGTCGTAGAATTTCCCGAAGGCAGGAAAACCAGATATACGAAAGATTTTTCATGGGGATTTTACTGCACAAATAATTGGAAACAGGCTGTACGGTGGGCAAACCGTGGAATAGGAGAACCTGTTATAAATTCTTATTTATATGAACCAGATGACAAACTGTCTGTTTTAGTATTTGAGAAAATGACAGATGAATGGCTGGATTTTATTGCAAGATGCAGAAAAGGAGAAACGCACTCTTACGATATTGTAGAAGGACCAATGGCAAATGATACCGTCTGGAATTATGTGAATGATTTTTTAAGCGGGAAAATAACCAGAAAGCAGTTCTGGGCACTGGCAGAATTTCGTTATCCGACACATCAGATTAGCTTTCATACGTTGTCGGCCCTGGATTGTTTAAAATTTGAAGGGAGTAAGGTTGTTTATGACGACGAAGGAGCAAAATGATTTATTTTATGTGTGTTCATTAATTGAATATATTGCGCGCAAAACAAAAAATAAGAGAAAAGTAATAGTGGACAGGCTGGGGATAGAAGGGATTCATAAACAGTTGTATGATGCGGAAGTAAATCACTGCCTTTCCTTTGAGCAGGTAAGTGACGAATTAATTGAACAGTATAACATTCCGCAGGGAGAATTTGATACCATTTCAAATTGTAAGTATACCATTCCGAGTGAAACAGATATTGGAAGATTATACAGTATTATTATAGAAGATTGTGCAGAGCCGGGGCATGAGGCTGAAGAGCTGCTACAGGTGTTTTCGTCATTCATCAGTGAAAAAATTTCGGATTTTAAAACAGATGTTTATTATCAAAATCCAAGTTATCTGGAATGCTCATATAAAGCGGGATATCTGCTTGACTAGGAAAAAATCCGGCAGCTCAGAGTTTGCGCATGCTTGCATGCAGGCAAACGTATGAGGTGACGGATTTATAGGGCGTGAGCACGGCGCAGGCGAAAGCCCGCGCCCCGTAAATGCGTCTATCAGATAAATGCCGTCCATTCCTTTGGCAGATATTTTTGTGTCGCCCGAATCATGTCTTTTGCAAGCGATTCCGCCTGCGGGCGGGTGACGCGTTTTCCCTTCATATTCGGGTCTTCCATAAAGGCATCCACAATAAGGGAAAGGTCCGGCCGCTCTGCCGCCTGCAGAGCCCGTTCATAATTGCGGATATGCGGCATTGTCAGCTCCTTCAGGGCTTCTGGCATTTCGCCGGCGGCTACCGGGCGGATGCTGTCGCGGTCGAATACGGCGTTTGTCTCCACCACGGTATCTGCGGGAAGGTTTGGTATCTGCAGCCGGGTATTGGGAATATTTACATTTGAGATTACCCGTCCCAGACCGCAGAGCGCCTTAATCAGGAGGATGCCCTCTTCGCCGGTTGGCGTCAGGGCCAGCTTCTCCGCGCCGCTGTACAGACGACGGCTTTTTTCCATACGCTGACGGCAGTCCTCTTTTCTCCAGGAGACCGGGGTCAGCGAAAAACGCCAGCTGGAAACCGTCTCCGGATTCTTCAGATATTCATCGCCCGGCATAAATTCCGCAAGATGCCGGTCACCGGCGGCTGCGATTGCCTCATAGCGCCGGAAGAGGTCAAACTTGACGCGGTGAGTGCAGTTAAAGCTGGAATTCATCCAGTTTGCGACAGAATCCTCAAAGCCTTCTTCGTAATGGCGCCCGGCATAGTCGCCGAAAACCGGAAACAAATCAATTCCGCGGAAAGAAGCATCTGTAAACCAGGTAAAATGATTGATTCCAACAACATTGACATGGATGTCTTCGCGGCGGACATTTTCCACATGCAGTTCTTTTTCCAGAATCCCCTTCAGCAGCTCCTGCGTTCCGAACACCTCATGACAGCAGCCGAACGCCTTAATTTCCGGAAATACATGGTACAGCATACGGACACAGAGGCTCATCGGGTTCGAATAATTGATTACCCAGGCATCCGGGGAGAAGGTCCGGATTGCTTCCGCGATGGTGCGGTACATCGGCAGCGTGCGCAGCGCGCGGATAATGCCGCCCGGTCCGGTAGTGTCGCCCACAGACTGCCAGACGCCGAGACGCTCCGGCATATGTACATCTGATTCCATTTCATCGAAGGTGCCGGGCAGAATAGAAATTACGACAAAATCCGCGCCGGTCAGCGCTTCCTGCAGACTGTCGCAGGTGCGGTACTGCCAGTTTCCGACCACGTCGGGACGCGTGCGCAAATCATTTCCGATTTTCTCATTCTGCAGGGCGCTTTCCCTGTCGATATCATACAGACGTATCTCGCCGGATAGCTGCGCTTCCAGCGCGAGGTCCGTCATAAAGGTTCTCGCCCAGCCGCGGGAGCCTCCGCCGATATAAGCGATTTTTAAATCCTCCATCTTGTTTTCCGATAAATTGTAGTGCATAGAGACCTCCTTTTCCGATGTCAGGAACATTCATAACAGGGCAGCCTGACAAAACGGTTACGAATATTCATATTAATAAAAAAATTATAACAAAAAAATGTGATAACAGATAGGGAAAACTTTTTATGGTTACGGTTGTGCCGGCGGCAGGATGCATGTATAATAAAGTGAGTTCATTTTCGGACAACTCATAGAATTATAAAGACAGAGAGGTTTGTGTATGATGAAGAAGATGATTTCCTGGAATGTAAACGGGCTGCGCGCCTGTGTGCAGAAGGGTTTTTTAGAGTATTTTAAAGAGGCGGATGCAGATATTTTCTGTATCCAGGAGAGCAAACTGCAGGAAGGACAGATTGAGCTGCCGCTGGAGGGGTACCATCAATACTGGAATTATGCGAAAAAGAAGGGCTATTCCGGAACGGCGGTTTTTTCAAAGGAGGAGCCGCTTTCGGTATCATACGGCATCGGTATCGAGGAGCATGACCAGGAGGGGCGTGTGATTACCCTGGAATTTGATACTTATTATCTTGTGACAGTTTATACGCCAAATTCGCAGAACGAGCTGGCGCGCCTGCCCTACCGCATGACTTGGGAGGAGGCGTTCCTGGCATATCTGAAGGGGCTGGAGAAAAACAAGCCGGTGATTTTCTGCGGCGATTTAAACGTTGCCCATAAGGAGATTGATTTGAAAAATCCGAAAACGAACCGCAAAAACGCGGGCTTTACGGATGAGGAGCGCGAGAAGTTTAGTCAGATTCTGGAAAATGGATTTATTGATACGTACCGCTACTTTTATCCGGAGCAGGAGGGCGTCTATTCCTGGTGGTCCTACCGGTTCCGTGCGCGGGAGAAGAACGCAGGATGGCGCATCGATTATTTCTGTGTATCGGAATGCCTGAAGGACCGGCTGGTTGACGCCAGAATCCATACGGAAATCACAGGCTCCGATCATTGCCCGGTAGAGCTGCAGATAGAGGTGTAGGATGTCTGCGGAAAATATTAGGCTAAACGCTGCCGGAAATCCGGACAGACGGGAAGAAGGTCTGCCGGAATACACCGTTATCCGCTCGCGGCGGAAAACGATGTGTCTGCAGGTGAAGGGGGACGGGCAGACGGTGGTGCGGGTACCGCTGCGGATGCCGGAGCGGCAGATAAAAGATTTTGTGCGCAGGCATGAGAGCTGGATACGGCAAAAACAGGAAGCCATGCAGAAAAGAAGCGCCCGCCCCGAAATTACGCAGCAGGAGCGCACGGAAGGAATCGAAGCAGCAAAACAGTATATTCCGCAGCGGGTGGCATATTTTGCGCAGCGCATGGGTGTTACCTATGGGAGAATTACCATCCGGGAGCAGAAAACGCGCTGGGGAAGCTGCAGCGGCAAAGGTAATCTGAATTTTAACTGGAAGCTGATGCGGATGCCGCCGGAAGCGCTGGATTATGTGGTGGTGCACGAGCTGGCGCACCGCAGGGAAATGAACCACTCCGCGCGATTCTGGGCAATCGTGGAAAAGGAGCTGCCGGATTACCGGGAGCGGCGCAGAATGCTGAGGGAGCAATAAGGATATTTTCCGGAGACATGGCGGATTCTGATATTTTTAATAATGGATAATTTTATATTGACGAGAAATGACTATTGTGATAGTATAAAAATACAAATTAACTATTGCAATAGTCATTTTTGCTTACGGGAGGTATACATGGTAAAATTATTCGATTCAGAATTAAAAATTATGGAAGTGCTCTGGCGGGAGGGGGATTTGCCGGCAGCGAAGATTGCAGCAATTTTGCAGGAGGAAACAGGATGGAATCGTAATACGACGTATACGGTAATCAAAAAGTGTATAGAAAAGGGGGCAGTGGAACGCTACAATCCTAAATTTATGTGCCATGCGCTGGTGAGCAGGCAGGAAGTACAGAGTCACGAAACAGAGGAGTTGATTGATAAAATGTTCAACGGCTCAAAGAAGCAGTTTTTTGCCGCATTTTTGTCGGGAGCATCATTGTCGGACGAGGAAATTACGCAGTTAAAGGAAATGGTAGAAAAGCTGAAATGAGGTGAAATGAATGACGCTGCTGGCTATGAATGTATCGGCGGGGATTTTGATTTTATTTATACTGATAGTACGGGGGTTATTTATACATCATCTTCCGAAGTGGCTGTTTGTTATGCTCTGGGGAGTTGTGATTCTGCGGCTGGTCATACCGGTCAGTGTCCCGGTAAAGGTGAATGTTCCGCATCCATATCCATTCCAGGAACAGGTATGGGACAAAACCGAAGAGGGGATAGCAGGAGATGAAACTGATGCAGGAATCTATGCGGCTGCTGAAGAAGGTCTGAGGGATTCTGCGAACCTTATACAGGTATCTGGAGCGAGTGCTGGTATGGAAATGCGGGAACAGGAATATGCACCGGCATCTGCCATTAATCGAAAAATTTCCGGGCAGCCTGTTTTGCCGTTGCTGTGGATTCTGGGTATGGTAATCTGTATGGCAGTTGCAGGCTGTGGCTATTTTCGTGAGAGCCGTATGCTGAGACAGGCTCTTCCGGTTTCAAAAAGAGAACGGGCGCGGATAAGAGCGGGATGTATTGACAGTAAGGTTCCGGTTCTGGTGTTTGACCAAATCGCTACGCCCCTTACTGCCGGTATCTGGAAATCCAGGATTATTTTGCCGAAATCATTACTGCAGGCAGACAGTGAGCAGATATCATGTGTGATGTTGCATGAACTTGTACATATCCGGCGGCATGATAATCTGCGGAAGCTTTTCTGTCTTATAATCTGCTGTGTGCACTGGTTTAATCCGCTTGTGTGGGTGATGTACCTGTTTTTTGACAGGGATATGGAATTGTCCTGTGATGAGGCGGTGGTGAGATTTCTGGGAACAGAAAAGAGACAGAATTATGCACTTGCATTAATATCGCAGGCGGAAAGCTGCAGACGAACGTCGTTGTTTTGCAGCGGTTTCGGGAAAAATGCTGTACAGGAAAGAATTGTGTCTATTATGAGATATAAAAAAGCAAGGACACAGGGGCTTTTATGTGCAGTCTGCATTTTGATGATGTCGGTCATGGCATTTGCAAAAGCTGTTCCGGAAAGCAGCGGAGAAGACGGAAAACCGGCTGCAGGTGCGGCGCAGACAGAGCGTATAAATAAAGCGCCGGAAACAGAAAGCATGGCAGCGGCGGCAGGTCTGGAAAGTCTGCGGAAGAAAAATGATAACAGTATGCCGGGGAATACGGAACCTGAGCAGACAGATTCTGCGGATATGGCTTTTAGGCGGATGTATGCGGCGGCAGAAGTAAATTTACGTGCGGGAGCCGATGCAGACGCTGAAATTCTGACGGTAATCGGTACCGGAGAACAGGTTGAGATAACAGGAGCAGAAACAAATGGCTGGATACCGGTACGTTTCCGGGGAATCAGCGGCTACAGCAGTCCGGATTATCTGACGGAGGAAAGAATAGAGACTCCAGAGACAGAAGCGAATGATCCTGCGGTAATGGAAACAGGAGAAAATACGGGCGCAAACGGTGCGGCGGGAAATGCAGCTGTGCCGGGGAACACAGGTACGGTGGGCAGTATGAATACGCCAGATAATGCGGGCACGGCGGGAAATACAGGGACAGAAGACGGAGCCGGGATGACGGATGGCACGGGAGAATCGGAATCATATCTGGCGTCATTTGCGTCAGACGCGATAAAACAACAGTCGCAAATGTTTCAGAGTGATGGTGTTTACGAAAGTAAAAGTGCTCCGGTAAATTACGCACATGGAACGATTACCTGGAGGGATGGAAATAATTTTGGTCTTCAGACGGCGGACGGAACGGAGGTGGCGCTGAATTTTGCGCCCAGTAAATTGCCGGAGGTGTATGTTGAGGCACTTCAGCCGGGGCTGGAAGCAGACGTGATTTTTAATCCTGCACTTGGGGATGTGGAATTGATCGCGTTATATTAGAAGGCGGGATGATATCGATGCGTATTGCCCGCGATAAAGGCTTTGATTCTGCGGATGGCGGAAAAATATTGGGGAAGAAAATCTATAAGGAAGGATGCGAAAAGATGGAGAAAAAAACTGGAAGAAGGATATATTTTGGTCTGGGGTCTGCGATGCTGGCAGCGGCGCTGGCGGGGCAGTGCGCAGCAGCGGAGAATATCTGGGACTGTGTGGAAACGACGGACGCACAGGGAAGAAGCGTGCTGCAGTTTGAGGAAGTAGCGGTTACGATTCCGGCTGACTGGAATGGACTCTATGAATATGAAGAGGATGGCGACGGGGTGACATTTTACCAGATAGCGTCACGGGAAAAAGGAAGAGAAGACGGATACGATTATATGGGAAATATTTTCCGGCTGAACTGCAGCGAAAATTATGATTTTATGGATTATCTGCCGAATTACAAGCTGCTTGGAAGCGGGGAGCATGGAGTATATTATGTGACGCAGCCGACGGACCTGAGGGCATATGAAAGCGATGCTGCTATATTGGAAGAGTATAGAAATCTTCAGGATGATATGGAGTGGATAATTGATAACACGGTGATTTCATCGCCCGGTGAAGGCGCGATAGATGAGGACAGCTTCGCAGAGGATATGGGGAGTATTGCGGAGGATGCATATATTCTGGAAAACAGCTTTCTTGGGAAGCTGACAGCCGCAGACCTTGACGGAATGAATAACACTCAGCTTCAGATGGCAATAAATGAGATTTATGCGAGACATCACAGAAAGTTTGAAACGCAGAGTATACAGGACTATTTTAATCAGAAGAGCTGGTACAGCGGTACAGTGGAAGCTGCCGATTTTAATCCGGGTGTGCTGAGCCAGACCGAGCAGGAGAATATTGCGTTTATTCTTTCCAGCATGAGCGGGGAGCAGGAAACGGGTACAGCGTCGGCGGGGCAGACATTGAAAAAAATGTATGCGACTACCGGGGTAAATCTCCGCGACCAGGCGTCTGTGGAGGGAAAGATTTTGGCGGTTGTATTAAGCGGAGCGGGCGTGGAAATTACCGGACAGATGACAAATGGCTGGATGCCGGTGCGCTACCAGGGCGTGAACGGTTACATCAGTGCGGAATATCTGAGCGACTGGCAGTATGCACCAGGCGATACGGACTGGACGGAACAGGATCCGGAGGATAATACCGGGGAAACGGAATCTTATCTGGAATCGCTTGGCAGTCCCGGTGCAAAAGTGGAAAAGGAAGGCGGGATGTTTGATTCGGATGGAATTATATTTGGCAAGAACAATGATATGGGATACGTTCATGGAACGGTTACCTGGCGGGATGGAAATAATTTTGGACTCCGGACCGCTGATGGAACAGAGATTTCACTGAATTTTGTGACCAGTAAAATCCAGGAAGAATATGTAGATGCCCTGCAGCCGGGAGTGGAGGCGGATATTGTTTATAACCCGGCAATCAATGAAGTAGAAGTAATGACGCTGTATTAAGGCCAGGGAAAAAGGCTCAAATCCACTTGAGATTTCTCAATGAGTGGATGCAGGAAATTGAAACCCGCCCCGCGGGGATACGCACGAAAATGCAGAAAGAATATGTTGCTTGCGCGGTGCTGATTTTCGAGGGGCGGGTTTCTTTTTTACAGCGCCAGGTATTACAAAGAGCGTGTATATACCGAAGCGTTATCTGTTTTGCAGCAGCTTCTGCAGCTCGGCAATCTGCCTGTCTTTCTGCGCAAGCTGCAGGTTCTGGGCTTCAAGCTGCAGGTTCTGGGCTTCCAGTTGTTGATTCGTCTGTTCCAGTTGCAGGTTCTGGGCTTCAAGCTGCTGATTCTGGGCTTCTAATTGCTGATTCGTCTGTTCCAGTTGCTGCTCCTGTTGGGAAAGCTCCTGCCCTTTCTGGATCAGTTGCTGATTTATCTGTTCCAGTTGCTGCTTCTGCTGTTCCAGCAGTACCTTTTTCCGGTCGATGTTGTCCTGCATTTCGTCAATCATATACTGCACGGTGTTGCGGTCGAGTTCGCGTAATTCTTCAGAAAATAGTCCCATAACATCCTCCATATTCCGGCACATATCGTAGATGTGCGCATACAGTGGCCTGAATTCCGGGTAAGTTTCCAGAAGCCTGCTGATTTCTTCGGGGTCATCCATACTCAGAAATACAAGCCATGCCTCCAGTTTGCTTTGTATGTCTTTATTTTGATGGATTTTCCGGAAGATGTCAAGCGGAATAAACAGATATTGCTGCAGCAGGTTAAGCTTTAAACCGGTATCGGATTTCTGGGTAAAGCGATGCAGGAAAATATCGGGGTACCGATGAAATTCAGCCGGGCTTTTTTCAAAAAATACAATCGTGAAAACATCACGGATATCCCGGTAGCTGAAGGCTTTCTGCTTCTGGCTGCGCACGCGTCTGTACTGGCGCAGCAGCAGGTCTGCTGAATAGCAGGCGCTGCGCTCGCCGGGAAAGGCATAGCCGATTTTCTGCACTTCAATATTGACGACACTGCCGTCTTCCAGTTCCGCCACAATATCTGTGACCAGAAGGGATGACTCATCCGCTATGCGTGTGGTATCATTCGGCAGCACGCGCAGGATTTTGATTTTTTGCTCCAGCAGGCAGGAAAGCAGGTCCTCCAGACGTTCCGGGGCGCTTTCCGGATTCATGATTTCCTTGAACATAAAATCGTACAGAACTTTTACACCGCGTGCGCCGGTAATAAAGTCCAGAAATTCTTCCTGCTGTTCCTTTTTCCATGATGCGAAGAGATTCTGCAGGTCGCTTCTGCCGGTTATTTCGGACAGCGCCTCTTCTCTTGTTCTCAGCATCGGAAAATACATTGCTAATTTGTTGTTCATAGACGATTCCTCCTTATTCTATATTCAGTGGCTATGCAGCTGCGCATAGGAAAGCCCGTTATTAAATCTGATGGTTATTTTAAAAGCAGCTTCTGGCTGTGCCGGATGACCGGGGAGCGCGGGGCATGTCCGGTACGGGCAAAAGCGGGGTATTTAATTGTCAGTTCGGAAGATACTTCAGAGGAGAAGTCCGAAAAGAATGCTGGTGGATGAAATGCAAAAAGATAATAACATAAAACAAATAGAAAGTCAATAATGCGAATAAAGTTTATATGTAAAATATTAAACACATCATTTTATATATAAAATAGCCGCAAAGCATAAGAAGCATAGTAACAGGGAAGGAATAACAGGTAAAACTGCGTTGACCTGAGAAGCCGGTTAATCTGGCTGACACTTTGTCAGTTTTTTCCTACCTCACCATCTTCCGGTATGCCAGCGGGCTCATTCCCCGGATTTCGCGGAATATCCGGTTGAAGCTGCGCTGGCTGGAAAAGCCTGCCTCCGCCCAGATAACGGTGAGCGATTTATCGGAATGCTGCATGGCGTTGCACGCGTAATCCACCCGCAGGTGTCCGAGATACTGTGGAAAGCTGATGTGAAGCTTATCGGAGAAGATGTGTGAAAGATAATATTTATTTACGTGGAGCGCCTTTGCCAGGGAATCCAGCGACAGGGGCTCCTGGAAATGCTCCGCCATATAGCGGATGAGCTGGTAGGTGAGGTCCTCATTTTCTGGCTGTTTTTTCTCGATGAGTTCCAGCCGCGGCAGGAGGTGTCCGAGAATAATCTGTATCCATGCGGCGGCAAGCGCCGGGTTTTCTTCCATGTTCATATCATCCAGGCGGCAGACGGCGAGTGCGATATCCGGGGAGACCTGGCCCGCCGGCAGATACGGGCAGGCGGGACGGAATTTCTGCAGCAGGTACTGGAAAGAAGCGGCGACGCCGGCGTCAAAAATCAGCAGCCATATGCGGTTATCTGAAGAAGCGTGATAGCTGTGTACCTGTCCGGGAAAAATGAGCGCGCAGTCGCCCTGCTTCATATCGTAAGAGGCGGCTCCGACGGACACAGTCGTCTCACCCGCCTGCACATACAAAAATTCCGTGTGGGCATGCAGATGCTCCGGAAAAGAAAGCGTATTTAAGACGGCGGTGCGCAGAGTCTGATGCTGCTGTTCGTAAAACGGATTCATGATGGCCTCCTCTTTTTTGGACAGCAATATCTGGCTAAAAATATTGCTGTTTTGACTATCATTATACGCAGTGCCATGTTAAGATGCAAGTATAAAAAAGAAGATGCCGGCTGTTTCCGCAGACGGCAGCCGGACGGAGCACCGGTCATCAAAAGAAAAGGGGGAATTACGGACATGAAGTATTATGTTTCAGCAACGGCAGCAAGAAATGGCGACGGCTCAAAGGAAAAGCCGTTTCAGACCATCACGCAGGCGGCAAAGCTTGCCGTGGCGGGCGACGAGGTAATCGTGGCGCCGGGCGTATATCGTGAGTACGTGAATCCGGTGAATGCGGGAACCGAAGAGGCGCCGATTGTATACCGTTCCGAGGAGATTGGAAAAGCAGTGATTACCGGCGCGGAGGAAGTGAAGGATTGGGCAAATTATGAGGGCGACGTCTGGACGGCGCGGATTCCGAACGGCATTTTCGGCAGCTACAACCCGTACACGGTTCTGGTAAAGGGCGACTGGTACAACACAGACATCAAGCCGGTACATACCGGGGAGGTTTATTTAAACGGAAAGGCAATGTACGAGGCAGTTACGCTGGATAAGGTGCTGCATCCGGCGGTGGACAACTCCTCCTGGGATCCGGAGGGGACCGTATACACCTGGTATACTGAGCAGGACGGCGATACGACCGTGATTTACGCAAACTTCCAGGGCGCGGATCCGACGAGGGAAAACGTGGAGATCAATGTGCGCAGAAACTGCTTCTACCCGGATAAGACCGGCGTGAATTATATTACACTTTCCGGTTTTGTAGTAAAGCAGGCGGCTACGCAGTGGGCGCCGCCGACGGCATACCAGGAGGGCATGGTAGGACCGCACTGGTCGAAGGGCTGGATTATCGAAGACTGCGAGATTTCCGATTCCAGATGCTCCGGTATTTCGCTCGGAAAATATCTGCAGCCGAACAACGAAAACAAGTGGACGACAAAATACTACAAGGACGGCACCCAGACGGAGAGAGACGCTATCTGCCAGGCGCAGATTGAGGGCTGGACGAAGGAGAATATCGGTCATCACATTGTGCGCCGCTGCAACATCCACGACTGCGGACAGACCGGCATTGTCGGACATCTTGGCGGCGTGTTCTCCATCATTGAGGACAACCACATTCATCATATTAATAATAAGCAGGACCTTGCGGGTGCGGAGATCGGCGGCATCAAAATGCACGCGGCAATCGACGTGATCTATCGGAGAAACCATATCCATCACTGCACGCGCGGTCTGTGGCTGGACTGGCAGGCGCAGGGCACCCGTGTGACGCAGAACCTGTTTCACGACAATGTGCCGCCGAAGGGAACAAAGATTACGAATTCCCTGTCCCTGGCGGAGGATATTTTCATCGAGGTTTCGCACGGTCCGACACTGGTGGACAACAATCTGCTGCTGTCGAACTGCTCCTGCCGTATCAGCACGCAGGGAACGGCGATGGTGCACAATCTGATTGCCGGTTCCTTTACCTGGGTGGGCGACGGAACGGACAACGGCGCAGGCGTGCTGCCGTCCAACCGTTATACGCCGTACCATGTGCCGCACAGAACGGAAGTGGCGGGCTTTATGACCATTCTGCACGGCGACGCGCGTTTCTATAACAATATTTTTGTGCAGCAGCCGGTGCGTGAGGACCTGCTTGCTTATGTGAAGAGCACGGGCGAGGAGAAGCAGTTCAACTTTGTGTGCGGAACGAAGCCATATGACGGCTATCCGACGGAGGAGGCATACCGCGCGCAGTTTACGCCGCAGTCGATTGTCGCCCACGGACATAAGGATTTCTATTATGACCATATGCCGGTCTATACGGGCGGAAATGTGTACTTCAATGGAGCGCAGCCCTGCGACACGGAGGAAAACTACCGGGAAGACAGGGAGCATACGGTAAGCTGGAAGCTCACGGAAGAGGACGGCAAGGTGATGCTGGAGACAAACCTTTACGAGCTTCTGCCGGAATTTGAGACGCCGTTTGTTTCCACGGAGGTTCTCGGAGAAGCCTTCGAGCCGGAGCAGAAATTTGAAAATCCGGACGGCACGCCGATTTTCTTTGACAGCGACTACAACGGTGCGCACCGCAGGCTCCATCCGCTGGCAGGACCATTCGAGAGCAGAAAGAACGTGCAGCAGGTCTTCTGATACGGACAGACGGAACGCGAAGCAGGTTTTCTGATACGGACAGACGGAACGTGCAGGGGTATTCTGATACGGAAAGAAAGAGCATACAGCAGATTTTTTAAGGGATTCGTCATACTGCAGGAGCGTGGGGCGGATAAATCTTTAAAAATGTGCAAAATATATAAAAAAGTGGGTTTCGATTCGTCAAAACCCACTTTTTTATATAATCTGGATAGTTTATTTAATGGAAAATGCATATTTGTAATGATAAGATTTTTACATCAAAACACAAATAGGAGGGATAAGCAAATGAAAAAAAGACTTATCAGTGCGTTGCTTGGGACGGCGCTTGCAGCGACAACCGTATGCGGTATGAGTGCATCGGCGGAGGAGATCACCTTCTGGAATGTACAGGCAGAGGGCTATGATCTGGAAATCATCAACGAGGCGGTTGAGAAATTCAACTCTACTACAGAGAGCGGCTATACGGTTGTCAATGTACCGACGCAGAACGACGCATACAAAGAGAAGCTGGTTATCGCCATGAGCTCCGGAGAGTGCCCGGATATGTATTCCCACTGGTCGGGCGGTCCGATGATTGAGTACATCGAATCGGGATTTGCACAGGATATTACCGAGCAGTTTAACAGCACGGACCTTCCGGAAAGGCTGATGCCGGCGTCTATTTCGCAGGCTACCTACAACGACAAGATCTATGCGGTTCCGTATAATGACATTTCCATTTCCGGAATCTACTACAACAAGACGATTTTCGCAGACCTCGGACTGGAGGTGCCGACGACCATCGGAGAGCTGGAAGCGGTCTGTGACACACTGGTAGAAAACGGCATTGTTCCGTTTGCGCTGGCGAACTCCACAAAGTGGACCGGTTCCATGTATTTCATGAACCTTGCGACACGCTACGGCGGGCTGGAACCGTTTGAGAAAGCGGTTGCAGGAGAAGGCTCCTTTGAGGACGAGTGCTTCATCTGGGCAGGCGAGAAGATTCAGGAATGGGTACAGAAGGGCTACTTCCCGGAGGGCGTAAACGCGCTGAGCGAGGACGACGGACAGGCAAGACAGCTTCTGTACACAGGCGAGGCGGCGATGACCTGCATCGGTTCCTGGTATACACAGACAATTAAGTCTGACAGCGAAGAATTCTTTGATGAAAACATCGGCTGGTTCAAGTTCCCGGCATATGAGGGCGCACCGGATGTGGACGATTCCATTATCGTTGGTACGGTTGGCGATAACTTTATCTCCTTCAACTGCGAAGGCGAAAAACTTGACGCGGCAATCGAATTTGCTTCCCTGCTGGTAGGCGATGAGATGGTGGAATTTGCGGCGGAGCGCGGCAGAATGAAACCGGTAAATGGTGTTGAGAAAAATGCGACGGAGCCGGTAACGCAGGCAATCATGGAAGCAGTAAGCAATGCATCTTCCATCCAGCTCTGGTATGACCAATATCTTCCGCCCGCAGTTGCAAACGCACACCTGGATGGTCTGCAGGAGGTATTTGGTCTGACAAAGACACCGGCAGAGGCGCAGGCAATGATGCAGGAGGCTATGGAGGCTTACAACGCGGAAAGCTAAATAATCACCGCAAAAAAATTGGCTATTATCACTCTCTAGGAAAAACAGGATATCTGCAGCGGGTATCCTGTTTTTTAAAAAAACCGGCGGGAGCCGCCGGTAATGAAGGAGGTTCCTTATGAATAAAAATTCATTACTTGTACAGAAGCAGAGAGAGACGAACCGGGTAGCGGCAATCTTTCTGGCTCCGGTGCTGATTGTTCTGGCAGTTTTCGTGTTTTATCCGATTATCAATACCTTCCAGACCAGCCTCTATAAATGGAACGGTATTTCTTCGGACCAGACCTTTATCGGGCTGTCCAACTGGGCAACGCTGATCAGGGACGGAAATTTCTGGTACGCGTTCAGAAATAACATTATTATCATGATACTTTCCATCTGTATCCAGATTCCGCTCGGTCTGGCGATGGCAACCTTCCTGGATTTTGTCGGGAAGAAGGGAAATATCTTTAAGGTCATCTGGTTTATCCCGATGCTGATTTCCTCCGTGGCAATCGGCTTTCTGTTTACCTATGCGCTGGCAACCAAGGGCGGCATTGTAAGCGCGATTTCCAATTTCTTCGGCGGAGGAAATATTGACCTTCTGGGTAATCCGGACACGGCGCTCTACACGATTATCGCCATTATCGCATGGCAGTTCACGCCGTTTTACATGGTATATTCGATGGCGGGCTTCACGAATATTTCTACGGATGTATTTGAGGCGGCGCGAATCGACGGGGCGACACGCGGCCAGTATTTCTGGAAGATTGCCCTGCCGCTTCTGATGCCGACTCTGAAAAATGCGGCGATTATGTCTATGGTAGGTTCTCTGAAGTATTTCGATTTGATTTATGTTATGACAAACGGCGGTCCGGGACGCTCTACCGAGCTGATGGCGACCTACATGTACAAGCTGTCGTTCTCGGAATTTAACATGGGCTACGGCTCCACAGTGGCGGCAGGTATGTTTATTTTAATTACGGCAATCGCGCTTGTCACCATGCGGCTGATTAACGGAAAGGAGGAAGCATAAATGGACAGATACAAAAAAAGTAAAATCAAAAGCAGGATAAGCTGGACCATCGCCATTATTCTGGCGATAGCGATGGCGGTCGTATCCATCACACCGTTTATCTTCATGGTGCTGAACTCCTTCAAGGAAAAGTTTGAAATGCTGACAAAGGGCGTTTTCACACTGCCCGACAGCTTTTATATTGACAACTATGTCGAGGTAATCACCGGCAATTTCGGAAGATTTTTTATAAACAGTGTGATCGTGCTGGCGGTTTCGCTTACGCTGCTCCTTCTTGTGGCGGCGTGCGCATCCTATCCGCTTTCCCGCTTTAAGTTTAAGCTGAACGGACCGATTTACGCGCTGATTGTTGCCTGTATGTCGATTCCGGTTCACGTAACCCTGATTCCGATTTTCAAGATGACCCGTTCGATGGGACTGTACGATTCCATCTGGGCGCTGATTGGACCGTACGTGGCGATGGGCGTGCCGATTTCCGTATTTATCCTCACCGGCTTTATGAAGGGTATCCCGAAGGAGATTGAAGAGTCGGCGGAGATTGACGGCTGCAACAAAATCCAGATGTTTTTTAAGATGATTCTGCCGCTCTCCAAGCCGGGCTTATCTACGCTGGCAATTTACAACGGTGTAAATATGTGGAATGAATTCAGCTTTGCCTATACGCTGACACAGTCCGCGGAAAACCGCACGCTGCCGCTGGCGGTCTGGGAATTCCGCGGAAGATATTCCATGAATACGCCGATGATTATGGCGGTTCTGGTGCTGACGCTGCTGCCGATGCTGATTCTGTTTATCTTTGCGCAGGATAAGCTGATTAAGGGTATGACGGCAGGCGCGGTAAAGGGTTGATGAAATTTCCGATTTGCGGTAAAGTAGAAGCAGGATAACGGCGGGCTGGACTGCTGCGGCTGCTGGATGCTTACAGAGCAGGAATGCCTTTGCGGGAAAACAACAAAGGAGAAGCTATAAATGAAGAGACTGGTACATAAATGGACGTTTGCGAAAAGGATGAAGGCATTTTTTCTGGCGAGCATTGTACTGGTCTCTTTGCTCGTGCTCCTGCTGACTACCTGGATATCGGCGAACAACCTGCGCGTAAATACGGAAAAGCTGGTGCAGAATCAGCTTGAGCTGCTGGCGACGAGCTATAACGGGTCGCTGGAACAGTACAAAAATACCTGCCGGGCAATTCTGATGAACGACTCTGTGCAGGATTTTCTGGAGGGTGACAGCGACAGGGTGGTACAGGTGGAAAACCAGCAGTCGGCAAGAGAAATGCTGACGCAGATTTATAATTCCAATGACAATATTAATTTTATCGCGCTGCTGAAAGAGGATTCCGGCGAATACCTGTACCGCGGAAGCGGCGTTTCCTATGCGGATTTTGAGGATTCCTGGGAGAAGGACTGGCAGGAAAGCCAGCCGGGCAGCGGCGCCATGCGGCTTTCCTACAGCAACAATTATTTCAAGGGCTCCCAGTATACGGTTTCCGTGTACTATCCGGCGTATTCCAACCAGATTGTAGGAAAATCCTACGGGATTCTCTGTATTAATTTCCAGAATATTTTTCTGGAGAGCCTCAGTGTGAAAAAACAGATTTCGGATACAGAGTATTCTGAGCTGATGCTGGTGGACACAGAAGGAAATGTGATTTCCGGGCAGGAAATGGAGGAAGAGCAGGAGATTTCCGGCATTGCGGCATATTTAGACGGAACGAACGGCTCCTTCCAGAAAGATGGGAAGCTGGTCAGCTATTACAAAATCGGAAGCTGGAATTATTATCTGCTCAGCGTGACGCCTCTTAATAAACTGTATCATACCAGTATGCGCACCATCTGGGTGGTTTCCCTGCTGCTGATTCTGGTGATTTTCGGGCTTTCGGCAATCGCTGGCAGACAGTTTTCCCGGATTTACGCGCCGCTGGATGATATCGTGCGGGAAATGGCGCGGGTGTCCGAAGGAAAAATGGACGTGCGCATCAATGCGGAGCCGCTTGGAAAGGATTTTGAGCCGATGGCGGACGGGTTTAATACGATGATGGACAAGCTGGAAGCCTCTATGGAGGAAATCCGCGTCAAGCAGGAGCAGCTTTCCCAGACGCGCCTGAATGCGCTGCAGTCCCAGATTCAGCCGCATTTTCTGTATAATACGCTGGACTGCATCCATTGGCAGGCGGTGGCGGACGGCAACCGGGAGATTTCCACGCTGGTGAAGGCGCTGGCGTCGTATTACCGCATCTGTCTGAGCAAGGGAAAGAATATCATTCCTCTGTCGGAGGAGCTGCAGCATATTGAATATTATGTGCTCATCCAGAACATGCGCTATGATAACCGGCTTCACCTGGATATCAATGTGGATGAAAAATACCGGCAGGTGCTGCTGCCGAAGCTGACGCTGCAGCCGCTGGTGGAGAATGCGGTGGAGCACGGGATCGAGCGCCGGGAGGGCGTAAACGGCAATATTTTTATCTGGGTCGAGGAGTGCGGAAACGGCGATATCGTGCTGCGGGTGGCGAACAGCGGCAACGGCATGACAGAGGCGCGTGTAGCGCAGATGAACGAATATCTGGCGGCGAACGCGGCGGATTTCGGCTATGGCGTGCGAAATGTAAACAAACGGATACAGCTTCTTTTCGGACAGGAATACGGGCTGCACTATGAGGTCAATGCCTGGCAGGGCGTGACGGCGGCGATTACGCTGCCGGCGGAGAAGGACAGCGGTCTCTCTGACGGCGATTCTGACGCCGGAAAAGAAGCGGGAAGCTTCGGAGGAGTAAATGTATAAGGTTTTAATTGTAGATGATGAAAAAATGATCCGGATGGGAATGAGCAAGGGGCTTCCGTGGGAAGAGCTGAAGGTATCGGAGGTGTACCAGGCGGGAAGCGCGCCGGAGGCGCTGGAGATTATCCGGGAGAAGCAGCCGGATATTCTGATCACGGACATCAATATGCCGGAAATGACCGGGCTGGAGCTGATCCAGCGCGCAAACGGGCTGAAGGAGGATATGAAAATCATCGTGCTGACCGGGTACGACCGCTTTGACTATGCGCGTGAGTGCATCCGGATGCATGTGGAGGATTTGTATTTAAAGCCGATTGACGAGGAAGTGCTGACGGAGGCGATAAGACGCCAGATTGATTCGATTGAGAAGGAGCGGGAAAGCCTGGTGATGGAAAATACGCTGCGGCGTGTCCGGGGAAATACGGAGCAGATGCGTCTGGAGCGCCTGATGCGTCACCTGGCGCACCGGCGGGATACCGAAGAGGCGGAGCTGGAGTGGATGTACCGGGAGTATTCGCTCTCGCCGAACCAGGAGCTGCAGATTGCCATTTTAATTCCGCAGCAGTCCGGGATGCGCGATGAGCGGGAGGACAGCTACTGGCTGATGTCCATCAAGGAAATCTGTATCGGTCTTGTGGACGCAAGGGGACAGGGCATCACCTTTGCGGACGATGAGGGCACGGGGAGGATTCTGGTCGCATTCTTTAATCACGGGTATGTGAATGAGATTTATGAGCGTATACAGGAGCTGATCAGCATCATGAAGGATGAAATGATTGCTGCGCCGAAGATTGTGCTCGGCAGCTCGGTGAAGGGATTTGCGCAGCTTTATATTTCCTACAACGACGCTGTGCACCTTTCCCAGGAGAAGGGCGACGCGGCGAGAGAGCTGCTGCAGTCGGGGCATACCGGAAAGCGCAGTATGCTTTTTCATGAAATCTACGAGGAATTTAAGAATGCGATGTGCTCCAACGTGGGAAATTCGGAATATGTGCTGCGGGTATTTGATGCCTTCAGCCAGGCGGTGGAATCGTATAATGTCACTGTGACCAGCGTGAGAAAATACTGCTTTGATCTGGCGAACGCCGTCAGCTTTGCCTATGTGAGCAGCACGGGCGGCTCGCTGCGGCAGGGACAGTTAGAGGAGCTGATGCGTCACATTATGAATGTGGACGGACAGAATGCCTGCGAGATTACCCGGACGTTTCTGCAGCAGCTTTTCGGGGAGGAAAAAGAGGTGATCAACGACCTCATCCCGAAGGTGCGCCGCTACGTGGACGACCATCTGGAGGAGGATTTGTCGGTGTCAAGCATCGCGGCGCGGTTTTATATCACGCCCAACTATCTGTCGAAGCTCTACAAGAAGGTGACGGGCGAGGGCTGCAACGAATATATCGTCCGACGGCGGATCGAGACGGCGCAGAAGCTGCTGGAGTCCACAAACCTGAAGACCGGAAAAATCGCCGCAATGGTGGGCTACCGGGACACCAATTATTTTTCGGTGGCATTTAAAAAATACACCGGCTTTTCCCCGACTGTATTCCGCAGCCGTTTCCGCACGGGAGCAGCGGACGAGGAAGAGGAGGAATGAATCCGTCGTTGACAATGTGAAAAATATGATATATGATATAGGTATCAAATGATACTTATATGGAGGAGCATAGAGTTGTCGGAAGAGACAAAAGCACGAATTGAAAGTGAGACGGAGGTCAGAGCGTATATCCAGAATCTGAAATTTGCACTTAATAATGGGGCAAAGATAGAATTTCAGGTCAAAAGACGGGTAGATGACAAACGGAATGAAAAATATACAAATCAGTATACAGTAAATACCCTGTTTCCGGATGAAAATCCTGTAGATGCATTAAAGAGAGAATTATTAATGCTTCGCGTGGAAGATTATATGCGTACAGTGAAGGATTTCCGGTTCCCCAAAAGAAGTGAAATGCGTGAGTTTGGAAAAGTTTATAACGGCAGCGACGATGTATATATCAAAATCAGAGTAGAGCTCCTGGGAATGTACGGAGCGACCACAACATTTATAATGTCTTTTCACTTTGCAGAAAAACCGTTTGTGCCGGAAATGTTTCCGTACAGAAAGAATCGGGAGGTGTTTTCATGGAAATGAAGATTATCAGAAGTGAAAAACGTTTATGCACATGCTGTATGGAAGAACATGAAGTGAAAACAGTTCTTGCTGAGGAACAGGCAGTTTTTAAGGATGTAAAGATTGATTATGATGCATATTATTTATACTGCGACGCGGCAGAAGAGCTGTATATGGATGAACAGCAGATGAAGGATAATGATGTGCGCCTTAAAGATGCTTACAGGAAGAAAGAAGGGCTTTTAACATCCTCTGAAATCAGTGGCATTCGTGAAAAGTATGGTATCAGCCAGAGGGACCTCAGTACACTTCTTGGCTGGGGTGGTAAAACGATTACGAGATATGAGAGCCATCAGGTGCAGGACAGGGCACATGATACTATATTAAGGAAGCTTGCGCAGGACCCGGAGTGGTTTCTGGCGTTGCTGGATGAGGCAAAAGGGAATCTGTCTGCGGATGCCTGCCATAAATATCTGAATACCGCTACGGCTCTCTATGAAGAGAACCAGGATTCCTATTTACGTAAGGCTATTGAGGCAAGCTACGCGAAATATTATGGAAATCGGGAGTTTCACGGAAATACAAAGCTTTCTTTAGACAAGGCGGTAGATGTAATGCGTTATTTTGCGGCTTCGGCGCATGTGACGAATCTTTATAAAGTAAAGCTTATGAAATTGATGTGGTATGCGGATGCGCTTTCTTACAAGAAAAGAGGATTTGCGATAACCGGACTGGTTTATCAGGCTTTGCCAATGGGAGCTGTGCCGGTGGGACATAATTCTATTATCGATTTAAAAGATGTTCCGTGCGAGGAAGTAGATATGGGAGAGACCAATGCATATCATTTTTCGTTAAAGGGGGATGTCTCATTTCCGTTTCTTTCCAGGGAAGATAAGGGGATTCTGGATACCGTTATTGAAAAGCTCGGAAAAATGAGTAAGAATGAGATTATCTCTTTTATGCATAAAGAGCAGGCATATATAGAAACGATGCCCAGAAATATAATTTCATTCAGATACGCAGAGAATTTGCAGATATAATTCTGAAAGGGGTGTTTATAGATGGGACTTGTGATGAGAAAGGACGTTCCGGAGGAGCTGACGTGGGATCTTTCGGTGATTTACGATACGGAGGAAGCGCTGGAGGCGGACGCAAAGCGGCTGGAGGAGCTCGGACGCCATCTGGAGGAGACTTATAAAGGAAAGCTTGTCACGCCGCAGGCAATCAGCGATTGTCTGACGGAAGCGCAGGAGCTTTATGAAAAAGCGGGACTGCTTGGCAGTTACGGCGAGCTGGCGGTTTCGGTTGACTATTATGATGTGAAAAACCAGGAGCGCAATGAGAGAATCGGGATGCTGCTCTCGGAGGTATTCAGCCGTATCAGTTTTATTGAAAGTGAAATCCTTATGCAGGACGAGACTGTCCTAAAGGAGGCGGCGGCACTGGAAGAGGGGAATGGCAGCTATCTTCGTGAACTGCTGCGCAAAAAGAAGCATCAGCTTACGCCGGAGACGGAGCGGGTGCTGGCGGCGCTTTCTCCGGTGTTTAACGCGCCTTACCAGATTTATGATATGGCGAAGCTCGCTGATATGAAGTTTGATTCTTTCGAGGCAGAAGGGGAAGAATTTCCGCTCGGCTATTCGCTGTTTGAGGATTCTTATGAATATGAGCCGCGCACGGAAGTGCGGCGGACAGCATTCCGGGCTTTTTCAGAGAAAATCCGCCAGTATGAAAATGTGACGGCTGCGGCGTACCAGACGCAGGTGCAGTCGGAAAAGATTATGGCGAAGCTGCGCGGCTTTGATTCGGTAATCGACAGTCTGCTGTTTCAGCAGGAGGTCAGCCGCGAAATGTACGACCGCCAGCTTGACCTTATTATGGAAAGGCTGGCGCCGCATATGCGCAAATATGCAAAGCTTCTGCAGAAGGCGTATGGTCTGGAGCGGATGACGTCGGCGGATTTAAAGCTGGGCATCGACCCGTCGTATGTGCCGTCCGTTACGATTGAGGAATCAAAGAACTATATTGAAAAAGGTCTGGCGGTTCTCGGAGAGGATTACGTGGAAATGATACGGACCGCCTATCGTGAGCGCTGGGTGGATTTTGCGCAGAACCAGGGAAAATCCACGGGAGGCTTCTGCTCAAGCCCGTACGGTTCGCACTCCTTTATTCTTCTTAGCTGGCACAATCAGATGGCGGATGTATTTACGCTGGCGCATGAGCTGGGACATGCCGGACACTTTAAGGCGTGCAATGAGGCGCAGTCGGTGTACGGCGTGGATGTTTCTACTTACTTTGTGGAGGCTCCGTCAACCATGAACGAGCTTCTGATGGCGCATTATCTGCTGAAAACAAATCCGGACAAGCGTTTCCGCCGCTGGGTGCTCGGCTGCATGGTCGGCAAGACGTATTACCACAATTTTGTTACGCATTTTCTGGAGGCGGTCTATCAGCGGGAGGTTTACCGGCTGATTGACGCGGGCGGGAGCGTGCAGGCGGAGACTCTGAACCGCATTATGCGGGAGACGCTGGAAAAATTCTGGGGCGATGCCGTGGAAATCTGTGACGGCGCGGAGCTGACCTGGATGCGCCAGCCGCATTACTACATGGGACTCTATTCCTACACCTACAGCGCCGGTCTGACCATCGCGACCCAGGTATGCAGGCGTATCGAAGAAGAAGGACAGACCGCGGTCGACGACTGGAAGCGCGTGCTTGCGGCGGGCAGCACCAAATCCCCGGCGGACCTTGCCCGGATGGCGGGCGTTGATATCACCACCAGCGAACCGTTTATCAATACCATAGATACTATCGGGGCGATGATAGACGAGATCTGTCAGCTTACCGGGGAGCTGGATAACTGATGTCTGATAGAAACAATTTTAGAAAATATGGCAGAAAAAGATACTGGAAACCGTTTAAAAGCGGTTTCCTTTTTTGGCTGATAATGCCTTGACAAATGGATTTTCATATGATAAGATACAAATATAAATAAAAAATGATAAAATTGAAATGAAAGGATTATTTAAAAACGATGTGGATTCTGGAAGATGTTTTGTATATTCCAATGAAGAACACAAATACAATAAAATATGATTTTATTGCATCATCATATACACATTATTTTAATCAGAAACAGAAAAAAAGGGCGGCAGGCAAGTACCCTCATAAGGTGATAGATATGCTGAAGGAAGAAAATCTTAACAAAATAAAGAAAATGACACGATTAGAGAATAACTGGAATGGGACGGGAGGCAGTGCTTTTTCTGATACCGCTATTCATTTTTTTGAATCGATTATCGGAGCGCTTGTAAAACAGCCGCAGATAGCGCCGACGGGGCGCAACAGTCTGTTGATGCAATATGAAAAGGAGGACAAAAGTCTGCTTGCTTTTGAAGTGGGAGAAAGAAAGACAGAAAAAGTGTATATTCCTGGCGGTGATTTTTCTCTGGCGCAGGTGCAGATATTTACAGAGAATGTCAGTCAGCGAATAAATGAAAGTGTGGAGTGTTTTTATGAATCCGGAGAAAATTGAAAATACAGAAATGCTGTATCGTGCTGTCAGAATCTCTGACCCGGATGGATTTATATCCGGAAAGCCTACGGCAGCTTTATTCATGGATGAAAAAGGCGTTTCTGTGGACAGAGACGGAGAAAGAACAGAGCAGGAAATAGTAGAAACGTTTCGAAAACGTTTCGGGAGGAGAAACGATTATCATACAGCAGTAAAAATAGGAGCAGGGACTTGCAGGAGCGTAGAAACGTGTCCGTATCCTGTTGGCAATAAGAAAAATATCTATCATGCAGAGATATGGGAGTCAGAGGATGAACGGAGGGTCAGTCTGTTTAAGGCAATCCGTCTGGCGCAACTATGCAAAGAAGTATAGATTGAAAGCGAATTATTTATTGCTGAAAAAAAAGGTTTGTGGTATACTATACTCGACCTATGGATTTATGGAATCGCAATGGTTTCAAAAAGAAAAAAGGAGATGGACGAAATGGGATTAGTTACAACTAAGGAAATGTTTGCGAAAGCATACAATGGCGGCTACGCTATCGGCGCTTTCAACGTAAACAACATGGAAATCGTGCAGGGTATTACGGAAGCAGCAGGCGAACTGAACAGCCCGGTTATCCTTCAGGTATCCAAAGGCGCACGCGCATATGCGAACCATACCTATCTGGTAAAGCTGGTAGAAGCAGCGGTTCAGGAAAACCCGCAGATTCCGATTGCACTGCATCTGGATCACGGCGATACCTTTGAGCTTTGCAAGAGCTGTATCGACGGCGGATTTACTTCTGTTATGATTGACGCATCCTCCAAATCTTTTGAAGATAACATCGCACTCACAAAGCAGGTTGTTGAGTACGCTCATGCGCACGGCGTAGTAGTTGAGGCAGAGCTTGGTACTCTGGCAGGCGTAGAGGATGAGGTTTGCGTAGAGGCAGGACACGAGAGCTATACACGTCCGGAAGAGGTTGAAGAGTTTGTTGATAAGACAGGCTGCGACTCTCTGGCAATCGCTATTGGTACAAGCCACGGCGCATACAAATTCAAAGCTTCCCAGTGCACACGCAACGCGGATGGTGTTCTTGTTCCGCCTCCACTGCGTTTTGACGTTCTGGAAGAGTGCATCAAGCGTCTTCCGGGCTTCCCGATTGTACTTCATGGTTCTTCTTCCGTTCCGCAGGAATTCGTGAAGATGGTAAATCAGTACGGCGGAAATATGCCGGATGCGATTGGTATTCCGGAAGAAGAGCTTCGTCACGCAGCAGAGCTGGCTGTCTGCAAGATTAACATCGATTCCGATATCCGTCTTGCTATGACAGGAAATATCCGCAAATACTTTGCAGAGCATCCGGATCACTTCGACCCGCGTCAGTATCTGAAACCGGCACGTCAGGCTGTAAAGGATATGGTTGCTCACAAGATTCAGTACGTACTTGGAAGTGCAGGAAAGGCTTAAAGAAAGACAGAATCGGACACAGTGATGATGTCTGGCGGCTGCAGACGAATGTCGGACTGTGCAGAAGTACAAAAACAGAAATACAGACAGAAACAAAAAGGGCTCCGGGAGAAATTCCGGAGCCTTATTTATGATACGCCTGGCGGCACACGTTCTGAGAAAACCTTCTGTTCCCGGACACTCTGAGGGGCGGCTTTTACTGGAGCCGTCCTCTGACGTGGTCGGAAACCTCTCTGCGGGAGAGGGAAGGCTGGTAAATAAAATAGTAACATACGATATTCAGTCCAAGTGCCGAAATCACATCAATAACAGTGTGCTGTTTGAGGAACATGGTCGCCGCTACAATGGAAATACAGAGAAGCAGCGAGCCGCGCACTATCTGCGGATGCTTTTCTCTCAGCGCAGGACATCCGGCAACAGCAATATGAACCGCCACAGAGTTAAACACGTGAATGCTTGGCAGCACATTGGTGGGCGTGTCGATTGTCCACAGGAAACGCACCATATCCATGAAAATATTATCGCGGCGCAGGTATGTAGGACGGAGCGTGTGACCGTTCGGATATACAAGAGAAATTATCAGAAACAGCGTCATCCCGATACCGAGGTTTGTAATCAGCGCCCAGTACTGGCTGCGGTCTTTTTCGACAAAAGCGAAATAGAGCACCGCGGCAGCTACATAGCCGAACCACATGAAATACGGCACAATAAAATATTCACAAAACGGAATCAGACGGTCCCATTTTGAAACCAGCATATGCATATTGTGCACCGGTCTGTTTTCCACGTAAGCAAATACAGCAAGATAAAAAAGCAGGTAAAGAATAACCGGTACAAAATGCCGGTACTTGTTCCACAGTTTTTTTCCGGATTTTAATGTCATAGAAATCTCCCCGTTTTTATTAAAACATAACCCTCATTTACGTGCCCATTATGGCACGTTTTTGTGGAGAAAACAATAGGCATGATGACATTTTAAGAAAAAATTTAGCCTTATTTATATTTTATGAAGTTTTAAAAAAGAAAGAACTGTGCTATACTGGAAATCAATAAGACGGATGCAGAGCGCTGCGTGATTTTTAGAGAAAAAATAGAGACGATATCTGTATGCTGTCAGTGGTGCGGAAAGGACAGGAACCGCATCAGCCTGTCAGAAATGGTATTATAAATGATGGGAGAATCCGGAACGGAGGATGGAAGATTATTATGAAAAAATGGGGAAGAAAAGGAGCTGCGATGCTTTTGGGAGCGGCAATGCTGTTTTCGAATCATATAGCTCTGGCGGAGAATGTGCAGGAGGTACAGATGGAACAGGCTGTGGAGGCACAGGCAGAGACGCCGGCCGAAGCACCGGCAGAAAAGCCGACCGAGGCGCCGGTGACGGAAGCACCGTCAGAAAAGCCAACCGAAGCCCCCACGGAAGCGCCAGCGGAAAAGCCGACCGAGGCGCCCACGGAAGCGCCATCAGAAAAGCCGACCGAGGCGACGATGACAGAAGCACCGGTGGAAAAGCCAACTGAGGCGTCAACGGAAGCACCTGCAGAGAAGCAAACCGAGGCACCGACGGAAAAGCTGACCGAAGCGCCGACAGAAAAAACGACGGAGAAACAGACGGAAAAAGAGGCGGAAACAAAGGACGAATATACATGGAAAAAAGGCGGTATTTCTGTTACGGTGAAGGTGCCGGAGAGCATCACGCTGCCTAAGAATGCCGTTCTTGAAGTACAGCCCGTGAAGGCTGACGGGGATGCTTACAAAAAAGATATTGCTCTGGTGGAGAAGATATCACAGGACAGTTATTTCGGGGCATATCAGATTTATGATATCCACTTTGCAACAGCAAAGGGAAAGAAAATCAGTCTGCAGGAGTTTGAGGATGCGTCCGGTCTGCTTCCGGAAGAGCTGGAGGTGACGGTTACGTTTGAAAATCCGCTGTTTTCCGGCACAGATTTCCAGAAGGAGCGGCTTACGCTTTTCCACATCCGGAGCATGACGGAGAAAGAACTTGCCGCTGGAGGTACAGACGGGATAGACGGATGGAAGGCGGCTTTGCTGGAGACGAAAGCAGCGTATACCCCGGCGCAGGACGGCGTAACATCCGTGAAATTCAAAACGGATGGCTTTTCCGACTTTGTCTTTGCGGCGACGGGACAGGAGCCGGAGACAGAGATGCAGACTGACACGGAGAGCGAGCCGGGAACGGAAGTGCAGAACGGAACAGAGAACGAAGCGGAAACAGAAGCGCAGACCGTAACAGAAAGCGAACCGGAGACAGAAGCGCAGACTGATATAGAGAGCGAATCCGGCACGGAAAGCGAAACAGAGAGTGAGACGGCGGTGCCGGTCGAGACGGAGACCAACAATATGCCGACCACGCTGACCTCCCTGGATGCAGGGCACTGGCTGACCATCAGTCTGCAGCACAGCGGTGATGTCGCAAATGCAGATGCGCAGTATGCGGTGGCTGTCCGCGGAATGAACAATCAGAGCTTCGACGGCGTGCAGGTGCTGGACGGAAACGGCGCTCCGCTGCCGAAAAACTCTTACAATATCGAAAACGGTACGCTGACCATTACGGGGAAAGCCGGAATGACGGTGAAGCTGGAAGGGCTTGCCGCCGGAACCTACACCGTGGATGCCGGAGGAAATCATTTTGCGGATGGCGCAGATGCGCTGACGCTGGAGCTTAACCAGGATTACACCTCGGTTTATCAGACCAATGGCGCAAATAAAGACGGCACCGTTACCGGCAGCCAGATTACAGAAAACGGACCGGTCTCCATCGAAATCCGCGAGGATGCGGCGGAGGGAAGCCAGGCGACGGGAAATACCCTGTATAACCAGAACGTGGTTATTACGAATGTATATACGACAGTGAAAGCAAAGCTGACGGACAAAAGCGGAGGAAAGCTGCCGGACGGCGGTACCTTCCGGCTGACCTTTTCGCAGAGCGGAAAGACCTGGAGCAAAGAGTATACGATGCAGAACGGGGAAGTTACGGTAAAGGGACTTCCCATCGGTCTGGACGGGCAGCTTACCTCCGGGGAGTACCGGTGGACGGAGATTTCTGTTCCGGCGGGTTATGTGGCGCTGGCAGAGACACCGGCGGCGATAAAGCTGGCAAAACCGGATGCAGCATCGCCGGGCGCTTATACGGGCACGGCAGAATTTGCGACGCAGCCTGTGCAGGTGCAGGTGCTCGCAAAAGATGCTTCTTCGGGAAAGGAAAGTTCTTATACGGATTTCCCGCAGAACAGTGTGGAAATGAGCGTAACGGAGAAGGGAAGCAAAGAGAGCATCTGGAGCGGAAAAAATGGCGCGGTGCTGACCGGCAGGCTGGAGGTGGGCAAAACCTACACGCTGAAGCAGACCACGCGCCGCAGCGGATATATTATTTCTCTGGCGAGCCGTGACTTTACGGTGCAGAACACCGGCAAAACGCAGACTGCCTATACGGAAAACAGGGTGACGGTGGTGCAGGCGGGAGCAGTGCTCCAGTCGGATACCGGCAAATATCTGTCCGGAGCGACGATGGAAATCCGTGACGGCAGCGGCAAAACGGTGAAGAGCTTTACAAGCGGCTCCAGGGCGACAAAAATCACCGGGGAGCTCGACCCAGGCACTTATACGCTTGTCCAGACAAAATATCCGGGCGGACATTACACGAAGAATACGCAGGTGAGCTTTACAGTAAGCGAAAAGACCGGCACGGCAAACGCGGCAATCAGCAATGTGACGACGAAGATTTCCATTTCCAGAAAAGCGTTTGACAGCGTGGCAAAGGATGAAAGCGGCAAAGACCTGCGCTACATGCTTGCGGGCGCAAGGCTGCAGATTCTGGATTCGGCGGGCAATGTGGTCGACGAGTGGACGAGTACGGGGAACGCTTATCTCTGCGAAGGAAAGCTGAACGTCGGCGAGGAGTACACGCTGGTGGAGGTGAGCACGCCGGAGGGCTATGAGCCGGGCAACCGGGGCAGCTTTTCCACGGTAATCGGAAAATCGGTCGGCACCACGACCATTAAAATCAGCGATAACGGAAAGATTACGCCGAGCGTTACTATGCAGACAGGAAGAACACGCGGAAAAATCCGTGTGGCAAAGCGCGTTTCCTACAAGGGAACAGCAATCAAAATGAACGGAACCTTCTACTTTGCATTGTTTACCGATGCGGCAAAAACGCAGCGGTCTACGGAAGCGGGCGTGAAGTCCGTGACACTGACAGATTCGGATATTTATATGACGGTCGATTTTGACGGGCTTCCGGCGGGCACCTATTATGTAGGGGAGACGGATGCAAACGGCAATCTGCTTACCGGAAACGAAAGCAGCCAGAAATATGATATCAAATATTTTGTCGGCGAGCAGATTATTCTGAAAGCGGGCGGCAGCGCGATTGCCGAGGTGGTAAACGATTTCAGCACCGCTCCGGCAGGCGGTTATTCAAATGTTTCTGCGAAGGAACTGCAGCAGTCCTACGAGCAGGAATATGCGGGCTATGGCGGTTCGCAGGCAGCGGCGGCGGAGCTCGCGGCGGGAGCAAACGGCAGCGCCCCGGTGCAGACCGGCGATACCACGGCGATCATTCCGTATGTGATAGCAGTGCTTGCTGCGCTGGTTCTTCTGGCAGCGGCGGTGTTCTTCAAAAGAAGAAAGAAATAAACGCGCATGAATAGACGGATTGCCCGGAGCATATGCTGTAAAAAGCATGGCTCCGGGTGATTTTTTGAATATATTGATGTTTCTTTCCGCTTTTATGATTCCGCTGGTTATTTTTATCATTGTGGGATATGGTCTGCTCATGAAAAAGAATGTGTACGAAATATTTGTAAAAGGAGCGGCAGATGGGCTGAAGACGGTGGTGACGATTCTGCCCACACTGGTCGGACTGATGGCGGCGGTCGGAATCCTGCGGGCATCCGGATTTCTTGATTTGCTCTCCTCGCTTCTGGGCAGGGGCATTGCAGGGCTTGGCTTTCCGCCGGAGCTGGTGCCGCTTTCCATCGTCCGCCTGTTTTCCTCCAGCGCGGCGACCGGGCTTGCGCTGGATATTTTTAAGGAATACGGACCGGATTCGCGGACAGGACTGATTACCTCTATCATGATGAGCTGCACGGAAACGGTTTTTTATACGATGAGCGTTTATTTTATGACGGCAAAGGTGAAGAAAACGCGCTATACGCTGGCGGGCGCCTTGCTTGCCACCTTTGCGGGAATTGCCGCCAGCGTTTTTCTTGCGGACCTCGTGCACGGGTAAGAAAAAATTTTTATTTATTTTTGCAGACAGGAGTACCGGATATGATACGGCGCTCCGGAAAAATTCAGATACGGAAGTTCTCCAGCAGCTCTTTCGTGAATGGATGCTGTGGATTTTTTATTATCTGCTCCGCATCGCCCTGTTCTACAAACGTGCCTTCTTTCATAACAGCAATTTCGTCGCAGAACCATTTTACCACATCCATATCATGAGAAATGAAAAGGTAGCTGAGCCCCAGTTTTTTCTGCAGCTCTTTTAAAAGCGTCATCATCTGGGCCTGGATGGACACGTCCAGCATGGAAGTGGGTTCATCCAGAACCAGAATACCGGGTTCCAGTGTCAGCGCACGGGCAATCATAATCCGCTGCGCTTCTCCGCCGCTGATTTGATGAGGATAATGAGTCAGCAGAGTCTCTGGTATGTCGACCAGCTCTAAAAGCTCTCTCATCCTTTTTTCTCTCCCGGCTTTATCATACATCCGGTGGATTATCATGGGTTCCATAAGGCTGTAACGGATTTTTTTACTGGGGTCAAGGGAGCTTTCCGGATGCTGGAAAATAATTTGAATTTTCCTGGAAAGCGCCTGCCTGTTTCGTTTTGGGGCGGTTAAAATATCTTTTCCATCAATCCGGATTTCTCCGGCGTCAGGGCGGATAAGGGAGAGCAGCATCCGGGCGATCGTGGATTTTCCGCATCCGGAATTGCCGACGATCCCGAAGGTTTTTCCATCCGGAATACAAAAGGAAACCTCCTGGACTGCCTGGGTTTTCTGCTTTTTCAGAATACCGCTCTGAAAGCTTTTTGATAATTTATATATCTCCAGCATATCGGTTGCACCTCACCAGTCTGCCGTCCGGAAGCTGTATTTCCGGCGGCAGAGTCTTTCTGCATTTTTCTGTTCCATAAGGGCAGCGCGGATAGAACCGGCATCCCTTTGTCTCTGAAATCTTTCCAGGGTCCGCGCGCCGGATAGGATGCATTCCCTTTTCCGGCAGAGAAGCAATCAGCCCCTGGGTATAGGGGTGCGCCGGATTTTCCAGAATCTGCGCCGTTTCTCCCTGTTCCAGGACGGTTCCTTTATAAAGCACCATCAGTCTTTTGCAGAGCGCGCCTGCCAGGGCAATATCATGGGTTATCACAATCATTCCTCTGGTTTCCTGCTCTGAAATTTCTTTCAGCACCCGGTAAACCTGTCGGCGTAAAATAGCGTCCAGCCCTTTCGTCGGCTCGTCCGCAATCACCCATTCGGGCTGCTCCATCAGACCAAGGGCGGAGATTACTCTCTGGTTCATTCCTCCGCTGAGCTGAAAAGTGTAAGCACGGTTAATTTTTTCCGGTTCCGGAAAACCGAAACGAACCAGAAGGGCGTCTCTGCGATTCCGGGCTTCTTTCCGGGAAAGACTTTTGTGCGCTGTTACACCTTCTATAAGCTGCTTTCCGATCCGGCGGATAGGATTTAACGATTCAGAAGGATTCTGGGGAATCAGGGCTATCTCCTGTCCGCGGATTTTCCGCATTTCTTCCTGTGTTAAATTGTAAAGATTGCGCCCTTCGTACATACAGCTTCCCTCTACCACTGCATTTTTGGGCAGCAACTGTAAAATAGACATACCCAGCACGGATTTTCCGCTTCCGCTCTCGCCGATCAGTCCGGTGACAACTCCCTCACCGAACAGGGCGTGAACATCTGTCACTACCTGGCTGACGCCGTTTTTTTCTGGAAATGAAACACATAGATTCCGAATTTCTATATCCTTGCTCATAATTGTTCCTCACATATTTTTTATCTGGTCGTCACGGACATCAAAGTGATCCCGCAGCCCGTCGGCAATCATATTTACAGAAAGTGACAGCAGGACAATGCACAGACCCGGAGCTATTACCAGAAGGGGATTGCGCCGGAAGTATTGTCTGGCATCGCTGATCATTACGCCCCAGTCCGGGGTGGGCGGCTGCAGACCAAGTCCCAGATAGCTGAGGGAAGCCACCGAAATGATGGTGCTGGCTACTCTGGTGGCAAAAATAACGCAGATAGTTCCTAAAAGATTGGGAGAGATATGGGAAAAGAGGATCCGCATATCTTTTGCCCCGACGGTGCGCAGACCGTCTATAAAATATTCCTGCTTGATTTTCATCACCTCTCCCCGGACAATACGGGAAAAACCGACCCAGGAATTAATAACGATCGCAATCAGCATACTTTTGACGCCCTGCTCCAGAATACCGGCGATCGCAATCATTAAGATAAGACCGGGCAGTCCCTGAAACACGTTGGATACCGCTGTAATAATCACATCCACCACGCCGCCGTAGTAACCCGCCAGAAGCCCGATGAGGCAGCCGATTGCCATAGAGAGCGCTGTGGCTGCCAGAGCCAGTACGATAGACTGCCGCCCGCCATACAGAACGCGGCTTAAAATGTCGCGGCCGATGCTGTCTGTTCCAAGAGGATGCTCGCGGGAAATTCCCTGCATGGCGGCGGATAAATCAGATTCCAGCGGGTCATAGGGAGCAATCACAGGGGCAAAGATACTGCAAAATAAAATAATCGCCAATATGCCTATTGCAAGTTTTGTTTTCAGCTTCATCCAACTTCCTCCCCAGCACGGATTTTCGGATTAATTGCAATATAGATTAAATCAATTAATATGGTCATCAGCACATAAACGCTTCCGGAAAACAGGACATACGCCTGGACAACATAATAATCCTTGGACTGTACTGCCGAAATAGCATAGCTTCCGATACCGGGCAGCGCGAAAATGGTTTCAACGATGGATGCTCCGCCCAGAATGCCTGCCATATGATTTCCCAGATACGTTATTACCGGAATTAGGGCATTGACAAAGGCGTGACGAAAAACTGTCTGCCGGTGCTTTAAGCCCTTTGCATCAGCCACCAGCACGTATTGCCGCCCGATTTCATCCAGAATTGCACTCCTGGTCAGCCGTGCGCACACTCCGATGCTGGGGAGCGCCAGCGTTACAGAAGGGAGAATGTAGCCTGCCGGAGTCATAAGACCGCTGGTAGGCAGAATTTTTAATTCTTCCGCAAAAATATAAATCAGTACAATAGCGATCCAGAAGCCGGGAACGGATAATGCCACTGTGCAAATGCCGCCAAGAATATGGTCCAGAAGGCTGTCTTTAAACATTGCCATTAATATGCCGAAGCCAACGCCAAAGACGGTAATCAGCACCATAGCATACAGCGCCAGACGCATTGACAGAGGGATGCGCTTCTGGAGCTGCTCCAGAATACTTTTCTGCGTAAAAAAGGAACGTCCCAGATCACCTCTGGACAAATTTTTGACCCAGTTCAGATATTGGACCGGCAGAGGTTCATCAAGTCCCATCTTCTCTGCCATAGCGTCATATTGCTCCTGCGTGTAGGTGTCGTCTCCGGTTGGATTCAGTACCTGGTCTACCGGGTCGCCGGGGGATGAAACGCCCAGAGCAAACGCTACAATACTGATTCCTATCAGAACCGGAATCAGCATAAGGATTTTTTTGAAAAGATATTTGATCAGCGTCATCTTTTTTCCTCAAAAATATTAAGAAAGAGCGGGATGCCGTAAAGCGGCACCCCGCAGCTTTTTCATATGCGTGTATTATTCGGTCCAGGAAATGGTAGGAAGCCCGACGCCAAATGTTCTTCCGGCGTAATTTTCAATGGCAACGTTGTGAATATTTACGTTGACCTGGTAGCAGATTGGGCAAACTGCCATATCCTCGTAAAGAATGGTCTGAATCTGGTCGTAAATCTCGCCGCGCTCATCTACATCTGCGATGGTGGTGGCTTTTTCTACCAGCTCATCAATCTCCGGGTTGTAGTAGTTCAGACCATATTGTTTGTTGGAAGTACCATCGCTGGTAAAGTATGCTTTAAAGGTGGAAGCCGGGTCGGCATTGTTTAAACCGGATACGGTCAGAGCCATATCAAAATCTCCCTCAGCCTGACGCTCTTTGTAAATATTGGAATCCAGGATTTCAATTTCGATGTTCAGACCGATTTCCGCGTACACCTGCTTCATATATTCTGCAACGGCTTTACAGTTGTAATCAGAAGCCGTATTGGAACGGATGATCATGTTCATATCTACCGTCTGGTCACCAAGTACCTCGGCGGCAAGTTCTTTTGCTTTTTCCATATCATATTCGCCCTGGATATCCAGATGGAATACAGACTGATTGCTCAGATAGGAATATGCTGGTTCAAGAAGACCGCCGTAGAGAACCTCACAAATGGAATCTCTGTCTGTAGCAAGGCTGACGGCATTGCGTAGCCGGGAATCAGAAAGATATTCATTCTGGCAGTTGAAGGTGATGTACTCGACCATATGGCTGGGTGTAATATCCATTGCAAAGTTCGGGTCTGTATTGCACAGGTCCTGGGCAGCGTCCATTGTGATAGCGCCGTTATCAGCCAGTCCCATTACTTCGCCGGATTTCAGTGCGGAAATTCTGGTTTCTGCTTCGGGAATGCAGCGGATACGGAAGGTTTTTACATTTCCCGGCGTTCCGTAATAGTCGTCATTTCTTTCCAGAAGAACATATTCGTTTTCTTTGTGGTCGATGATTTTATAGGGACCGGTGCCGATAGCATAGTCGCTGATTACGCCGGTTTCCTCATCAAAGCAGTTCGGGCTGAACATGGGGCTGCCGTAATCGGACAGATTATATTCCAGCGTGGTAAGAGGCTCCGTAAATGTGCATTTGATTGTAAAATCATCTACCTTTTCCAGCGTATCCAGATTCGGGAAGGTCTTTTCAATGCTCAGAGACGTATAGGTGGAGGTAAGGTCCTTGCCCCAGCGGTCAATATTTGCCAGGCATACGTCTGCGTTAAACTGTACGCCGTCTGTAAAGTAGGCATCCTGACGCAGATGCAGAGTCCATTCGGTACAATCATCGTTGTGCTCCCAGGATTCTGCAAGCCAGGGCTCTATTACGCCGCCGTTGTTTACGGTCAGAGCTTCCCAGACGAAGGTTCCTTCCCAGCAGTAATAAGCGTCGCCGCTTCCCTGGATTGCGTCCCGGTAGGTAGCGATTACCACTTCATCTGTTTCGTTCTTTTCATTGATGGCGGCCGTGCTCTCCGCCATGACAGCTATGCTGCTTCCAGAAAGCATGGAAATGGACACAGCAACTGCCAGCAACGCTTTCGTGATTCTGTTTTTCATGTTTTTCCTCCTTGAAAATGTGTGCGAAATGCACGGCGAAGAATAAAAAGAGCGATAAACTTTCTTCCCATTAAAAAAGACACAGCTTTTTTTGCTGCTTGTTACGCTGCTTCCCCACCGAATCGCATTTCCTTAGAAAAGGCAGGTTTCCTGGCTTAGACCTTTCACTCCCGTCGCCTTCTCAGTTTCCCAATGGCATACTGACCGGAGCATAATCATCACAGTAGAGCGGGCTGCCGCAGCTTTTCACTTGCGTTCCCTACACCTTTTCCGTTTTTGTTAAATAGTTTACAGAAAGCTATAAATCTATTATATCGTAACATATTCTGGAAAGCTTGTAAACTTATTTTTCGGATGGCGGAATTGTTACTGATATATGAAAAAACATACATGAAAAACCCGGTGTTTCCTTTGACAAGCATGGTATGTTATGCTAGAATTATTACAACTATGTGAAATTTATCACTGGGGTGTTACAAAGAGGGGAAGAAAAGGTATTATTGCAGCTGCAGATTGTGCAGGCAATAATGGAGAAAACACAAAATAAGAGGTGTATGAAAGTGGACAAGTTTGAATACCAGGCAAAGCTTGAAGAGATTAATAAATTAGTAGAGAAGGAAAATTATGAGGGGGCTGCAAATATTGCAGATACGATAGAATGGAAGCGCGTGCGCAGTGTACGTACTCTGTGCATGATAAGTGAGATATATGAGGCGGTCGGCAGAGCGGAAGACAGCAAGGCAATTTTGTACCGCGCATACCGCCGTTCGCCGGGGAGCAGGCAGATTCTTTACCGTCTGACGGAAGCCTGTGTGCAGACGCAGGAGTTTGACGATGCAGTGGAATACTACACGGAGTATGTAAACCTCTCTCCGAATGATAACAGCAAATATATTCTGAAGTATGAGATTTATAAAGGACGCGGTTCTTCCCTGGAGGAGCAGATTTCTGTTCTGGAGGAGCTGAAGAGCAAGGAGTATACCGAGCAGTGGGCGTATGAGCTGGCGAAGCTGTACGACGAGGCAGGTATGATTGATAAATGTGTGGCGGAGTGTGACGACCTGGCGCTGTGGTTCCACAACGGAAAATATGTGGTGGCGGCGCTGGAGCTGAAAAAGAAGTATGTGCCGCTCACGCCGGAGCAGCAGACGGTTTATGACAATCCGAGCGAGATCGTGGACATGGAGACGAAGGAGCAGGTAGTGGAAAAGGCTGTTCCGACGCTGGATGAGGTTATCACGAAGGAGCTGCCGAAGTCAGAAAAGGACGCAATCGCAGACAGCATTATTATGGATACGGAAAGGCAGATTGCCGCCGCAGTGCAGGCGCCGTCCATGCCGGAGATTCCCGCAGAGCCGGAACAGCCCGCGCCGGAGCTTAAAATGCCGGAGCTGAGAATGCCGGTAAACGATATCAGCACCATTGATTTGCAGAGCGAGCTTGCCAACAGTATGCGTGAAATCCTGTCCGGTATCCGCCCGGCGTCCTCCACGGAGGAGCTGGAGAGCGCGCCGACACTGGTGCATGAGGCAGCTGCAGGTCTGCAGGAGCCGGAGCAGGAGGAAGAAATGCCGCAGAAGGTGAGCATTGACGATATTCTTACCGGCACGACGGAACCGTCGGGGGATGTCGCTGTACAGGCGGAGGCGCAGACAGCGCCGGTACAGACGCCGCAGATGGAAAACAGAGCGAAGGCGGATATGCCGCAGATGAGCGGGACGACGCCGGAACAGATGCCGCAGACGGGCGGGGCAGCGTCGCAGCAGAGTGCGCGTCCGGCAGAAAAGCCGTCAGTGCGGACAGTTGTGGAGACGGCAGGCGGACAGCAGAGTGCATCCGCAATGAACCAGAGCGCGCAGCCGGCGGCGAGACCGGTGGTGCGCACCGTTGTAGATACGACCGCGCAGGCGGAAAAGAAAACAGAAAAAGTCGACCCGATGACGGCGCCGACGATTGATATTTCAAGAAAAATCCGGCAGGAAATCGGCGATACGCCAATCCGTTCCTATGCGGCAGCCATGCAGAAGGCGGAAACGCAGAGAACGGCACAGGCAGCCACGCCGCAGAGCCAGCCGGTGCCGCAGAGAGCGGCACAGACAGCCGCGCCGCAGAGCCAGGCGGAACCGCAGAGAGCTGCACAGACAGCTGCGCCGCAGAGCCGGCCGGAACCGAAGAGAACGGCACAGACAGCCGCGCCGCAGAGCCAGGCGGAATCGCAGAGAACGGCACAGACAGCCGCACCGCAGAGCCAGCCGATGCCGGCGGTCGCACCGGAGGATTATAACAGATCCGGGCTTGATGAAAAAGAGAAATCCATGATTGGCTTCTGGTCGCATATCAGCGGGATGAATGAGCAGATCAACGATGCCGTCACCCAGATTATGCGCAGTGCGCTTGCCAATAAAACCTCATCCAGCGGCAATGTCCTGCTGGTGGGAGACGCCGGAAACGGCAGAACAACGCTGGCGATTGCGCTTGCCAAAATCATCAGCCGCTGCAAGGGGCAGCCGAGCGTGAAGGTGGCAAAGATTTACGCGGAGGACTTCAATAAAAAAGACATTGCGGCAACCGTCAGCAAAATGGCGGGCGGCGTGCTGATTATAGAGGAAGCGGGCGACCTGAGCGATGAGGCGGTATCGCAGCTTTCTATGGCGATGGACTTTAAGACGGACAGTCTGGTAATCGTCCTGGAGGACGAGCGCAGATATCTGCAGGATTTACTGGCGCGCAATCCGGCGTTCGCGGAAAAATTCAACGTGACGCTGAATGTTCCGATGCTGACGAACGACGAGCTGGTTGACTTCGGCGAATACTATGCGTTTGAGAATGGATGCTCGCTGGATGTATCCGCGGTGGATGCGCTGTACGAGTGTATCGGCGCGATTCAGTCTCCGGAACAGCCGGTGGCGGTCCTGGACGTTAAGGAAATTATGGATAAGGCGATAAAACATGCCAACCGCTTCGGCATCGGCAAGCTGACCTCCAGCATTTCCGGAAAGCGCTTCGATGAAAACGACCGCGTAATCCTCAAAGGAAAGAACTTTAAAAAAATAAAATAATGCCCAGAAGTGCGCGGCACGCAACCTTGAAAGACTGGCTGCACGTCGCAATCTGCAGGCATCATAAAGTAAAATGGATAAGAACCATGTGTCCCGGAATTGGGCGCATGGTTTTTTGCTGCTTATGCTTGACAAATAGTATACCGTTCGGTATACTGAGAAAGAAGTGAGATAGAGAACTGTATAAACCCGCAAAGAATAGGGCATATCAGAAAGGCAGGATTATGGATAACAGAGAACGGATTTTGGCATGTGCCCTGGACCTGTTTTATCAGAGGGGGTATGATGCGGTCGGCATTCAGGAAATCTGCCAGAGAGCAGGCGTCACAAAGCCGACCATGTATCACTATTTTGGAAGTAAGTATGGTCTGCTGGAGACGCTGCTTGAACAGGAGCTCGGCGGATTTGTGGACAAGCTCTCGCAGGTGGCGCATTTCCACACGAATGTGGAGCAGTCTCTGTACGGCTTTGCCACGGTTATGCTGGATTGCGCCAATGCGAATTACCGGGCATATCTGCTGATGATGTCCCTGTCCTATTCCGCAAGGGAAAATGAGAGCTATCGCGCGGTGCAGCCGTATATAAACCGGATACACTGTCTTGCCGTCCAGCTTTTTGATGAGGCGGCGCCGGTTCTGGGAAACATGAACGGCAGGCAGGAGCAGTTTGCGCTGGGATTTCTGGGACTTTTTAATCACTATATTCTGTATATGGGAAAGAAAGAGGCGTCGGATCTGGGCGTTCAAGTGAGTGAAGAGACGAAGCGCAGTCTGATACATCAGTTTATGCACGGCATCAATTCGTGATATAAAAAACATCTGGAGGTTTTGACGGAAATGAGTAAGTGGTATGAAAAAGCAGTATTTTATCATATGTATCCGCTCGGCATGACGGGCGCGCCGAAATACAACACGCAGGAGGAAGTGACGCATCGTTTTGACGAGCTGGAGGAATGGCTGCCGCATCTGCAGGACATCGGCTGCACGGCGATTTATATCGGTCCGCTGTTTGAATCCACGTCGCACGGCTACGACACCAGGGATTACCGCATGGTGGACCGGCGTCTGGGAGACAATGAAGATTTTAAGCAGTTTGTGAAAAAGGCTCACGCGCTGGGCATCCGCATCGTGGTGGACGGCGTGTTTAATCATACGGGAAGAGAATTTTTTGCATTCCGGGACATTCAGAAAAACCGGGAAAACTCCCCGTACTGCTGCTGGTACAAGGGCATTAATTTCGGCTGGAATACGCACTATAATGATGGTTTCGGCTACGAAGCGTGGCGCAACTGCTACGAGCTTGTCAATCTGAATCTTTATGAGAGAGCGGTAAAGGATTATCTGTTTGATGTCATCCGCTTCTGGATTCATGAATTTGACATCGATGGCATCCGGCTGGACTGTGCGGACTGTCTGGACTTTGATTTTATGAAGGAAATGCGTTGGATGACGGCGCAGGAAAAGGAAGATTTCTGGCTGATGGGAGAGGTCATTCACGGCGATTACGCGCGCTGGGCAAATGATGACGTGCTGCATTCTGTCACCAATTATGAGCTTCACAAGGGACTGTATTCGGGGCACAACGACCACAACTATTTTGAGATAGCGCATACCATACGGCGCGAGTTCGATGAGAACGGCGGCATTTACCGCGGAAGGAAGCTGTATTCCTTCGTGGACAATCACGATGTGGACCGCATCATGTCGAAGCTGAATAATAAGTCACATATTTTTTCGGTATATACGCTGCTGTACACGCTGCCGGGCATCCCGTCCATTTATTATGGAAGTGAATTCGGTGTGGAGGGCAGAAAGGAAGGACCGAACGACGACCCGATGCGCCCGCGCCTGCTTGTGAAGGAGTGTCTGGAAAACAATCAGCATCCGGAGCTGACGGAGTATATCCGTATGCTGGGCAGGCTGAAAAAGGAAAATGAGGTGCTTGTGGACGGAAGGTACCGCGAGCTGCTGCTGACCACCCGCCAGTATGCGTATGCGAGAATTCTGGACGACCAGGCGGTGATTGTGGCAGCAAACAACGATGAGGCTCCGGCGTACATGGAGGTCCCGGTTCCGGTTGCGGCAGAGACTGTGACAGATTATCTGAGCGGGGAGGAAAAGCCGGTGGAGAACGGAAAAATCCGTACGGAGGTACAGCCAGGCAGAGCGGCAATTTATATTGTCGGAAATAAAGAGGCTGCCAAATAATAAATAAGTGAAAAAGCAAGGAGAAGAGTATGAAAACGGCAAATGAGAAGGAAACAAATCAGTGGGATATCCGCATTGGAGAGCTCGACCAGTATCTGTTCGGGCAGGGAACACATTACGATATCTACAAAAAGCTTGGCGCGCACCCGGCGGTAATCGACGGGAAAAAGGGTGTGCACTTTGCGGTGTGGGCGCCGCATGCGGCGAAGGTGTATCTGACCGGTGATTTCTGCGAATGGATAGAGACGCCGGATTACGAGATGAAGCGTCTGGAGCCGCTTGGCATTTATGAGCTGTTTGTGGAAGGAATGCAGGTGGGAGACCTGTACAAATATCTGATTTGCACACATGACGGGCGGAGGCTTTACAAGGCGGACCCGTTTGGAAACCATGCGGAGCTGCGTCCGGGAACGGCATCGAAGGTGGCAGATATTTTCAATCTGGAATGGAACGACGAAAGCTGGGAGGAAAAGCGCAGACAGCAGGACCTCGATACGATGCCGATGTCGATTTATGAGGTGCATCCTGGTTCCTGGATGAAGCATGCGCCGACAGATGAAAATCCGGAGGGCTTCTATAATTATCGTGAGTTTGCGGAGCGCATCACAGATTATGTGAAGGACATGGGCTATACCCATGTTGAGCTGATGGGCATTGCCGAGCACCCGTTTGACGGCTCCTGGGGATACCAGGTGACGGGCTATTATGCGCCGACGTCGCGCTACGGGACGCCGGAGGACTTCGCGTACATGGTGGATTATTTTCACCAGAACGGCATAGGGGTCATTCTTGACTGGGTACCGGCGCATTTCCCGAAGGATGCGTGCGGTCTTGCGGAATTTGACGGACAGCCTCTCTTTGAATATGCGGATCCCAGAAAGGGCGACCATCCGGACTGGGGCACCAAAGTATTTGACTTTGGAAAAAATGAGGTGCGCAATTTCCTGATTGCCAATGCGCTTTTCTGGGTGGAGCATTTCCACATTGATGGACTGCGCGTGGACGCCGTGGCTTCCATGCTGTATCTGGACTACGGACGCTCCGCAGGTCAGTGGGTGCCCAATAAATACGGGGAAAACAAAAATCTGGAGGCGATTGAGTTTTTCCGTCACCTGAACAGTATCGTCCAGAAGAGAAATCCGGGTGCGATGATGATTGCCGAGGAGTCGACAGCGTGGCCGCAGGTGACAGGGGCGCCGGAGGAGGGCGGACTTGGATTCAGTATGAAGTGGAACATGGGCTGGATGCATGATTTCCTTGATTATATGAAGCTCGACCCGTATTTCCGCAGCTATAATCACAATAAAATGACGTTTTCCATGACGTACGCGTTTTCGGAGCGGTTCATTCTGGTGCTCTCTCACGATGAGGTCGTGCATCTGAAATGCTCTATGATTAATAAGATGCCGGGACTTTACGACGATAAGTTTGCAAACCTCAGGGCGGGGTACGCCTATATGTTTGCGCATCCGGGCAAGAAGCTTCTTTTTATGGGACAGGAGTTTGCGCAGTTCCAGGAGTGGAGCGAGGCGAGAGAGCTTGACTGGTATCTGCTGGGAGAGGCAAAGCACAGCCAGCTGAAGGAGTACGTAAAAACATTGCTGCATCTGTATAAAGAGGACCCGGCGATGTATACGCTGGACCATTCCTGGGAGGGCTTTGAGTGGATTAACGCGGATGATTTCAGCCGGAGCATTTTCAGCTTTATCCGTCATTCCGCGGACAGAAAGAGCAATCTGCTGTTTGTCATCAGCTTTACGCCGGTGGAGAGAAAGGAATACCGCGTAGGCGTTCCGCAGTCGGGAAGCTATAAGCTGATTCTGAATGGCGATGAGACACGGTTCGGAGGAAACGGACACGAAGTTCCGGCTACGCTGAAGGCGGTGAAGGGCGACTGCGACGGACAGCCGTATTATCTGGAATACGATTTGCCGCCCTATGGCGTTACGGTATTTAAGTATGCAGAGCGCAAACCGGAGGAACGCAAGAGCACGGAAACAAAAGCGGCAGAGCGCAAAGGTGTGGAACATAAAGCAGCAGCTTCTGGAGCGACGGAGCGCAAAGGCGCAGAACATAAAACAGCAGCTTCCGGAGCGGCAGGGCGCAAGGGCGCAGAACATAAGGACACGGCGTTTGGAACGCACACAAAAAAGACAAAATAAAAAGTGATATGAGCAGGCGTCCGGCTGTCTGGCGGATATCAGAAATCCGGGAAACTGCTGACTTGAATATGACATGAAAACGATATTCTGGCATATACTTATGAAAACGGAAACGTGGAGTAGGTACGTGTCAGAATATCGTCGTTTTATATCCTATATTTATGAATATCAGAGAGGACGGAGGCAGAATAACTGCGGCTACGCAAAGGTGGAAATACGCAGCGGTGTTTTCCGGCTCCGGATGCATCTGCAGCCGGGTGCGGGGGACGGCAGGGAGCTGCAGGTATATGGATTTGTGAGAAAGCAGGGAAGCGTTTACGGCATCCTGCTCGGCAGCGTGGGCTGCAAAAATCATGCATATGATTTCCAGACAACCAGTCAGGCGGCGCATATCGGCGGTTCGGCGTATACTGCCGGGGAGCTGCGCGGAATCTGGCTGAGAGGCGGGAATGAAAATTACATAACGATCTGGGATGATGAGCCGGTGTCGGTGGAGCAGTTTACGGACCGGGAGCCGGATACTGCCCCGGAAAAGGAAATGCAGGCGGGCGCGGCGAAGGAGGAAGCGCCGTCAGCGGCAGAAAATGGACAGGAGGAAACGCAGCCGGAAGAAGTGCCGGAGAATCGGGCGGAGCCGGACACGGTCACGCAGGGACAGCGGGAAGATGCTGAACGGGCTGACCATATACAGGAAGATGTTGAACGGGCTGACCATGTACAGGAAGATGCTGCACGGAGAGACTTGGCACAGGCAGGGCAGCAGGTGGGTCAGGATGCGGCCGTGGAAGCCGGGGAGCTGCAGACACAGGCTGTGCAGCCTGCAGGGAGCAGGAATGGGAATCCGATGGAAAACGCGAATGTAAGAGCGTCTGCTGTGGAGGATGCGGACAGAAGAGCATCTGCCGTGCGGAGGCGGACGGGCGCGCTTGCGGAACGCTGGCAGAATTTTCTGCTGCATTATCCGCGGATTTATCCGTTTGCGGATGAAGAAATCACACAATGTATCCGCATCGCGCCGAAGGATATTTCCTTTCTGCCAAAAGAGGAATGGCAGTATGGGAAAAATACGTATCTGCGGCAGGCGTATTCGCAGTATCATCACCTGATGCTGGGCTGTCATGCGGATGGGCGCTTTGTTCTGGCGGTGCCGGGATGCTTTCACGACATGCAGGAGAAGCACCTTGCCAGAATGTACGGTTTTCCTTATTATAAAGAAGCAATCTGGCAGACGGCAGAAAATGCGCCGGCGGCGGGACAGACCGGGGATGAGGAAATGCATGCGGCGGGCGCGGCTGGGAGGAATGGAAACTGGAAAATGTACGGGGAAAGCGCGGCGGGACAGACTGGAAATGGAGAAATGTGCGCGGCGGGCGCCGGATGTGCAGAGCCGGAAGGCTACTGGTATCATTTCCTGAATGAAATGTGTCCGTGAAATTTGAAAAAAGTATTTTTTTATGCAACAAACCGCCGCGATTCTGACACTATATATACGTAAAGATATAATCCGACCGGACGCGCCGGAAAACGGGCGCGTGGAGCAGGCGACCGGGCGCACTGGAAAATGGGTGCGTGGAGCAGGCGACCGGGCGCGCCGGAAAATGGGTGCGTGGAGCAGGCGACCGGGCGCACCGGAAAACGGGTGCGTGGAGCATGTAACCGGACGCGCCGGAAAACGAGTACGTGGAGCAGGTGATTGGACGCACCGGAAAGCGGGCGCGGGGCACATCTGGCGGGATGCCGGAGAAAGGACATGAGGCGCGCCTGGCGGGCTGTCCGGATTACACCCGGCAAAGTCTTACCACATGAAAAAGAGGGAAGTTTATGGAACAACAAATGAAATTAGTAAAGCAGGCGAAAAGAGGAGATACGCAGGCATTTGCCCGGCTGTATTGCGGCGTATACCAGGATTTATACCGGTTTGCGCTCTATACGCTGAAAAACCGTCATGATGCGGAGGATGCCGTCAGCGATACCGTGACGGATGCCTGGGCGCAGATTGGCTCGCTGAGGAAAGAAGAATCCTTTAAAAACTGGATATTCCGGATTCTTTCCAACAAATGCCGCCGCTGCCTGAAGCGGTACATGGACAGGACAGAAGAGCTGCCGGAGGAGCTGTGCGTGGAAAACGGAGACGCCGGGGAGCGGCTGGATGTGAAAATGGCGTTCGCGCGTCTGACGGATGAGGAGCGCATGATTCTGTCAATGCATATTTTCGGCGGCTACAGCAGCCGGGAAATCGGAGAAATATTGCAGATGAATGACAATACGGTACGCTCCCGGCAGAAACGTGCGCTGGAAAAAATGGAAACCTGGTTGGCATGACGAGGAGGGGAACATCATGGATGAAAAGAAAATGATAGATCAAATTAAAAAATCGGCGGAGGACGTCGACGTGCCGGAGACGCTCCGCCCGGAAAATGTGCAGAAGAAGCTGGAGGAAGAAAAAAAGGGGAAAACTGGTAAAAGACTACGTGGATTTGTGCGGAGATATGGAATTTTGCTTGCGGAGGCTGCGGCTGTCGTGCTGATTTTTACAGCCGGGCGGCAGCTTGGTATCACAGAGGGACGGGAGAGCGCGGTTCTGCAGGCGGAAACGGAAGCTGCGGTGCAGGCAGAGAGCGCGCCGGAAGCGGCAGACGCGGCGCAGGACATGGAGACGGGAGCCGTGGTGCAGGAGAACGATGCATCCGCAGACACCGCTGAGCAGAAGAAGTCTATGGCGCAGCAGGAGGATGGCATGACCAGAGAGGACGCGGCGCAGGACATGGAGACGGAAGCTGTGGGGCAGGCAGAGAGCGCGCCGGAAGCGGCAGACGCATCGCTGCCGGAGGGGATTGCTCCGGTGGACAGTGAGGAGACGCTCTACAACCGGCTGAGGGAGTATCAGCAGGCGGACAATACGTCGCTGATGAAGCTGGAGACGGCTTACGACACGGGAGAAATAGCGGTCGAAAACGAGACCGCGGCATCTTTGGGAAGCGCCGCATCCACATCCGGCGCAGACATGGATTTTTCGCAGACCAACCTGCGGGAAATGGGTGTGGACGAGGGCGATATTGTAAAAACAGACGGGGAATATATTTATATAATGAAGCGGAACAGCTCGGTAAAGATTATCAGAGCCAGCGGGGAGCAGATGGAGCTGGTTCAGACAATCAAGCCGGAGACGCTCGATGAATCTGTGCGCGATATGTATATCAGCGGGAATATTCTGAATCTTGTGACAAGCGGCAGCAGAAGCAGCCTGAAGGAAGAATCGGAAGATGTTTATTCCACAGAGTATTATGACTATGCCAGAATAGTCACATATGATATTTCGGACCCGGAGAATCCGGTGCTGACCGGAAGCGTGGAGCAGGAAGGCTATTATCACAGCAGCAGAAAAGTGGGCGATTATGTCTACCTTTTCACCCGGTTTCAGCCGGTGATAGGGGAAACGCAGGAGGACAGCGGAATTATGCCTCTGGTAAACGGCGTGACAATGGAGGCGTCCGACATCTATATCCCGGAAGTGCTGCAGAGCACCAGTTATCTGGTAATCGGTTCCGTAAATGTCAGCGAGCCGTCGGAAATGGTCGCGCACAAGGCGGTGGTATCCGGCGCGGAGCAGTTCTACGTGAGCGGGCAGAGTATTTTCATCTGCTGCAATGAGTGGCGTGAGGGTACCGGAAATGTCACAAAAATTATGAAATTCTCTTATGAAAACGGGAACATCCGCGGAACAGGTGCGGCAGAGCTGAAGGGCTATCTGAACGATACCTTCTCGCTGGACGAGTATGACGGTTACCTGCGTGTGGTGGCGACAGACTGGAACGACGGCAATGAAATAAATGCACTTTATGTTTATGATGCGCAGATGGAGCTGGTGGGAAAAATTGACGATATTGCTCCGGGAGAAACCATCCGTTCCGCAAGATTTATCGGAGATACCGGATACTTTGTGACATTTAAGCAGACAGACCCCCTGTTTTCCGTGGACTTATCGGACCCGGAAAATCCGCAGATTATCGGAGCACTGAAGGTGACGGGCTTCTCCTCTTATCTGCATTTTTACGGGGAGGACAGGCTGCTCGGCATCGGCTATGAGGCGGATGAAAGCACGGGAATGACCACCGGCATCAAGCTGTCCATGTTTGATATTTCCGACCCGTCTGATGTGAAGGAAATCAGCCGTTATGTCATAAAAGATGCCAGCTACTGCGCCGGGCTGAATAATTATAAGGCGGTTCTGGTAAACCCGGAAAAGAATCTGCTCGGTTTCGTATGTGATGATAATTATCTGGTATTTTCCTATGATGAGGACGGATTCCAGAACCTTCTTACGTATAATCTTTCTGAAGGAGAGAACCGGCAGTCAAACTGGTATGCATACGATGATGTGCGCGGAATCTATATTGGCGATACCTTTTATCTGATAAACGGGGAACGCATCCGTGCCTTTGATATGGAGAACGCATTTGAGCAGAAAGCAAAGCTGGAGTTTTAACAGAAGTTTTATGTTGAAAAGGCGGGGGCAAAAGTGGTATACTCCATATAAAGATAAGGCAGGAGGATAAGATAATGGAAGATGAAGTAAAGGTAACGGAAGAACTTGCACAGGCGCAGACTGCAGAAGCAGCCGCACAGACAGAGACGGCGGAGACTGCATCTGCGGCAGAAGCAGAACCGGCGAAAGCGGCGGAGACGGAGGCTGCAAAGGAAGCACCGGCAGCGGAGAAGGCGGCGCCTGCGGAGAGCATGGCGGATTACGAGGCGGAGCTGAATGCGTCTCTGAAGCAGATTCACGAGGGGGATGTGCTGACAGGCACGGTAATCGGCGTGTCGGATACGGAAGTCACCCTGGATCTGAAATATTATACAGAGGGTGTAATCCGTGTGGAGGACTTTACCGATGACCCGAATTTCAACGTGAAGGAAGAGGTTCATATCGGCGACGAAATTTCCGCTACGGTTGTCAGAAGAGACGGCGGGCAGGGACAGATTATGCTGTCGCGCAAAGAGGCAAACGACGTGCTTGCATGGGACAGGCTGAAAACGCTGATGGAGAAGCAGACCATCATTAAGACAAAGGTTGCAGGCGTGGTAAAAGCGGGCGTTGTTGTATATGTAGAGGGTATCCGCGGATTTGTACCGGCATCAAAGTTGTCGCTGAATTACGTGGAAAATCTGGAGGAATGGCTTGGAAAAGAAGTCGAGCTGCGGGTAATCGACGTAAACGAGGAAGATAAAAAGCTGATACTTTCTGCAAGAGAGATTCTGCGCGAGCGCGAGGCGGAAGAGAAGAAAGCCAGAATTTCCAACGTGGAGGTTGGTCTTGTGACAGAGGGCACGGTGGAATCCCTTCAGCCCTACGGCGCATTTATCAATCTCGGCAATGGTCTGAGCGGTCTTGTCCATGTATCGCAGATTTCCGAAAAGCGTATCAAATCACCGTCGGCGGTGCTGAAGGTGGGCGATAAGGTAAAAGTAAAGGTGATTGCGGTGAAGGACGGCAAGCTGAGTCTCAGCATGAAAGCGCTGCAGGACGTTGCGGCGGAGGAAATCCAGGAGGAAACCATCGAGCTGCCGAAGTCTGAGGACGTATCCACCAATCTGGGTTCCCTGTTTGCAAAGCTGAAGCTGTAAGGGATGCCGGAGAAAAGTGAAACAGGAATTGACGGAGGCTTTATCACTGCAATCTGTTAAAAACGACAAAAAGTTGGAAATATAAAGAAAAAAATTGGGGAAAATTACAATAAATTTATGGTGCGTTCATAATTTGTTCATATCTGGTTGCTATACTATAGACAGTTAAAGAAACAACTCCGACTAATAGATAAATTTTTTCATAATTGCCTCCGGTGTACCAGACGCCGGGGGCACTCCTCATTTCAGGAGCAACTGCTCAGCCATGCGGCAAATGCCTGCAGTGAATACGGCATGTCTGCCAGGTAATCGTTTATGTAACAGTTCAGCCAAGCTGCCCTGTTATATGCAAAAATCCATTTAAAATCGCTTCGCGATGGGATTTTTGCACTCTTGTATCATTTTCTTACGGTCTTTGCAGCGAGTGCAAAGACCTGTCTGAACTGTTGCTAGTTTATTCATCTCTTTGGAATGTCTGCTTTACTAATCCCGCATTTTCTGCTATCATTTAACAGAAGAAGAAATTTTTGGGGGTATTTATGGAACATAACGATAAAGACAAGATATATGTAATTGGTCACAAAAATCCCGATACAGATTCTATCTGCTCGGCAATCGCCTACGCATATCTGAAAAATCAGTCGGGCACCGGGGAGTACATAGCAAAGCGTGCCGGTCATGTGAGCACGGAAACGCAGTACGTGCTGGAAAGATTTAATATGGAGGCGCCGGGCTATGTGCCGAATGTAAAAACGCGGGTGAAAGATATGGAGATTCGCCGGACACAGGGCGTATCCAGCGACATTTCCTTGAAAAAGGCATGGACGCTTCTGAACGAAACGAAGGGTACGACGCTGCCGATTATTAAAGAAGGAAATGTGCTGGAGGGACTGATCAGCATCGGCGATATTGCGCGCTCCTACATGGCGGTCGAGGATAACGCCATTCTTTCCAAGGCGCGTACACAGTACAGCAATATTCTGGAAACACTGGACGGCACCCTGTATGTGGGCGACCCGGAGGCGTTTTTTGACAGAGGAAAGGTTATCGTGGCTGCCTCCAGCCCGGAGGTTATGGAATCGTATATCGAGGAGCACGATATGGTCATCCTTGGCAACCGCTACGAGACGCAGCTCTGCGCCATCGAAATGAAGGCGGGCTGTCTGATTATCTGCGGGGATGCCGTCGTCACCAAAACGATTCAGATTCTTGCGAAGGAGAAGGGCTGCACCATCATTGCAACGCCCTACGATACCTATGCGGTTGCGCATCTGATCAACCAGAGTATGCCGGTGCGCTTTTTCATGAAAGACAGGGAGATTATCGCGTTTTCTGAGGATGATTTTACAGATGATATCAAGGAAATCATGGCGAGCAAGCGGCACCGCGATTTCCCGATTCTGGATAAAAACGGGCATTATGTAGGAACGATTTCCCGCCGGAACCTGCTCGGCATTAAGAAACGGCGGCTGATTCTGGTGGACCACAACGAGCCCTCCCAGGCGGTCGACAATATTGAGAGCGCGGAAATTATGGAGATTATCGACCATCACCGGCTCGGTTCCCTGGAAACCATGATGCCAGTCTATTTCCGCAACCAGCCGGTCGGCTGCACGTGCACGATTATTTATCAGATGTACCAGGAGCAGCAGGTCGAGATTCCGGAAAAAATTGCCGGACTGATGTGCGCGGCGATTATTTCCGACACGCTGCTGTTCCGTTCGCCCACCTGCACCCCGATGGATAAGGCGGCGGCGCAGGCGCTTGCGAAAAAGGCGGGAGTCGACTGTCAGAAGCTGGCGTCGGCGATGTTTGCCGCGGGCAGCAATCTGAAGAGCAAGACTGCGGAAGAAATTTTTTATCAGGATTTTAAAAAGTTTGAGCAGGATGAAACGACCTTCGGCGTTGCGCAGATTTCTTCCATGACGGAGGGCGAGCTGGCGGGGGCGAAGGAAAAGCTGCTTGCCTATATGAAAACGGCGCTTGAGAACCAGCGGATTACCATGCTGTTTTTCATGCTGACAGACATTCTGAATGAATCTACGGAGCTGCTGTGCTTCGGGGAAGGATCGGAAAAGCTGGTGAAGGAAGCTTTTGGCAAAACTGTGGAAAACGGCTCGGTCATTCTGCCGGGAATCGTATCCCGCAAAAAGCAGCTGATACCGGCGCTGTTCTCTGCGCTGCAGCAGTAATGCGGTGCACACAAAAGCGCGGGGATCCATGTTGTCTGCGGCGACGCATATAAAGGTGCGTAAATCTGGTGCCGCCTGGCATCGGCATGTAATATGCTGCGTGATATACGCAGAGCGCAGACCTGCAGGGGAAAGGAAAAACTTTGGGAAAACAAATCTGGAAAGCCGGCAATATGCTCTACCCGCTTCCGGCGGTTATGGTGAGCTGTCAGAAGCCGGGAGAAAAAGCAAATATTATTACGGTGGCATGGACGGGAACGGTGTGTACCAATCCCGCCATGCTTTATATTTCCGTGCGCCCGGAGCGGTATTCTTATCCCATTCTCCGGGAGACGGGGGAATTTGTGGTTAATCTGACAACAGAAAAGCTTGCGCGCCAGACAGACCTCTGCGGCGTGCGGTCCGGGCGTGACATGGACAAATTTGCAGAACTGCACTTCACCGAAGAAAAATCGCAGCATATCGCCGCGCCGGGCATCCGGGAATGTCCGGTCAATATCGAGTGCCGCGTCCGGCAGGTGCTGGAGCTCGGCTCCCATCACATGTTTCTTGCCGATGTGCTGGCGGTGCATGTTGATGAAAAATACCTTGACCAAAACGGAAAATTCCACCTGAACGACGCCGGGCTGCTGGTATATTCCCACGGCGAATACCACGCCGTCGGAGAACTGCTCGGCACCTTCGGCTGCTCTGTCAGAAAAAAAGAAACTGCTGGAAAACGGAAAAAAATAAAAACAAGATATAGTGCCGGAAACGCCAAAACAGGGAAAAACGGTACATGATATTGTTTCAAAAGCATGTCAAATCCTGATAAAATTATTTCAGAAAATTAATTTTTGTTTACAAATCCAAAGAATGTGTTATAATGTTCGTTAAGGGCAGAGGAAAATGCACAGAAACACAGAGAACGAGCTTGCTCAGTTATCTGTGTTTGTGGGCATTTGACGAGCGAAGCGAGGGAGGAAAGCCGAAGGCTTTCCGAGCCTCTGCTCGTGAAAAAAAGAAAATACACAGAAACACAGAGAACGAGCTTGCAGGAGTTTCCTGTGTTTGTGGGCATTTGACGAGCGAAGCGAGGGAGGAAAGCCGGAGGCTTTCCGAGCCTCTGCCTGGATTTGTTTTAGTTTTTTAAGGGGAAAAAAGATATACACAGGGGAAGAGTGTAAATAAGATATCAGAGGTGTCCAATGGAACAGTATATTATCAAAGGCGGGAATCCTCTCGTCGGCGAGGTAGAAATCGGTGGCGCCAAGAATGCGGCACTTGGCATTCTTGCTGCGGCTATTATGACAGATGACACAGTTGTAATTGAAAACCTGCCGGATGTGCAGGACATACACGCGCTGCTTGGAGCAATCCGCGGAATCGGCGCAACGGTGGAAGCTCACGGAAAAACCGTACAGATAAACGGCTCCAGCATCGGCAGCGTAAGTGTAGACTACGAATACATTAAGAAAATCAGAGCATCCTACTATCTGCTGGGAGCACTGCTTGGAAAATATAAAAGAGCGGAGGTTCCGCTTCCGGGTGGATGCAATATTGGGAGCCGCCCGATAGACCTTCACTTAAAAGGCTTTAAGGCGCTTGGCGCAAAAACACGTATTTCGCACGGCTCCATCATTGCCGAGGCGGAATGTCTCAGAGGAAATCACATATATCTGGATACGGTTTCCGTAGGGGCGACCATCAACATCATGATGGCGGCGTCAATGGCAGAGGGACGTACAGTTATTGAAAACGCTGCGAAGGAGCCGCATGTTGTAGATGTGGCAAACTTCCTGAACAGCATGGGTGCCAACATCAAGGGCGCCGGTACAGACATCATCCGCATACGGGGCGTGGAGCGTCTCCATGCGACAGAATATTCCATCATACCGGACCAGATTGAGGCGGGAACCTTTATGTTTGCAGCGGCAGTCACAAAGGGAGACGTCATTGTAAAAAATGTAATTCCGAAGCATCTGGAGGCTACCACAGCGAAGCTGGTGGAAATCGGCTGCCAGGTGGAGGAATTTGACGACGCGGTCCGCGTGGTTGCCACAAAGCGGCTCAACAACACAAATGTAAAGACTTTGCCGTATCCGGGATATCCCACGGATATGCAGCCGCAGATCGGCGTTGCGCTTGCGCTTGCAAACGGAACAAGTCTGGTGACGGAGAGCATTTTTGAAAACCGTTTCAAATATGTGGACGAGCTGATGCGCATGGGCGCAGACATCAGAGTGGAAGGAAATACAGCCGTTATTTACGGCACGGAGAAATTTACGGGGGCGCGGGTAAGTGCTCCGGATCTGAGGGCAGGCGCGGCGCTGGTGATTGCCGGTCTGGCTGCGGAGGGAATTACCATCGTAGACGATATCGTTTACATCCAGCGCGGCTATGAGCATTTTGAAGAAAAGCTGCGCAGTCTCGGTGCAGAGATTGAGAAGGTCTCAACAGAAAAAGAAATTCAGAAGTTTAAACTGCGTGTAGGTTAATTGGCCCGCGCAGAAAATAAAAAGAAAATACTCTTATTCAGAGTGGTGGAGATACAGAGGGTCTGTGAAGCCACGGCAACCCCGCATAGACGGAAGGTGCCAGCCTGAGCGATTAATTCGAACAATAAGAGGATTGACTATCGGGAAGATAGAGGTCCGCTTAGGGCCTCTTTTTTACTATATCAATATTCAAGGAGGACATAAGATGGAGAGAAAACTATTTACATCAGAATCAGTAACGGAAGGACATCCGGATAAAATGTGCGATGCGATATCAGACGCAATTCTGGATGCGCTGCTGGAGCAGGACCCGATGAGCCGCGTAGCGTGCGAGACAGCCACGACGACCGGTATGGTGCTTGTGATGGGCGAAATTACCACAAAAGCATATGTGGATATTCAGAAAATCGTGCGCGATACGGTCCGGGAGATTGGCTACACAAGAGGAAAGTACGGTTTTGACGCTGAAACCTGCGGCGTCATCACGGCAATCGACGAGCAGTCGAAGGATATTGCGCTCGGCGTTGATAAGGCGCTGGAGGCAAAGGAAAATACCATGTCGGAGGATGAAATTGAGGCGATCGGCGCAGGCGACCAGGGCATGATGTTCGGCTATGCGACGAATGAGACCGCGGAATATATGCCGTATCCCATTTCGCTTGCCCACAAGCTGGCGCTGAAGCTGGCAGAGGTGCGCAAGAACGGGACGCTTCCGTATCTCCGTCCGGACGGAAAAACACAGGTGACAGTGGAATACGATGAAAATGACAAACCGGTCCGCCTGGACGCGGTGGTACTTTCCACGCAGCACGACCCGGAGGTATCGCAGGAGCAGATTCATGCGGATATTAAAAAATACGTATTTGATACAGTTCTTCCGCAGGAAATGGTGGACGCGGAGACAAAATTCTTCGTCAATCCGACCGGGCGTTTTGTTATTGGCGGACCGCACGGCGACAGCGGACTCACCGGCAGAAAGATTATCGTAGATACCTACGGCGGTTATGCACGGCACGGCGGCGGCGCTTTCTCCGGAAAGGACTGCACGAAGGTAGACCGCTCCGCAGCATACGCGGCACGCTACGCTGCGAAGAACATCGTTGCGGCAGGTCTTGCGGATAAGTGTGAAATCCAGCTCTCCTATGCCATCGGTGTGGCGCAGCCCACCTCCATCATGGTAGATACATTCGGAACCGGAAAAATCGCCGACGAGAAAATCACGGAAATCCTGCGCAAGGTTTTTGACTTCCGTCCGGCAGGCATTATAAAAATGCTCGACCTCAGACGCCCGATTTACCGGCAGACAGCCGCTTACGGACACTTTGGCAGAACCGACCTCGACCTTCCGTGGGAGAAGCTTGATAAGGTGGAAGAACTGAAATCATATTTGTGATAGTTTGGTCATATGATGCCACATGACTTTGGAAACCGGGCATCATATTTATAAAAAGTTTAGAAAAGCAGACGTTTGTTTAGGTGCAATTACGGCTCCTTTATGGTATACTTTCATTAGACATGATATTTTGCCATAAAGGAGCCATTTGTATGAAACTAAAGACAAGACTGATGATTTCTTTCTGCACGATTATCCTGGTGCCTGTTTTGTTGTTTCTGATCATCATGCTGACGACGGGAAACCGTCAGCTTCAGTATCTGGAAGAATATGGCAACCGTCTGGAGCAATACGAGCAGGAAGGAACCTATGATGGAAGTGCGGAGCAGGAGATTGAGGGAGCGAAAACGACGCTTCCGGCAGCGGCACGGATGGTGCCGGAAATCCGCAGTTTTCTGAAAAATATGGCGATTGCCGCCGTGCTGGTGCTGGTGCTTACCGCCAGCCTGCTGATTGTGTGGATATATACGGGAATCAATGTACCACTGATGAAGCTGCGGAAGGCGACGCACAATATCGCCGAGGGAAATCTGGATTTTACACTGGAAGCGGAAAGCGACGACGAGATTGGCGACCTCTGCCGCGATTTTGAGGAAATGCGCCGCAGGCTTTACGAATCCAACGAAGAAAAAATCCAGTACGACAGGGAAAGCAAGGAGCTCATAAGCAATATTTCCCACGACCTGAAGACGCCGATTACGGCGATTAAGGGATATGTGGAGGGCATTATGGATGGCGTCGCGGATACGCCGGAAAAGATGGACCACTATATCCGGACGATTTATAACAAGGCAAACGATATGGACCGGCTTATCAATGAGCTGACATTTTATTCCAAGATTGATACAAACCGCATTCCGTATACCTTCAACAAAATCAATGTGAGCAGTTACTTTGAGGACTGCTGCGAGGAAGTTGGGCTGGACCTGGAGTCGAAAAATATCGACTTTTCTTATTTTAATTACGTGGACGAAAACGTGGAGGTCATCGCGGACGCGGAGCAGATGAAGCGCGTTATCAACAATATCATCGGCAATTCTATAAAATATATGGATAAGCCGAAGGGACGCATCAATATCCGTGTGAAGGATGTGGGAGATTTCGTCCAGATTGAGATTGAAGATAACGGAAGGGGTATCGGTCCCAAGGAACTGCCTTATATTTTCGACCGCTTTTACCGCACCGATGCGTCGCGCAATTCCTCGATGGGCGGAAGCGGAATCGGTCTTTCCATAGTGAAAAAGATTGTGGAAGACCACGGCGGAAAAATCTGGGCGACCAGCAAGCCCGGCACAGGCACAGTGATGTATTTTGTTTTAAGAAAAGTAACGGTGGAGTAGCCGTTTAAAATAGCAGGAGGAGACAGTTATGAGCAGAATTCTTATTATTGAAGATGAAGAGAGCATTGCCGAACTGGAAAAGGACTATCTGGAGCTGAGCGGCTTCGAGGTGGAAACGGAGCGGCGCGGGGATGTGGGCATGAAGAAAGCGCTGGAGCAGGATATTGATCTGCTGATTCTCGACCTGATGCTTCCGGAGGTGGACGGCTTTGAAATCTGCCGCCGCGTGCGTGAGCGCAAGGATATTCCGGTGCTGATGGTCTCAGCGAAAAAAGATGACATTGATAAAATCCGTGGTCTCGGACTGGGAGCGGATGATTATATGACAAAACCGTTCAGCCCCAGCGAGCTGGTGGCGCGTGTGAAGGCGCATCTGGCGCGTTACGAGCGGCTGATTCATTCTAATATGAAGGAAAACGATATCGTGGAAATCCGCGGCATCAAGATTGATAAGACGGCGCGCCGCGTGTGGGTGAACGGCGAGGAGCGCAACTTTACGACAAAGGAATTCGACCTGCTCACCTTCCTGGCGGAAAATCCGAACCACGTATTTACGAAGGAAGAGCTGTTCCGGGAAATCTGGGACATGGAATCTATCGGCGACATTGCTACGGTGACTGTGCATATTAAGAAAATCCGCGAAAAGGTGGAGACTGATACATCGAAACCGCAGTACATTGAGACTATCTGGGGCGTGGGCTACCGCTTTAAAGTATAGGAGGAAACAAAGCGCCCGGCGACAGGGCGCCTGTATCCGGACGAAATAAGATAAAACTGATTATGGGAGGAAAAGAACATGAAAATCATGATTGCTTCGGACATTCACGGGTCGGCGCTTTACTGCCGGGAAATGCTGGAGGCTTTAAAGCGGGAGCAGGCGGACAGACTGCTCCTTCTGGGAGATATTCTGTACCACGGACCGCGCAACGACCTGCCTGAGGAGTATGCGCCGAAAAAAGTGATTTCCATGCTGAACGATGTGAAACAGAAAATTTACTGTGTGCGGGGAAACTGTGATACGGAGGTGGACCAGATGGTTCTGGAATTTCCGATTATGGCGGATTATTGTCTGCTCCCTGCCGGAAACCGGATGGTGTACGCCACACACGGACACCGCTATCATCTGGACGCGCTTCCGCCGCTGCAGCCGGGCGACATCCTGCTTCACGGACATACGCATATACCGGATTGGGAGGAGTTTGGGGAAGGAAATATTTACCTCAATCCCGGCTCCGTCTCCATCCCCAAGGAGGGAAGCTGCCACAGCTATATGGTGCTGGAGGACGCAACATTTCTCTGGAAAAGTCTGGATGGAAAAATCTATCACACGCTGGCTTTATAATGTATATGATGCCAGGGTCCCAAGGTCTGAGCCCACATGAGCTTGCTCTATAGTGGGCTCAGACCTTGGGATCCGCCCCGATATGAGCATAAAAGTGGGATGTATATCCCACGATATGCGAATAGCGGGTAGGATTGTGGGTTGCCGAGTGCCAGTGGCACTCGTTTGGCAACGACCGGAGTGAAACGGAGATGCGAAGCACGCAACAATCCGTAGGCATCATATATATATATTCTCTGCCGTGTGCACACAGCAGAGCAAAAAAAACGGGCGGAGACCTTTTGGTTTCCGCCCGAAATGTTTTTTAGAACTGGAAAATAATGCCGATGACTGCCGAGGCAATCACCACGAGAATGGGATGAAAATCTTTTTTCTTCAGAACGAAATAGATTACCACCGCCAGAATGATGGCTTTGTAATTAAACAAATCCGCGATGTTTTTCGTGGCTTCAAACTTGTCAAGATAGAGCAGGGCGATTTTTGCAACGCCGAGACCGGCGGCGATAATCAGACCGGTGGATGCCGGACGCAGCCCATAAAAAATATCCTGCACAAGCTTTGATTCTTTGAATTTTATTAATATTTTTGAAATCAGAATAATGATAATCACGGACGGCAGCGCCAGAAACAGCGGCCCGATAATGGCGCCCGGCAGTCCGAAGGAGGTATAGCCGACATAGGTTGCCATATTGACACCCATCGGACCCGGTGTGGACTCGGAAATTGCGACCATGTCCGCCACATCCTGCGCGGTGAACCAGCCGGTAGTAGCTCCCATTTCATAGAGGAAGGGGAGCGTTGCCAGACCGCCGCCGATTGCGAAAAGTCCGGTCTTAAAAAATTCAAATGCCAAACGAACCAATCCTGTCATTTCTTTGCACCTCCTGCAATTCCTGTACGTTTAAAAAGGACGCCTGCCGCGCCTGCAAGCACAACGATAAGCGCCGGAGATAATGGCGTAAACAGTGACAAAAGCAAAACTGCGATGCAGATGCCGAGACAGATGTTGTCCACAACGGATTTTTTTGCCAGCTTGGTAACGGCATTAAAAATCAGAACGCAGACGCAGGCGCGGATGCCATTGAAGGCGTGCTTTACGACCGCGAGGTCGGCGAAATTTGTCAAAAACGCGGCAATCAGAGTGATAATGATGATGGACGGTGTAATCATGCCGAGCGTGGCTGCAATCGCGCCAATCACTCCCCTGTTTTTGTAGCCGACAAAGGTTGCTGTGTTAATGGCAATGATACCGGGCGTGCACTGCCCGATTGCAAAATAATCCATCAGCTCATCCTCGGTTGCCCAGTGGTATTTTTCCACTACTTCGCGCTGAAGCATGGGCAGCATGGCATAGCCTCCCCCGAAAGTGAAAGCACCAATCCGGAAAAAAACCATGAATAAATTTGCCAGTTCTTTCATTTTCTGTTCCTCCTCAATAATATAGTGCAGCGCACCTGGCGTTGCACACAAAATAGACAGTAACATGATACCATAAAAAGGCAGGGACGGGAAGTCTCTTTTGAAGTCTTTTTCACGGGCTTTTTTGCAGGGTGCACTTCCTTTTTCGGGGAATGATGGTATAATGATTACAATATATCTGATGGAAAATGCAGGTGTCCGTAAAGCACGGACGATTGCTTCGGAAGGAAAGGATGAACTATTTATGACATCACAGAAATTTTTGGAGATTCTGCAGCAGGCGGCGAAGCTGAAGGTGACGCCGCGGCACTGCTACACAGAAAAAGACCGGGCGGAGAGCGTTGCCGACCATAGCTGGCGGATCGCGTTGATGGCGATGCTGCTGTCCGGGGAGGAGGAATTCCGGGAGGTGGATATGAATAAGGTCATCCGCATGTGTCTGATTCACGACCTTGGGGAATCCTTCACCGGAGACATTCCGACGTTTGATAAAACCGACGATGACACCCGCAACGAGGATGCGCTGTTCCTGGAGTGGGTGAATGGTTTCCCGGAGCCGCAGCGTAAGGAATGGCAGGCGCTTCTGGCGGAAATGGAACGTCTGGAGACAAAGGAAGCGAAAACCTATAAGGCGCTGGATAAGCTGGAGGCGCTGATTTCCCACAACGAATCGGATATTTCTACCTGGATTCCGCTGGAATACGAACTGCAGCTTACCTATGGTCAGGAAAATGTGCAGTTTTCGGAATATCTGCGCGCATTCAGGCAGACCATTGACGCGTGGACGCGGAAGAAGATTGAGGAAGAAGTATAAGACCGGAGGTGGGACATATTAATACTTGTGTGGAACTTTCTTATTTTCATATTGGGAATGCCATCGGCGGCTCGCAGGAGTGGATGACGGACCCCTGGATGAGGCTGGGAGGCTGTGCGGCGCTGGCTGCGGTGGACAGCTGTATTTATTTTACGCTTTTTTGTGGAGAAAAGAGGCTGTGTCCCTTTGACGTGCATCATCTGACAAAGGCGCTGTACCGGCGTTTCGCGGGGATTATGAAGCCGTACCTCCGGCCAAGATACAGCGGAGTGTCGAAGCTTTCTCTCTATGAGGATGGGATGAATGCGTATCTGAAAGATATGAAAAACGAACGGCTGGGAATGAAATTGTTTCCGGCGGGACAGCCCCTTGTGGACGCGCAGGCTGTGCTGACAGGTCAGATTGACCGGAAGTACATCGTGCCGTTTCTGCTGCTGAACCCGGTTTCCAGAGAATGGCGTGATTATCAGTGGCACTGGTTCCTGATTGCGGGCTATTGCTGGAAGGAGGGCAGACTTTTCGTAAAAACGATCACCTACGGGAACAGTACATGGCTCCCCTTTGATGGACTGTGGGACACTATGCATGATGATAACGGGGGCATGATTTTATATTATTTTCGGGAGGACTGCAAAAGCATCTGATTTTATCCATGCATAATTTCCTGCAAACTGTTAATACTTGGAATACCTTGATTGACAGGAGGATGCTATGCCGATAAAGAATCTGAAAAACAAATGGCGTCGTGCGCTGGCTGTGCTGGCGGTGACGATTTCCTGCTCGGTGTTTTTTCCGCAGATGTTGTTTGGCGACTGTATCAGAGCGGTCGTGCCGGAAAAACAGGAAAATTGTCTAACAGAAGAAGATTATGTCAGTCTTTTTGAAATAGAAAAAAGTAATTACAAAATTAAGTGGAAATTCCTGCAAAATGATTGACGAAACATGCGCATAATGATAAATTTAATATATATCATTACTGTCGTGGGCGGACGATCAGACCCCATGATAGCGGCAAAGGGGGGATTTGAATGGCAGAAGCAAATATGAGTATGGTGAGGAGAATGGTACAGGACAGCAGGTATCTGGTTGCCATTGCGGGGAGCGGTATGCAGCGGGAGTGCGGCGGACACCAGAGCCTCCGGGACCAGGAACGGGCGTATAACATTGAGGCGGAATATGGCTACTCTCCGGAAGAAATGTTTAGCAGCGCGTTTTACAATACCCGCACGGAGCCTTTTTACAATTTCTATAAAAAGGAAATCCTCTCGCAGGATCTGAAACCGGGACCGGCATATAAGGCGCTGGCAAAGCTGGAACGAAAGGGAATTTTAAAGGCGGTTATTACGAGAGAAATCTACGGACTGAACCGGGAAGCGGGCTGTAAAAATGTGCTGGAGCTGCACGGAAATATCGGCAACAACCACTGCCCGCGCTGCGGAAGGACCTACTCAAAGCAATATCTGAAGGATGCGAAGAAGGTACCGCTCTGCGAGGACTGTATGCTTCCCATCCGTCCAGGTATCCGCCTTTTCGGGGAAATGGTGGACAACAGCCAGATGACCAGAATGGCGAACGAGATATCCAGGGCGGACGTGCTGCTGGTGCTGGGCGCACGTCTCGACCCGGAATTCTGCGAGCACAATCTCTCCTACTACAAAGGAGACAAGGTCATCCTGCTGACAAACCGGGAGAATCACGGGGACGTAAAGGCAGATTACGTGATTCACGGAAAACTGAATGAACTGGTGCCGCAGCTTCTGTAACTGCGTCTTACATAGCCTCTGCCTGGGACGTCGGGATGGGCGCGGCAGGCGGGCGATTAGAGCGGCTTCATATACTGGAGCGCCTGGTCGCCCGTATTAAATAGCAAATCAAGAATGGAGACGTTGTGCTCAAACTCTCCGAAAAGCTGCGGATACTCCGGATAATCGCTGTAATCCATCCAGGTCAGTTTGATTCCGGCATCCGTAAAGCACTGCTCGACGATGTAATCCTGGGCTGCCGGTCCAGAGAGGTACTCGGTGCCGCCGCTGTCTTTTACAAGACCGACCAGACGCTCGGTTTTTCCGTCAACAAGCTGATAGTCCGAAGACCAGCTTATTCTTGTGTGAATGCCGAGCATCCGGCAGATTTCCGTGAGAAATAGGTAATTGATGCGGCTTAAATATTCCTCTTCGCGGCATTTTTCGTAGATTTCGTGAATCTGCGGACCATATTCCTTAAAATAGGGCGCGTGCGCATAGTTTAAGGTGATTGCGTGCCAGTGCTTATCTACCCATTCGTGCCCGGAAACCTTCGTCTCATTGATTTTCTGATAAAAATTTCCCTTGCTGTCCACCGGAATCGTGAGCCAGTGCAGTCCGTCCGGCGTTTTGATTTTGTTGCGGTTGCGCCAGTCGCGGCGCGTGTACTGCATATCATCGTATAAAATAAATTCATCTACCATGCGAATCATATCGAAATATCCCTTCCACGGAATATAATTCGACTGTAAAATAGCAACCTTTTTCAAGAAAATAACCTCCTTCTGATGGCCATGCCGTCCCTGGATTTTCTGTACATTTTTGAGACAAAAAGTCTTTTGCAGGGCAGCCTGTCTGAACGGTTATCAGTATAACATAGAATCCCCGCATCGCACAATAGAAAGAGATTGAGATTTCAAAACAGCGATGGTATAATGAGCCGGGAGACAGATGAGCTTCCATTGATTTTTATGTGTTCAGCACTTTCAAAATCGATGAAAGACATTCGAAATCCGCTCATTTTATTAAGGTGGGAAAACACGATGAAAAAAGTGATGATTCTGGGAGCGTCCTACTCGCTGGTTCCGCTGATTCATGCGGCGCAGCGTCTGGGATGCCATACGATAGCGGCGAGCATTCCCGGAGATTATCCGGGATTTGCGGCTGCGGATGAGAGCTGCTTTTGCGATATTACAAAGCCGGAAGAGGTGCTGCAGGCGGCACAGTCGCTGCAGATAGACGGGATTGCGACCTGCTGCATGGATGTCGGGCTGCGCAGCCTGGGCTATACGGCGACGAAGCTCGGACTGCCGGGACCGTCCTGGGAGACGGTGCAGTTGTGCACCGACAAGTATAAAATGAAGCAGGCGTTTGTGAAAGCCGGGGTACAGACGGCGGCGTTTTTTCAGATACATAATGAGGACGAGCTGGCGTCTGCCTGCGGACAGCTTCGCTTCCCGGTGATTATCAAAGCGGTGGACCAGATGGGAAGCCGCGGCATTTTCCGCTGCGATACCAGGGAAGAGGTGTTCGCGCGTTACCCGCAGACGATGGCGGCGACGGCGAAGGATTACTGTATTCTGGAAGAATTTTTAACCGGCACCATGTTTGGCGTGGAGGCGATGCTGGAGCACGGGAAGCTGGCGTATTTTCTGCCGCTTGGAAACGTCCTTCATCAGGCGAATCCGCCGTTCCCCATCGGACACTATGTCCCGTGGACAGAGGGCGCGGCGTTTGAAGACAAAATACGGACGCAGATTGAGTGTGCGGCAGAGGCGCTTGGCGCGGATAACTGTCCGCTGGATTTTGACATGATGTTAAAAGATGGGGAAGTTTATGTGATTGAGGCGACGGCGCGTGCGGGTGCTACCTGCATTGCGGAGCAGGTGGGCATTCATTTTGGAATCGATTATTACGAAGCGATTGTCCGGCTGTGTACCGGCGAGCCGGTCGCGCTGCTTTTCGGACGGGAAAAAAGTGCGCGCGTTCCCTGCGAGGTGCGGCTTCTGGAAGCGCCGGCGGACGGCGTTGTACAAAAAATCGTTCCGGGCACGGAGACGGGCGGCAATCTGGCGGAGCTTTCGTTTAACATTTCCGTGGGAGATACCGTCCGGCGGATGGAAAACGGCAGGGACCGCATCGGGCAGGTAATTGTAAAAGGAAATTCCCCGCAGGCATGCCGCCGGCTCCTTGACGGGGTGCTGGAAAGGATACAGGTGCAGGTGGGCGATGCATAAGGATACAAAGAAAAAAACATCACCGTGGATTTATGTGATTTTGCATATCAGTCTGATGTTCAGCTCCATCAGCGGGCTGTTTTCCAAAAAAGCGGCGTATGCGGAGTTTTTTTCCAGGGAGTGGTTTCTGTTTTATTTTGGAATGCTGCTGATTATGTTTTTTTACGCAATCATATGGCAGCAGATTCTGCGCTATCTGCCCCTGTCGGTGGCTTATGCAAACAAGCCGGTCGGTCTGGCATGGGGGATGATATGGGGCGCGCTTTTCTTTCAGGAGGAGATTACCTGGAACATGATTCTGGGTTCCCTGATTATTTTTATTGGAATATATCTGGTGGTGACGGCGGATGGATAGCAGTGTATGGATGCATGTGGGGATTATGGTCTGCTCGGTATTCGTGGCGTCTGTGTCGCAGATTCTGCTGAAAATATCGGCAAATAAGACCTACCCGTCAAAAATAAAGGAATATCTGAACGGTTACGTGATTACCGGTTACGCGCTTCTGTTTCTGTCTACGATTCTGACGATGCTGGCGCTGAAAAAAATGCCGCTGTCGTGGCAGACCGTGATTGAGTCCAGCGGATACTTTTTTGTATTCGTGATGGGACATTTTATATTGAAGGAAAAAATTTCCAGAAGAAAAATTCTGGGGCTTCTGGTGATTTTTGCCGGGATTATTGTATTTTTGCTGTAAAAGTTCCGGAAAGTGGGATTTACCGCGACACCTGCCAGACAGGCAGATTTGCTCCGGAAGGAAAATCAGGAATGAGGAGGAAGGAAGATGCTCCTGTCGATTGTGATTCCGTGCTATAATTCTGCACACACCATCGGAAAGGTTGTGGAGACCAGCATGGAGGTAATAGAAAAAATAGAAGGGCTGGAATGTGAGTTTGTTCTGGTAAATGATTTTTCGCGGGATGAGACCTGCCAGGAAATCTGGGAGCTTGCGAAAAAATATCCGAACGTGAAGGGGATTGCCCTCGCAAAAAATTTTGGGCAGCACAACGCCATCATGGCGGGACTGCACGCCGCAGAGGGCGATTATGTTATGGGCATGGACGACGACATGCAGACGCATCCGTCGCAGATTCCAGCGTTTATTGAAAAAATGAATGAGGGATACGATCTGGTGTTTGGCATTTTTAAGAAGCGCAAGTTTGGTTTCATGAAGAATCTCACCAGCAGGATTGCCTCATTTATTATGTGGCATATGGTGGAACGTCCAAAGGGGCTGGAGGCAAGCAATTACTGGTGCTGCCGCAAATATGTGCGCGACGAGCTGATTAAATACGACGGCTATAATCTGTATCTTCAGATTCTCTTTTACCGCACGACTGCCAACATCGCCAACATCGAGATAGAGCATTTTGCGCGGGAGGAAGGGCAGTCCAACTACAATTTCCGCAAAGCCTTCCGTCTGTTCATGTCGTTCATGAATTACACGGTCATCCCGCTGCGCATCGCCACTATCACCGGGACACTCTTTTCCCTGGCGGGCTTTATCGGGGCGATCATTGTCTTTGTTCGTAAAATCCTCGACCCCACTATCACGGTCGGCTGGTCCTCGACCATGTGCGTCATGATGATTCTGTTCGGCTTCGCCTTCCTTATGCTTGGCATCATCGGCGAATACATCGGCAAGCTGATTCTGAACGTCAACCAGACCCCGCAGTATGTGGTGCGGGATACCATTAATGTAGAAAAAGAAGAAAAATGATGATAGCGGGCAGCCCGGAAAATTCCGGGCTGTTTTTTGATGCCAATTTTTCTGGATTTCCGGCAAACCCCGAAGTGCTTCGCAGGGGATGACGATTTTCAAAAAACGGATAATGTTTTTCAAAAAACGACTTTCCGGAAAAAGGAAGAAGTCATTCGGAAAAAATATGGTATGATAAAACGAAGGAGGAAAGACAAACATGCCACATCAGAAGCGCGGACAGCAGAAGAGCAGAAAACAGCCGGAATCCGGGATTCTTCTAAAACATAAAATATTGATTTCCATATCAGCGGGAATACTGATTTTGCTGTTTATTCTTGGGACGGTTACCAGTATGGCAATCCGGCAGATAGAAGAACAGATCGCAAAGTCAAACAGAGCAAGTCTGCTGGTATATTATAATACGCTGCGGGACGAGATTACCGGAACGGAAATTTTTATGACAGAAAAGGTGCACTCACAGGAAACAAAGAAAAGGATTCTGGAGAGCTTTGCGGAAGAGCTTTCGAATAACCCGGATGTGGCTGCCTATATGTTGTATGACACAGCAAAGCGCGAAAGTGACAGTGTGTATAATTCCATTGTGGGGTATGGAAGAATCAAGGAGGAAATCCAGAACTGGGCGGATGAAATGATGGAGAGTGCAGAGTTTCCGCTGGGCTGGTTTTTAAAAGAAATTGGCAGCAGAACGTTCCTCTGCCGGGTTATGAGGCAGGAGGAATCTGCTGTAATAGGAATTTATGATTTGACGCAGGCGGCAAAAAATGCAAAACTGAGCTATGCTTATGCAGGAGAGATTGTATTTTTTCAAAAGAACCAGATTCTGGCAAACGAGGAATTTACAGACGGCGCTGATATAAAGCTGGATTATGAAAAAGAAAACGGGTATTATTTTTCGGAAAACAGAAAATATATGATTGTCCAGCAACAGCTTTTGCATTTTAAAATGGCACTGGTATCACCGTTCTTTGAGAATGGAATACTGCGGTTTTTGTATCTTAGTCCTTATATTTATATAGGAATCGGTCTGTTGGCGATATGGATAATGCTGAAATACTGGCAGGCGATTCTTTTTGAGCCGCTTGACAGATTAATCGGGGCGATGCACCAGGTGCAGGAGGGAAATCTGCAGGTGCGGCTGGAGGAACAGCGGGGCCTGGAGTTTCAGAAGGTGCAGGAAAGCTTTAACAGCATGGTTGCGCAAATTGCCAGCCTGAAGATTAAAAGCTATGAGGAACAGATAGAAAAAGAGCGGGCGCAGATGCACGCCCTGCGGATGCAGATTCAGCCGCACTTTTTTCTCAATTGTCTGAAGAGCATTGTGGGGCTGGCACAGCAGCAGAAAACGGGGCAGATACAAAAAGCGGTGGTTTACCTTGGTGTCCATCTGCGGTATATCTTCGATTTAAAGAGTGATGAAATCGCTCTGGCAAAAGAGCTTTCCATGTGCGAAAACTACATAGCGCTTCATCAGAGTATCGAAAAGGGAAAAGCGGAAATTCATATTTCTATGGATGAACGCATGAAAAATATAAATGTACCCCCTGTCAGTATTCTCACGCTTGTGGAGAACAGTATGAAATATGCTATGGCGTGCGATGGGAAACTGAAAATAGAAATTATTGCCAAACTACTGGAAATAGACGAAACATATCTGGCAGATATTACTGTCAGCGACAATGGTCCCGGTTTTTCAGAAGAGCTTCTGCAGGAGCTGAATAAAAATCTGGATGCGTCCGCAATGATAAAGGGTGTGGGACTGCGCAATGTTATCCGCAGATTCCGGCTGATTTACGGGGAAGAATTTGCCGTTCAGTTCTCAAATTGTCATGGCGCCAGAATAAATGTGATGTTCCAGGTGGAAAGGGGAGAGAAGAATGCGGCTGTTGATAGTGGATGACCAGCCATCGGTCAGCGAAGGGCTGAAAAAAGGAATTGCATGGGATAATCTGTCTGTCGATGAGGTTCTGACCGCGTACAATGCACTGGAGGCGCGGGAAATCCTCAAAACGACCGAAATTGATATTATGCTGTGTGACATTGAAATGCCGGTAGAAAACGGACTGCAGCTTTTCAGATGGGTGAAAGAAAATGAGATAGACCTTTTATGCATATTTCTGACGAGCCATGCGGAGTTTTCTTATGCCAGAGAAGGAATTCGTCTGGGCGCCTTTGATTATATTGTGCAGCCTGCGCTTTATCCGGCGATAGAAGAGGTAGTAAGAAAAGCGGTTGCGGAGGTAATGAAAAAGAAAGGCAATGAGACGATTATGCGCCAGGGACAGGTGTTCCGTAAACAGAGAGCCAGCATTGCCGCTAATGCCATACGTCATTATTTAGAGGGAAACAGTAACTATCGTGATATTGAGAATCTCACAGAACTGCATGTGCTGCCGGATTTTTCACTAAACGGTTATGTGGTAATGCTTCAGATTGTAAAGTGGGACGGAAGAAAAGAAGTATGGGATGCGCATCTTCTGGAACAGACGCTGGACAACATTTTGCAGGAAATATTTGCGCCCAATAATCAGAAGGCGGTACTGGCGGGGATTTCGGAGGGAGTTTTTCTGCTGCTTCTGCAGTCGTATTATAAAGAAGCAATTACAGAGGACAGCCTTACAAGACAGCTCATGTTTCTGGGCACGGTCTGCCGCCAGTTTTTCAAATGTCAGATAGCCTGCTATTTCAGTAATCCGGGCAGACTGTATGAGATGGCGGAAAAATGGAAAAAACTGGATGAGAGGCGAGAGGACAATGTTTCTCTGCAGCCGGGGGTATTTTTTGTCTCCGGAGATAAGCCAAAACGGGAGCATGTTTTCCGGCTGATACATACCAGACAGTGGGAAGGACTTTTCGCAGACGGGCATCCCAGAACTGTGGAGGAACAGGCGGTAAATCTGCTGGACAGTATGGCGCGCAGGGGAACATTGGATAAGCAGACGCTTTTATATTTTTATCAGGATTATATGCAGCTTTTGTATACCGTTCTGAAGAGCCAGAACCGTGATATCAGCGATGTTTTTCAGACAATGGAGGAGATGGAGATTTACCGGAACGGTATGAAGTCGATTGACGATATGAAAAAACTGATATGCTTTGTGACGATAAAGTGGCAGGTGGAGCCGGAGGAAAACGATGTAAAAGCAATGATAAAAAATGTGATGACCTATGTAGATGCAAATCTGGATTCGGCAATTTCCAGAAATGAGATTGCAGAGCAGGTACACCTGAATCCCGATTATCTGACAAGGCTGTTTAAAAAGGAGACGGGACAGACGCTGAAGGAATATATTACAGAACAGAAGATGAAATCAGCACAGTCTCTTTTGCGGACAACGAATATGCCGGTCAGCTTTGTGGCGGCGAAGGTTGGATACAGTAATTTCAGCCATTTTTCCACGGCATATAAAAAGGTAATGGGGCGTACACCGCAGGAGGAACGCGGATAAGAAAGCGGCAGAGACGACCAGCAGAAAGTCTGAAAACGAAAAATGACCGGCGTTTTTTGAAAAATGCCGGTCATACCTTTACCTGAAGAAGTCGTTTTTTGAAAAAATGCCGGCTGTATTTGTGCAGAAATCTTACACCTCTTTTTTTATAATGGGGATATCAAATGAAGATATACATTTTTGGAAAGAAAGGGGGAAAGAGCGCGTATGCGGGAAAAGGGAGAAATCCTTGTGGAAGTGAAGGACATGTGCAAAAACTTCGGCGTTACGGTGGCGCTGAATCATGTGGATATGGCTATCCGCAGAGGCGAAGTCAGAGGATTGATTGGGGAAAATGGATCCGGAAAGTCAACGGTTTCCTCTATCATTGCCGGTATCCAGCAGGCGACAAGCGGAGAAATGTTTTATAAAGGACAACCGTGGAAGCCTGCGTCTAATTTGGAGGCTTCCCGCAGCGGAATCGGCATGATTGTGCAGGAAGCGGGAACTATTGACAGTATCTCTGTTGCGGAAAACATTTTTCTGGGAAATTACGGACAGTTTAAAAAGGGACCTGTCATGAATCGTGCCAAAATGAATGCGGAAGCGAAAAAAGCACTGGAAAAAATCGGCGTGACGCACATTAATCCGGCGCTTCCGGCACGGATGTACGATATGCAGGAACGGAAGCTGATTGAAATTGCCAGAACCATGTACAGCGACCCGGATGTTTTTGTGGTCGATGAAACGACAACAGCGCTTTCACAAAGCGGGCGCGAGCTGCTGTACCGGCTGATGCATCATGCGGCGGCGGAAAACAGGGCGGTTATTTTTATCAGTCACGACCTGGAGGAGCTGATGGAGCACTGCGATACCCTGACGGTGCTGCGCGACGGCGTCATTATCGACAACATTGAGAGGGAGGATTTTGAGGCAGGCGATATCAAGCGCAAGATGGTGGGACGCGAAATCAAAGGAAATTACTATCGTGTGGATAACGATGGATACAGTGGTGAAACGGTACTGAAGGCGGAATGTATCACGACAATGAACGCACTTTTATGCTTCAGCCTGGAGCTGCATAAAGGGGAGATCCTCGGAATCGGCGGGCTTTCGGAATGCGGGATGCACGAGCTGGGAAAGGCACTGTATGGGCTGGAAGAGGTGGTTGACGGCCGGGTGCTTCTGCCGGGGAGCGGAACTGTTATTAAAAATGCGAAGACTGCATTCAGAAACAAAATGGGCTATGTCTCGAAAAACAGAGATACGGAATCGCTGGAGCTGGAAGCATCTGTAGCGGCGAATATCCAGAGCACCGGTCTTGATAAAAACCGCAGCTTCGGTCTGTTCCTTTCTTTTAAAAAGGAGAAGAAATACGCGCAGCTTCAGGTGGATTCTCTGGCGATTAAGTGTGTGAATATGCTGCAGCCGGTAAAGGCATTGTCGGGCGGCAATAAGCAGAAGGTGGTCTTCGGCAAGTGGATTGCGGATGATGCAGATATTCTGATTCTGGACTGTCCGACACGGGGTGTGGATATCGGCGTCAAAGCGGCAATGTACCAGCTCATCTATGAAATGAAAAAGAAGGGAAAATCCATCATTATGATTAGCGAGGAAATGCCGGAGCTGATTGGTATGTCGGACCGTCTGCTGGTATTAAAGGACGGAAAGGTTAACGGTGAGTTTTTGCGGAAAGACGGATATCACCAGAATGAACTGATAGAGTGTATGATATAGGAGGTGAAGAAAATGGAGGCGGCAATCAAGAAAGAGATACCGAGGCTATCCGCAAAAGAGCGTGTTGCAATTATAAAAAATAAACCGTCCTTTTCTCTGATTTTTTCGGTGGCGGTGCTGGTGCTGATTGTACTGATGTTCGGAGCGGTTACTGGCGGAGATTTTTTTGGCGGGAATGTTCTGAAAGGCATTTTTAATCAGGCACTGATTATCGGGACAATGGCTACGGCGGTTTCATTTATCTATACAACCGGCAATCTGGATATTTCAGTGGGCAACGCTATGGCTCTTGCGGCAACGCTGGGAGCACTGGCATATAATACGACGGAAAGTATTGTATGTATGGTTGCGGTATGTATTACAGCCGGAACGCTCCTGCTGCTTTTTAATTGTACGCTGAGTGTGGTATTCCGGATTAAAACGATTACGGTAGCGATTGTGATGATTCAGCTTTACAGTGCGATTGTCAGCGAGATTCTTGGTCCGAATTCCATTAAAGTGGATTACGCGGTCTGCAAAATGCTGGAAAACGCAGGTTTCCGCTATGCGGCATTTATTGGCTACTTTGTGCTGTGCATTATTGTTTATCACTTTACGCCGGTGGGACGAAAGCTCAGGTTTGTGGGAGGAAACGCGAACTGTGCGCAGCAGACCGGAATCAGTGCGAAAGCGACGACTTACATTAGTTTTTTGATGGCGGGAATCGGCGTCGGGGTGGCGGCAGTTTTTACGATTATCCGTACCGGTTCCGTCAGCACCGAGGTGGGAAGCGGTATGGGAATGGATGTCATGCTCGCAACTGTGCTTGGCGGAATGTCTATTTTCGGAGGCGCCCGTTCCAACGCCTACGCGGGGCTCCTGGGAGCGCTGACAGTTTCAGCGCTGAATAAAGGACTTTTGATGGCGGATGTATCGTCCACGGCAATCCAAGGTGTGAGAGGCGTAATTTTCCTGGCCCTTGTATTCTTAAATTCCGAGCGGCCGGCAACACTGCCTTCCAGACAGCAGGTATAGAGCGTTCCTGTATTAATCAGATGGGCATAAGATATAGCAGAAAAATACCTGTCCGCGGGAATGGCGGACATGGAAAAAGATAAGGAGAGAAAATATGAGCAGAATGATGAAAAAATTAACAGCAGTAACTCTTAGTGCAGCAATGGTGGCATCGCTGGCACCGGCGGTTTATGCAGAGGAACAGACACCGGCTGATTTTGAGACCTTTAAAATCGGCGTGTGCGAGCCGCAGGCGATAGATGAGGTTGTAATCCGCCGCGATTATTACGAAAATTATCTGGCTCCGCGCTATAATGTGGAATTTGTATTTTCCGAACAGTGCAAGGACACGGATGACGAGCTGACTTTTATTGAAAGCTGCGCGGATGCGGGTTGTGATGCAATTATTTCCTACCGCTCGGAGGATGCTAACCAGATGGCGCAGGTGTGTGAGGAATACGGGATGCAGTATGTGATTAATACCGCCTATATTCCGGAGGTGGAGGGTGCTTTTTCGGGCGGCTACGAGACCTTCCAGGGCTGCTTTGGCGCAGATAATCCCCATGTTGGTTCACTGTTTAAAGAGTGGCTTACCGGGATATCCTCAGAAGATGGAAGCGAGGGCTTTATGATTACATCTTCCCTGGCATTTTCTGGAAATATCCAGCACAAGGAAACGGCGATGGCGGCACTGACTGCGCTCCAGGAAAGATATGGACTGGAATTTGAGGATACCATTGAGAATATTGCAACGACTTCCGCGCCGCTGGAGGTGGCAAATGATAAGGGCATCAAAATTTATATTTATCCGGGCAGCCCGACTGGCATGGAGGGATGGCTGGAGGGTGTCAGTGCAGCTCTGCAGACCGGAAACTATGGTGTGCTTATCCATACGGGACAGGCATATACCAAGACGGCGGTAGTTGTGGACGAGGTAGAAAGAAATTTTGATATGGACATTAAAGTTGCTTCGATTGCGTCCATGTCGGAATCTCTGACAAATGCATTTAATACAGAAGATAAATTCGGAAATTCTTCGCTGGATATGGCGACGCTGAAATCGACTTCACTTGTGAGCAGCATGGGCTTTGTAGCAGTCTATAATGCGCTGACCGGCTATCCGCAGCTTAACGACGAAAGCGAAGGACGTAAGAGAGAACTGAGCTTCCGTATGTGGTCTCTGGATACGCTGGAAAAGATTAACTCCTGTGCGGAATGGGATGTCCAGGGCGGCGACAAATGGATAATGGATGAGGAGATGGTGAATCAGTGCCTGGGAATCATGAATCCGGATTTAACGGCGGAAGCAATCCAGGAGGTTTACAATGGAATTACTTATGAAGCGACTCTGGAGCGTCTCGGCGCATAACAGGGCGGGGAAAGGAGACGGACATGAAGCATGGAACCTTGCAGTATCAGGTAAAAAATATCATAAAGCTGATCAGTCTTCCGCTGGCGGTATTTATCGTTATGAATATTGTAGATATGACGATTGCCGGGACAACGACTGTCAGCAGTATCACAGATTTGAAAACACTGCTTCGGACCGGTCTTACCTGCTACTGCTTCGCACTTGCGCTAAATTGTAATCTGCTGTCGGGACGCATGGATTTATCTGCGGGAGCCCAGATGTTTATGGGGTGTATATTTGGCGGGAATCTGGCGCTGCAGTTAAATCTTGGCGGAATCGGCGTATTGATTTTCAGCATGGCTGGCGGAGCGCTGTGCGGACTTCTGGTGGGTCTGCTGTTCGTAAATCTGCGTATTCTGCCGATGGTGCTCGGACTTGGCATGACATTGATTTTTGAATGCTTTTCTTTCGGGGCATATAATCAGCAGGGGCTGATGCTTTACGGAAAACAGGGCGTGGCAATTTTGTCGGATGTTACCTTTATTCTGATTGTAGCGGTTCTGGTTCTGGCGGTAATGACGTATTTGTTTCAATACAGTCCGTTTGGCTACAGAAGAAGGGCTATCCAGGGAAATCAGAAGCTGGCGGCGGATGCGGGAATTAATATTTTTGTGAACTGCGTAGTCTGCTATGTGCTGGCGGGAGCGCTGGTAGCGTGCGCGGGTGTTTTTGACACAGCATACAAAGGCTCGCTGACACCGGTTCTCGGCATGAGCAGCAACAGCAGCGTATTCAGCAATATGTTTCCGCTGTTTCTGGGAATTTATATCGGCGGATATATCGGAAATCCGATTCTGGGCGTTTTATCTGGATCAATCAGTGTGCGTCTGCTGATTCTGGGACTTTCGAAGCTTTCTATGGAAGGAAGTGTGCAGAACATTATTGTATATTCGCTGTTCCTGCTGTTTATGATTTACAAAATGAATGTGGACAAGCTGGATTACCTGAAGAAGAAAAAAGAGCGGATAAGGCTGGCGCAGCAGACGAAATTATATATGCAGAATTAAAAACAGGCGGCAGTGAGCATATCGCTGCCGTTTTTTAAACGGGAAAGGAGACACAGAAAATGCGTGCAATTATGGTAATGTATGATTCGCTTCGGCGGGATTTATTTTCCTGTTTTGGCGGGGAGGGTATCCCGATGCCGAATTTTGAACGTCTGTCGAAGCATAGCGTTATGTTTGATAACAGTTATGTGTGCAGTCTGCCGTGTATGCCTGCGCGGCGGGAGCTTCATACGGGAAGAGCGAATTTCCTGCACAGGAGCTGGGGACCGCTGGAGCCGTTTGATGATTCGATGCCGGAAATTCTGAAAAAGGCGGGGATCTATACGCATCTGACGACAGACCACTATCATTATGCGGAGGACGGTGGAGCGACCTATCATCCGCGTTATTCGAGCTGGGAAATATATCGCGGACAGGAATCGGATGCCTGGGTGGGAGACGCGCATAAAAAGCCGGATTATTTTGCACCGACGATGCTCAGCCCGCAGTCACAGCCGGAGCATCTACAGAATATCCGCAGGAAAAACGGCTGGCAGAACCTGTCCAGCCGCAGCCGAATGCAGACGGAAAAGGAGTTTTCGCAGACACGGACGTTTGATAACGGAATCCGTTTTATTGAGGAAAATGTGGACTGCGATAACTGGTATCTGCAGATTGAGGCGTTTGACCCGCATGAGCCGTTCTATGCCCCGGAAAATTATCTGGCGGCGTGGTTTGACCCGGACTGCACGTATGAGCCGGACTGGCCGCCATATGCCGAAGCGCATGAAACGGAAGAAGTCATCCGGAATATGCGCAAAAAATATTATGCACTGGCACAGTTCTGTGACAGAAGCCTTGGACGTGTGCTGGATGCAATGGACAAATACGATATGTGGAAGGATACTATGCTGATTGTAAATACCGACCACGGATTTCTGCTCGGCGAACATGGATGGTGGGCGAAAAACAATACGCTGGAGTATAATGAGGTGGCGCATACGCCGCTGTTTATCTGGGACCCTCGTTGCGGCGTAGCGGGTGAGCACAGAGAGGCGCTTGTACAGACGACAGACCTTGCACCGACGATTCTGGACTTTTTTGGAATTCCGGTTCCGGAAGATATGACCGGAAAACCGCTTGAATTGGTGATAAGGCGTGATGAAGCTGTCCGGGAATATGGCATATATGGGGTTCACGGGGGACCGGTCAGTATAACGGACGGCAGATACGTATACATGCGCGCTGTCAGAAACCCGGAAGAAAAGGTGTATGAGTATACGTTGATGCCGACGCATATGGTCGGGATGTTCAGTATTGAGGAGCTGCAGGAAATGAGGCGGCATGAGGGCTTCTCTTTTACAGAGGGCTGTCCGGTTATGGAAATTCCGGTTATGCCGGCGCGAAATCCGGGTAAGCTGACGGAGGATATCCTGTTTGATTTATCAAAGGATTTGAAGCAGCTGCATCCCATCCGGGACGCAGCAGTGGAAGCACGTTTTGTGCAGGCGCTGGTGAATCTTATGAAGGAGAACGAAGCGCCGGAGTATCTGTATCGGCGCTTTGGACTGGAGGGATGATGGCATGGGAAAGAAAAGACCTCATATTGTAATTTTTAATCCGGACCAGATGCGCACGGACGCCCTTGGACATATGGGTGAAAATCCGGGTGCGGTTACACCGTTTCTGGACAGGTTTGCTGCACAGGATGCGGTGAGCTACCGCTACGCTTTCTGTCAGAATCCGGTGTGTACGCCCAGCCGCTGCAGTTTCTTTACCGGCTTATATCCGCATGTTCATGGACACCGGACAATGCGTTACATGCTGCACCGTCATGAAAGCTCGCTGCTGAGTGAACTGAAAAATGCCGGGTATTATGTATGGATGAATACCAGAAATGATTTACTGGCAGGGCAGGATGAGGAGCTGTTTGCCATGCATGCATCAGAAATTTTTTACGGCGGGGATGTACTGCCCGCGCCGGGACCGGTAAATCCGGACCTTCGCGGAAAGCCGGGGAGCAAGTATTTTTATTCGCATTATAAGGGAGAACTGAAAACGGATGAACGGGGATTAAATTATTCACCGGATGATGAGGCGGTGGATGCGGCGGTTGCCAGACTGAAAAATCCAGTGAATGAAAAACCAATGTGTATTTTTCTGGGACTGATTTTTCCGCATCCTCCGTACCGCGTAGAGGAGCCGTATTATTCTTTAATCGACCGGAGAAAGGTGAAACCGCGGATTCCGGAGGCGGTACCGGAAGATGGAAAGCCGCTTTTTCATAGAAAAATCCGGGAAAACCAGCAGCTGCAGGATTTTACGGAAGAAGACTGGCGGGAGCTGCGCGCCGTGTATTACGGCATGTGCGCAAAGGTGGATGCGCAGTTTGAGCGGCTGTGCCGCGGATTGAAGGAGGCGGGAATTTATGATGATACGGCAATCTTCTTCCTGAGCGACCACGGCGATTACACGGGCGATTATGGAATCGTGGAAAAAGCACAGAACATGATGGAGGACTGCCTGACACGGGTGCCGTTTCTGATAAAGCCGCCGAAGGATTTTAGGGTGGATGCAGGTATCAGTGATGAACTGGTGGAGCTGGTAGATTTTTACGCAACGGCAATGGCGATGGCAGGCGTAAAGCCGGACCACACGCATTTTGGAAAAGATTTGTCGGAAAATCTGCGTGACCGCAAAATGCCGGTGCGGGAATTCGTCTGCTGCGAGGGCGGCAGAAATGCGGAGGAGATTCACTGTGATGAGTACCATGATGATGCAAAGGAACCTGATATCATGGGAGAATATTATCCGCGCCAGAAGCTTCAGACCGATCCGGTTGCGCATGGAAAGGCGACGATGATTCGCACAAAGGAATATAAATATGTCCGCAGGATATATGAGGAAGATGAATTTTATGATTTGAATGCCGGCTGCGAAACAACCTGTACTCATGAGCATACAGCAGAGCGGAATGCGAATGAATGTTTTACAAAGGATGCGCAGGAGCGAAAAAACAGGATTCACGAACCGGAGTATCAGACAGAGATTTCTGTTTTGAAAGAAAAGCTGCTGGACTGGTATCAGAAAACCTGCGATGTAGTGCCCTTTGAAAAGGACGATCGTCATTCCGCGGAAATGATACGGCAGGCAGTGAAGCATATCTGCCCGCCGGAGCACTGGGCGGAAGTGGAGGATATGATACGGAACCGCCAGGGAAACCTCTTTGAAATCCGCAGGTACTGTGAAGGGTTGGCTGCCGGCATGGCGCAGAAAGAATAGAGACATTGGGTTTAGCTCTTTCTGCTTAAAAACTGACGGGTATATTCTTCAGCAATACGGGAGCGGAGCGCAGCTGCGGGAGCTTTTTTATAATTGTAGTAAGAGAAATGCGGTGCATAGGTTCCGACTACCATACACTGCAGGCGTTCATGGCTTTCACGGAGATACGCAAGAGCGTTCTGAACGACATAGTAGTCATATCCAAGCGGGGGAGCCATTCCGCCGCCGATAACCATCGGGGCACCCATTTCTCCCGTTGTCATATAATAATCTCCCATCTCGGAAACCACTCTCTGAATACCTCCGCATTCCGGGTTTGTGATATCGCCTGCAATCCGTTTCGTAAAGCCATGACGCTGGTCGCTGCCTTCAAAGTGCATGCGACCGCAGAGAACCGTATCATACCCGCGGGCGGCGAGACAATCCAGGACAGTTTCGTGGTGGTTGACTGTCCGGTGGTGTTGTGATAGGCTGAGAAGCCTGGCAGGCATGGACAGAGGAGAATAATAATATTTTGAGTTCTCTGGATAGTCCGAATCGTAGTAATCTCCATAGAATGATAAGAATATACGATTTTCTGCGATACGGACCTAAAAAGCCCCCGTGATTCAAGCATCTGCAGGCAGACACCATCACGGAGACTTAGATGTTGGAATATAAGCAGCATAGCATCTGTAAACAGATACCAGCATGGATGCTCGATAAACCTAAAGTTATCATATGAGATGGAAAGATATTTGTCAATGTCCAATTTCAGTTTATTATGTGAAGGTTGACTGTCCGATGGTGTTGTGATAGGCTGAGAATACAATGGGGAAAGGAGAGTACTTTGATATGGGATTTTATTTAAACTCAAAAAGACCGGTTGATTTCTATAGAAAAGAAATTGACAGCCCTTATTTTGTAGATAAAACTATGATGCTCGACGAATTGTCGGATAGAATAGAAACAAATACAAACTATATCAGCATCACAAGACCGCGCAGATTCGGGAAATCTGTTATGGCGAATATGATTGCGTCTTACTATTCTGTAAATGGTGAAAAAAGTCTGTTTTCCGGTTTGAAAATTTCAAAGATGGATTCTTTTAAGAAGTTTTGCGGGAAATATGATGTGATTTTTATATCGTTTAATGAGCTGCCAAGAAGATGCAGCTGCTATGAACAGTATATTGCCCGTATAGAATCGCGTATTTTGCAGGATATTATAAAAGCCTACCCGGAAGTGGAAATCAGTGAGGACGACGCTGTGTGGGATGCTTTGACGATGGTGTATGACGCATATGAAGCCCAACGTTTTATTTTTGTTTTTGATGAATGGGACTTTATTTTTCACAGAGATTTTATAACGGATGCAGATAAGAAAGCGTTTATCAGTTTTCTCAGCAATCTCTTGAAGGATAAAGTCTATGTGGCTTTGGCATATATGACTGGAATTCTGCCGATTTCAAAATATTCAAGTGGTTCTGAGCTGAATATGTTTGCTGAGTATACGGCAGCTTCAGAAGCAATGTACAGCGAGTATTTTGGATTTACAGATTCAGAAGTAGATGAATTATACAGGCGGTATCTGGAAAACCAGCCGGTTCCGGCGGTAAGCCGGGAAGGAATACGGGAATGGTACGATGGATATCAGACAAAATCGGGAATAAGAGTGTATAATCCACGCTCGGTAGTATTATCGCTGACAAATAATAACCTTGGAAATTATTGGACAAGCTCCGGTCCATACGATGAGATATACTATTATGTCAACCATAACGTGGCTGCCGTGCGTGATGACCTGGCACGGATGGTGTCTGGAATTCCTGTGGCGGCAAATGTGCGGGAATATGCGGCATCTGCGATGAAACTGGTTACGAAAGATGAAATTTTTTCTGCAATGGTTGTATATGGTTTTCTGAGCTGCGACAATGGATATGTCAGCATTCCGAATAAGGAGCTGATGGATAAGTTTTGCGAGATGTTGCTGAAGGAGCCATCTCTTGGTTATATGCATCAACTGGCAGCCGAGTCGGAAAAAATGATGAAGGCTACATTAGCCGGTAATGCGGATGAGGTGGCAGAGATTATGAAACGGGCAGGATATTTGGCGTTGGTATTGCCTATAATCGAAAGACAAAAGAAAATACCTGTAAAATAGAAGTACTACGCAATAGATTATGAAAAAAAGCTATGCTGGCAGCTATGGAAAGGCTGTCAGTTTTTTTATAGCAAGGTTTTCCGCGGCATTTTTTGTATAACAGAAATACTGGTTATAATCCAGAAATAAAAAAATAATCCTGTTTCCGCGCGGTTTTATTTCGGTTATATTTGATATATAAGGGGAAAGTATGGATAAGGAAAAATAGCAGCAGGAGGCAAAAGTGATGTTCAGAATATTAATTGTGGACGATGAGAAAAAACACCGGAGCGGGCTTATCCGGCTTTTGTATACTATGTATCCGGAGGACATGCTTCTGGAAGCGGACAGTGCAGAACAGGCACTGGAAATTATGAGTCTGCTGGAGTGCGAGATTGTAATTACGGATATCCGTATGCCGGGAATGGATGGAATGGAGCTGGTATGGCGGATTCGCGGGGAATTTCCGGATACAGCGGTCATTATTCTTTCTGGATATGGGGAATTTCAGTATGCGAAGGATGCGATTAAATATGGCGTTTCCGATTATCTGCTGAAGCCGGTAGATATCGGCGAAGTGAAAAAATGTCTTGATAAGGTGAAGGGAGAGATTACGGAACGAAGAAATAGAAATCAGAATCAGGAAACTATGAAAAGCCAGTTGCGGGAGACAGAAAGCGTTTATATGGAATATCTGATGCAGCAGTTTGTGCGGAATGCAGAGTTTGAGAAGAGGGAGAAAATACGGGAGATTTTTCCGATAGAGCAGCCGGGCTATCTGATGCTATGTGAAATCAGTGCCGGAGAGGGCGGGTTTGATGCGCAGGAATTCCGGATGGCGGTAAAGAGTTATATAAAATCAGCGTCATCCTATTCGTTCTCTGCGGGAGAAAAAAATCTATATGCAATTCTGGTATTAAGCGCGCAGAAGGAAAATCATTTCTGGTTTGAAACGATGAGGCGGGCTTTACAGAAGACGCTTCCAGGATGCGGCTTTGCATTTTATGTCAGCAGCGTGCAGGAAAACATGTATAAACAAATGCAGAAGGCATACGAAGAAGCGCTGACGGTCTGGAAGTATCGTTTTTATAGTCTGGGAGATTACTGTGATTTTGATTTGCTGGGAGGGCGTCTGGATGGAGAAATTGAAGAAATAGCGGATTTGTTGAATCCAATGCTGGAAAAGATAAAACAAAACGATATTATATCAGCTTTTCAGATGCTGAAATCTGCTGTTGTAAAGAATATGGAGGATAAGCTGCCGGAGCCTGGAAAGTTGTGCCGGGCGGTGATGCTGCTGCTTTTTCAGATTGTAAAAGCGTTGGATTCGATGATGAGTGAGGAAATGAAACAAAAAACAGACGAATCTCTGATGCGGATTTATCAGTCGCAGACACTGGAACGGCTGCTGCGTTTTGTGTACGGTTTTCTTTTGGAAATCGGAAAAAACATTAATTTTCAGAAGGAGATCAGGGGTGTTGATGTACTGGAGCATTGCCGGGAATATCTGGAAAAGCATTATATGGACGAAATTACAATGGAAATGATTGCAGAAAAATATTACTTTAATGCATCTTATTTCAGTACGGTTTTTAAGAATTACTTTGGAAAAAGCTTTTCCGGTTATATGACGGAGCTGCGTATGCAAAAAGCAAAGGAATTTCTCATTTCTACTGACTGGAAAATTAAAGAAATTGCAAGTAAGACCGGATACCGGGATGCAAATTACTTTATACGGGCCTTTAAAAAGTTTTATGGATATACGCCGGAAGAATACCGCAAATTAAGCGCGCAGGATTAGAGGGCAGATGATGAAAAGAATAAGAAAAATGAAAATCCGCACCAGAATGCTGCTGGCAATGCTTCTGATGACCGGGCTGATTCTGGGAACCATTACCATTTTTACCTACAAAAATACAGAAAATACAATCGAAAGTCAGGCACTGTACAGTTTTGAAGAAAATGTGCAGAAAACCTGTGCAATTCTGGACAGCAAGCTGGAGGTCCTGAAGGAGGCGACAGAAAAACTGAATCTGGAAACGAGGCTTTATGATATCTTTCTTAATCTGGATTCCTCTGATTCGCTGGAGCTGCTGCGTGCCAGCCAGGATATTGCGGCAATTTTGCGGGATTATATTCCGTGGTACAGCGATATTTATTCTGCGCATCTGCTCACATCTTATTATCGTTTCGGGAGCGATACAGAAAACTATTATCCGTCCTTTATGGATAGTGAGATTGCGAAAAAGACATACGAAGCCGGGGGAAGATGTGTATGGTTTCCAACCTACAGCTATACGCAAATGTATGGAATTACGAATCTGAGGGATGAGCAGATTCCATATGGCAAGCTGTTCAGTGTAGCAAGGCTGATGAACCTCAGTGATGTCAGCAGTGGCAAGGTGAAGCGGCTTAGTGATTATACAGAAAATCCTGTGCTGGTGATTAATTTCAAACCAGATTATATGGAAGAGGTTCTCGTAAGTTATGGTACAAACGACAGCCTGAAGGATACGCAGTACTATGTGCTGGACGCGAAGGGAGCGGTTGTGTATAGCACAGATGAGAATTATCCGGCGAGCGGAAGCTATCAAGCCGACTGGCTCGACGGGCTGGAGGAGGAAAGCGACTTCGACGGCTTTTTTATTAGGGAAAACGGAGAAAAATATCTGCTCAGCTACAGCCGCAGCAAAATTACAGATTGGCTTGTGGTGATGAAAATTCCGGTTTCCAGTCTTATCGGCAGTCTGCAAAGCCGGTATATCCGTTATCTGGCAGTTGCTTTTGCAGTGATGATGCTGGTATCTGCGTTTATTGCCTGGTTTGCATCTTCTGTGGTAAATAAACAGTTTTACCGGGTGATTGGGACGATTGACCGAATCGGGCAGGGAGAGTTTTCACAGAAAATAGAATACGAGGATTCTGATGAATTTGCTTTTTTTTATCAGAAACTGGAGAAGATGAGTAACGATATTGGAAATCTGATACATGAGAATTACGAGGTCAAACTAATACAGAAGGATACGGAGGTAAAAGCGCTGAATGCCCAGTTGAATCCGCATTTTATTTATAATACGCTCAATATCATTAACTGGACCTGTCTTGAGGGCAATCTGGAGGCAACCAGCCAGATGCTGGTAAATCTTTCGCGGATGCTGCACTATACCAGCCATCATGAGGGATTATACGAGCTACTCGGAAATGATATTGCCTGGCTGAAACGTTATCTTTATATTATGCAGATACGTTTTGCAGATAAATTTGATGTGATTCTGGATATCCCGCAGGAGCTGATGGAACTGAAGGTACCGAAGCTGTTCTTGCAGCCGTTTGTTGAGAATGTTATTGTACATGGCTTTAAAGAAATGCAGGAAAAGGGGCTTCTGGAAATTCATGCGGAGCAGGAAGAAAATACAGTTGTTTTTTATGTGGAAGACAACGGATGTGGAATGACAGCGGAAAAAATACAGGATATTATGAACGGTAATCCGGATTCCATTGGAATTGCAAATGTAAATCAGCGTATTCGTATTTTATATGGACAGGAATATGGTGTGGAATATCATTCACAGATTGGCGAAGGCACCTGCGTGATGATTAGAATACCGAAATAGTGCTGTTTTCCAAAATTTGTGCGGTAGAATCCGGAGCGAAAATTTTTTATGATAGGTGCATGGAAAAGCTTTTCCCGGACGGTAAATTTTTAGAAAAATTTCAGACACAATAAGAAAGAGAGGGCTTTTTATGAAAAATGGAAAAATGCTTGCGGCGCTGCTTATTGGTACAATTATGTTTGGAGCGGGCGCGGTGACTGCCGGCGCAGAAGAGGGGACGGAACCCTGCACTATCACATTTACATATTGGGGAAGCGGTGCGGAACAGGCGGCTATCGAGGCGTCTCTGGAGACATTCCAGGAAGCGTATCCGGAAATTACAGTAAATGCTATTCATATTCCAAGCGATGACTTCCTGACCAAGATTAATTCGATGATTGCAGCAGGGGAAACGCCGGATATCAGCTACTCGGCTTCCTGGAAATGCCAGTTTGGTGAAGAAGGACTGATTTACAATTTCTATGATCTGGCGGGAGAGGATCCGGACTTAAATCCGGACAATTATCTGGATACCTGCTGGTGGAAATGGTCGGAAACAGAATCTGCAGGACCGATTATGGCAAATGTGTGCCCGTCTCTGATGTACAATGCAGACCTGCTGGCAGAAGCCGGTATTGAGGTGCCGACAACGACAGAGGAGGCATGGTCATGGGATGAATTTGTGGAAAATGCGCAGAAGCTTACGCTGGACAGTGAGGGAAGGAATGCGTCTGACCCGGAGTTTGATTCTAATAATATTGTCCAGTACGGGGTGATGTTTGCACCGAGCTGGAACACCTATATGTCATTTGTATATTCCAACGGCGGCGGTTATTTAAGTGAGGACGGAACGGAATTCGGGCTTACGGAAGATACGGCGTCTGAGGTGCTTCAGAATTTTGCGGATTTGATTAATGTTTATCATGTAGCGCCGACCTCTATCGCTTCAAACTCCATGCCCTCCGCGGCATCGGCGATTGCTTCCGGGCAGGCGGCGATGTACCTGGACGGAAGCTGGAACCATCTTGACCTTGCAGAAGCAGGCTGCAACTGGGGTGTAGGAGTGCTGCCAATTAATGAAAATTATACAACGTATCTGGATGGAGGTTCTCTGATTATTTTTAAATCAACAGAACATCTGGATGCGACTATAAAGCTTTATAAGTGGATTACTGACCCGGAATCTTCAGAAGAAATTACGGAGATGTTCCGCACTATCTGGCTGCCGGTGCAGAAGGAATATTATGATGACCCGGAAAAGCTGGAATTCTGGGCATCGGAGGAATTCCCGGCAAGACCGGAGGGTTTCCAGGAGGCTTGTGTGGATGCGGTTATCAATAATCTGACGGTGGCGACAGAGATTAATGTTAAAAACTTCAACGAGATAGATACATTAGTAAGCGCGGCTATGGATGAGGTGCTTTCCGGCAGCAAAACGGCGCAGGATGCAATGAACGCAATTAAAGGTAATGTAGATGCGCTCGTAGAAGGAACCTACAACGGTGAACGGTCTTAGGAATGACAAAGAACTGCTTCCCCGGAAGAAAGATTTCCGGGGAAGCACATATAAAGAAAAAGCTCCGGATGGATTCAGACCGGGCGGAAGGAGGCAGCAAAGTGAAATATACAGCATTAAGCAGGAAAAGAAGAAAGAGAGAGAACAGGTGGGGACTACTGTTCTGCCTGCCCTGCATCCTTGGGTTTCTTTTTTTTGCCTTTTTACCAATGTGCACCAGCTTTTTTTATAGTTTTACAGATTATAATGTAATCTCAAAATGTAATTTTGTGGGTCTTGACAATTATAAAAACATGTTTAGTGGAGCGGATCCGTATTTTTATAAATCGTTATTTGTGACGGTAGTATATGTGGCACTGTCCGTTCCCTCCTCTCTGATTACCGCCTTTTTAGTTGCTATGCTGCTCAATTCTGAGGTGAAAGGAAAGGGCATATTCCGGACAATTTTTTATCTGCCGTCGATTGTGCCGGTTGTTGGGATGTCGGCAGTCTGGCTGTGGATTTTTAATTCAGATTTTGGACTCGCCAATATGCTGCTGAAAGCTGTCGGTCTGCCGACCTGCCAGTGGCTTTCCAGTGAAACCACGGTGATTCCGACACTGGTATTTACAAACCTCTGGACAATCGGGTCGACGATGGTTATCTTCCTTGCCGGAATCCAGGATGTTCCGCGTCAGCTTACAGAGGCGGTGGAAATAGACGGCGGCGGAGGGCTTGCGAAGCTTTTTCACGTAATTATTCCAATGATGACGCCGACCATTTTCTATAATCTGGTTATGGGTATTATCAATGGGTTTCAGATTTTTACGCAGGCATATGTAATTACGCAGGGCGGACCAAATAATGCCAGCTTGTTTTATGTATATTATTTATATCGTGAGGCGTTCCAGTTTATGCGGATGGGAAGCGCCTGCGCGATTGCCTGGGTATTGTTTGTAATTATTATGGCTCTGACGGTCATTATGTTCTGGCTGCAGAAAAAATGGGTCTATTACGGAGGTGAATAATTGTGACGGCAAAAACGAAAAAGAAAATTCAGAAGGTAATTATTTATGTGCTGCTTCTGGCAGGAAGTGTTCTGTGTCTGATGCCGCTTTTCTGGATGATACGTAGCTCGCTGATGACGAATGTAGAAATTTTTATGGTGCCGATTCACTGGCTGCCGGAGAAAATTCAGTGGCAGAATTATAAAGAAGTATTTACGACGCTGCCGTTTCTTACATATTACGCTAATTCTCTGAAGCTGGTATTTTTTGTAGTCACAGGCGCGGTACTAACCAGTTCTCTGTGCGCCTACGGACTGTCGCGGATTGACTGGGCGGGCAGAAATATTGTTTTTGCCTGTATTATGGGGAGTATGATGCTTCCGACGGCGGTGACGATTATTCCTACCTTCCTGATGTTCCGTAGAATCGGAATCACAAACAGTCTGCTGCCACTGATTATTCCGGCATGGCTTGGAGGAGGTGCGTTTTATATTTTTCTTCTGCGTCAGTTTTTTCTGTCGATTCCAAGGGATATGGACGAAGCGGCTTATATAGACGGAGCCACACATTTTCAGATTTACAGCAGGATTATGCTGCCGCTTACAAAACCGGCGCTTGTGGTGGTGGGGATGTTTGCGTTTATGAATACCTGGAATGACTTTCTGGGACCTTTAATTTATTTAAACAGTGACGACAAGTATACAGTTGCGCTGGGGCTGCAGCTTTTTATCGGCAGTTACCGTGCGGAATGGCAGCTTATGATGGCGGCGGCATGTCTGGTTGTGATACCGGCAGTACTTGTGTTCATGATAGGACAGAGATATTTGATAGAAGGAATTACCATGACCGGAGTAAAGGGGTAACGCTGATTGGGTATACGGGTATATCCGATGGGGTACCGGGAAAAGGAGGAATAATATAGATGCATTTACGTGGAAATATAGCATATCATTCGTGGGAGGAATTCTGGAGCCAGGCGTATACTTCACCGTTTTTTAAAGCCGCATATGATGATACCTCAGAAAAAACGGACTGGTCCTTAAGCGAACGGCAGCTTTTTACACAGTCGAACGGCAGAATTCTGCTTGGACAGGATACAATGGGACGTCTTCATTTTGCCTGTACGCCGCATGAAAGGATTTATGCGGTGCCGTCTGGCGGTGAAGATATAGGCGGTCAGTTTAAAGGACATATCGGGCAGTATTATCAGAATGACACAGCTCTGCTGCTGGGAAAGCTTCAGTATGAATTTGAGCTGGAAAATGGTCTTTTACTTCCGGCGGCAAACCGGGAAGCTATTACGGAATACACGGATTATTTTCTGCCGACAACAACTTCGGGATATCCGGAAATGGAAATGAAGATATTTTCTTTTGCGCCGGTTCTGGAGCCGGAGGCGCTGTCGCAGTCACGGATTCATCCGCTGCCGGGACCGGCTGCCGTATTGTTCTGTGTAGAAGCTGTTAATATGGCAGGCTGTACATTGAGAGGAAGATTGCGCCTGTCCTTTGACCAGAAATTTGTCAGTCAGTTTGAACATTATGGAAAGCGGTTTGAGGATTATGCGCAGAATCCCTACCGTGCAGAATGGGACCAGAAGCTGTTAGTGCTCTGGCATCCACAGGTATGTGCGGCAATCCAGTTACTGGATGCGGTGACGGAGGGAGAGGCTGCAAATCCGCGGATTTATGTGCCGTTTGAAATGAAGGCGGGAGAGCGCCGTCTGTTTACAACAATTATTGCGCTGGCACCGCACAGAGAAGAAATCCATGAGAATCTGGGAATTGTGTATCAGCATACGCCGCTGGAATGGATGAATGTCACGTCTGCATTCTGGAAAAGCAGGCTGGGCAGGATAGAATCCGGAATTCGGGAGAATGAAGAACTGGGACATAAATACAGCGATATGCATATTCGTTTTATTCTGGATAATTTTAACTGTCTTTCTTTTAACGGGCGTGGGCAACTGCTTACAAACTGGCAGGGCGCACCGTCGCATTCGCTTTCCAGACTCTGGGGAATTGATATTGAGCCGGATGTGGTCAGTGTCATGTATGCGGTACCGGAGGTGGGACCATGCGCAGTGGAGTATCTTCTGGAGCGCAACCGTCCGAGGTTCAGTCTTTACAGCGACCATAGTATGTTTTTCTTTATATCACCGCTTTTAATTGCCGGAAAATATCTGGAGCTGACGGGCGATTCGGCATATTTTCAGAACAGGATGGACGTGCTGAGTGGACTGGAGGCGGTTTATCGGGGAATGTTGGCGCATAAGCATAAAGAGCGGGCATTGTTCAGCAGTCATTATGCAAGTGACCTGATTGTATTTAAAAAGTATGATTACGGGGCAAATGTGCAGTGTTATTATGCATTGAAATCCTGGTGTGCTATACAAAAGGCTGTGGGAAAACAGGATGAGGAAGCGCAGGAGCTCCTTATGAGGATGCCGGCGGATATGGCAGAATGCATGGAAGCAGACGGAACGTTTGGCAGGCAGATTACCGGTGGAAATAATCTGGAAGAAAATAAAGACAGATTCTATATTCCGGAGGAACTCTGGTATTATGGAGGGGAAGATACGGCGACGGTGCTGGCGCCGCTCTATGGATTATATGAATTTGATTATGGACCGTATGTCAATCTGCACCGGTTTGCGCGCTCTCTGTTTATCACAAATTATGACCCGGAATATCAGACGCTGCGGGAGCTCCATTTTGGAATGAACCCTTCCGCAACTGGCTGTACACTGCGGCTTGGTGGAAGCTATACCAGACGGGAAATGCTGCATGCGCTGGAGATTCTCTTTGAACGTCTGGATGAGACCGGTTCACTTTTCTGGTGGCCGCGGGCATATAATAAAAAACGTTGTCTCACGCGCTGCAGCCAGGGGCAGGGAGCATGGATACAGCAGAGCGTTGAGCAGTGGTACGGACTGCGCATGGATGGGACAAACCGCATGCTTACCATTAAACCGCAGGGTTTGCTCACATCATATAAACTGACGGGGATGCGGCTGGGTGTTTTCTGCTTTGATATTACCTATGAAGAGCAGGAAGCGCAGACGGTTTTTATTGTAAAAAATTGCAATAAAGTGGATTTTACAGTGAAGTTTGTGGTACGCCAGTCTGGTGCCGCGGCGGAGGGAAAGCTTCAAAGAGGATGTATTCTGGTTCCGGCAGGCAGGACAATCAGGAAACAGTTTTACACAGAAGCGTTCGTTCCGGAAGAAAGTGGGATTGTACAGACAGAATGCGCTGCATTTGCGGAGCAGGGAATAATTTTCAGACCGTATGGTATCGTAATGCCAAAGCTGTCTGCCGGTAAATGCAGCATTTTTTTGCTGCGCTTTGTGATAGCACATATGGAAACGGAGGAATGGGAAAAAGTCAGTGTTGAGCTGGAGGTACCAAAAGGATGGCTGGCAAAAGAAAAACAGTATTATATCTGGGATTACCAGCCAGTTTTTACAGAAGGAAAAACAGTCTGCGAAATCGGAAGTGTAAAACCGGGAACGCATGGAGTGGCAGGATTTTATATCAGCCTTCCGGATACACTGGCGGGAGATGAAAAAAGTGTTATGCTGTCCGCGCATCCGTTTCCGCAGACAGCAGACGGAAGCTTAGGAGATATTGAATTGTATATAGAAGGGGAATGTACGGAATGTACAGAACCGGTTACCGCTATTTTGCGGGTAAACGGTGTGATACGGGGACAATGTGTATTGCCTGTCCGGATACTGGACAAAGAGGAGTACGGACGGAAATTTGACCGGATGTATCACGGCGTGTGAGAAAATAACCGGACAACCGGATGACCGCACACCCAAACGGACACTTCCAGGACGTCAGCTGACTGACTCAAATGAAATCCTGGCGCTTATGGCAAAAAGGAAGAAAGCTGAATGAAAAACATGTTGATAGTTCCGTACTTTTGGATTTTGCTTTGGAAACAATTAGTGAGATGCAATATTCTGTCGGTGGCGTTATGGAATTTCTTAGTTGATAAAAAAAGAGAACAATCACTACGACATGGTAGAGAATGTTCTCTTTTTTCTGTCTGAAAGGGAATCAATACGCTTTTACCCGTTATTTTTCTTATTAAACGCTGCTCTCTTTCTCATGGTCGGGTCCAGTATTTTTTTACGGATACGCAGGCTCTTCGGCGTGACCTCCAGGAGCTCGTCGGTGTCGATGAATTCCAGCGCCTGCTCCAGGCTGAGGATGCGGGGCGGTGTCAGCTTGAGGGCGTCGTCGGAGCCGGAGGCACGGGTGTTTGTCAGATGCTTGGTCTTGCAGACGTTCAGCTCGATGTCGTCGGTTTTGCCGTTCTGTCCGATGACCATGCCGGAGTACACCTTTTCACCGGGACCGATGAAGAGGGTGCCGCGCTCCTGGGCGGCGAACAGGCCGTAGGTGACGGATTCGCCGGATTCGAAGGCAATCAGAGAGCCCTGCTTGCGGTACTGGATGTCACCCTTGTAAGGACCGTATCCGTCATACGTAGTGTTTATAACGCCGTTGCCCTTGGTGTCGGTGAGAAATTCTCCGCGGTAGCCGATAAGTCCGCGTGCCGGGATGGAGAACTCCAGGCGGGTGTAGCCGCCGCTTCCCTGGCTCATGCCCTGCAGCTCGCCCTTGCGGCTGCTGAGCTTGTTGATGACGGTGCCGGAAAATTCCTCCGGGACGTCGATATAGGCAATTTCCATCGGCTCCAGCTTCCTGCCGCGCTCATCCTCCCGGTAGAGCACCTCCGCCTTGCTGACGGCAAATTCGTAGCCCTCGCGGCGCATATTTTCAATCAGGACGGAAAGATGCAGCTCGCCGCGTCCGGATACCTTGTAGCATTCGGTGTCGTCGGTTTCCTCCACGCGCAGACTGACATCCGTGTTCAGCTCGCGGAACAGGCGGTCGCGCAGATGGCGGGAGGTCACATATTTGCCCTCCTGCCCGGCGAGCGGGCTGTCGTTTACCATAAAATGCATGGCGATGGTCGGTTCCGAAATCTTCTGGAATGGAATCGCCTCCACGCGCTCCGGGGAGCACAGGGTGTCGCCGATATGCAGGTCGGCGATACCGGAGATAGCAACGATGGAGCCGGTGCCCGCCTCGGTGACGTCCACTTTGTTCAGTCCGTCAAACTCGTAGAGCTTGCTGATTTTTACCTTTTGCTGTTTGTCCGGCTCGTGATGGTTCACCAGCACTACATCCTGGTTGACGCGGATGGAGCCGTTGTCCACCTTGCCGACGCCGATGCGTCCGACGTATTCGTTGTAATCAATAGTGCTGATAAGTACCTGCAGCGGGGCCTCCGGGTCTCCCTTGGGCGCCGGAATGTAGTTGATAATAGTCTCGAAAAGCGGCGTCATGTCGCGATGCTCGTCGCTCAGATCCAGAACAGCGTAGCCCGCCTTTGCGGAAGCGTAGATAAACGGGCAGTCAAGCTGCTCGTCGGAGGCATCCAGGTCGATGAACAGCTCCAGAATCTCGTCGATGACCTCGGCGGGTCTTGCCTCCGGACGGTCGATTTTGTTGATGCAGACGATTACCGGAAGGTCAAGGTCCAGCGCCTTGCGCAGCACAAACTTTGTCTGCGGCATGGAGCCCTCAAAGGCGTCAACGACGAGAATAACGCCGTCCACCATTTTCAGAACACGTTCCACCTCGCCGCCGAAATCGGCATGTCCCGGTGTATCGACAATATTTATCTTGTAATCTTTGTAATATACGGCGGTATTTTTTGAAAGAATGGTAATGCCGCGCTCACGTTCTATATCATTGGAATCCATGACGCGCTCTGCAACTGCCTGGTTCTCACGGAATACGCCGCCCTGCTTCAGCAGGTCGTCTACCAGTGTCGTTTTGCCGTGGTCGACATGGGCAATGATGGCGATGTTACGGATTTTTTCCTGATTCATACTTTTCCCTCTTTCCATGAAATAAATGATGCGAGCCGGGAAACAAACGGATAGAAAAAGCATTTGTCGTCAGCTCATTACTTTAGTATAACAGAAATTTTGCGATTGACAAGGGTTTAATTATGAGATATGGTGAAGCCAGTTACAGAAAAATAACAGTTCAGCTAAGCTGCCCTGTTACATAGAAAAATTACTGCTTACGCCAGTCTCAGACAGGCTGCTGTAACGGAGTGGGCAGTAACCGGGAAAAGGATGGAAAATGCAATGGCAGAGAAGAAAAAAGGACGCCGCGCGCATCTTGACGCATTTAAAAAGAATGAAAAGGGAGAATATATCTATACAGGGAAGCTGTACGCATTTGATGAGACTGTTATCCGGTGGAAAACGGCGGTCATCCGTCTGGGAGCGGCCTGGGCGGTTCTGATGGCGGCGATGATTATAAACGGCTGTATTCCGGCGCCGGGGATGGCGGGCTGTTTTTACGTGCTGCTGCCGTATGCGGCGCAGGTGGTGTCCGCGGCGGCTCTGGGAGTGGCGCTGCTTTCCGTGGCGACAGCGGGAAATCCTCTGCGGGAGTACCAGTATGAGGCGGCGGTGAAAAAAATTCCCATGAGGTCCCGGCTGGCGGCAATCTTTGCCGGAGCAAGTGTGCTGGGCGAGCTTCTTTATCTTATACAAAACGGCGCGGGAAATGCGGCGGGGATGGCGGCGCTGTTTCTGGTGCTCGAAGTGATAGCCTGCGTCTGCGCGGCGTGGATATGCAAATACTCCAAAAGTTGGTTTTTACAGGTATCGCCAATTGACAATCTGCCCAAAAACCATTATAATTGCTAATAGTTTCAAATACACAAAAAGGAGGATATAATGTATGTTTAATGCAAAGAAACTGTTAGCGCTTACACTGACAGCGGGCATGTGTCTGGGCTCTGTTTCCGGCGTATTTGCCGAGGAGACCACGGAGGCCGCTTCAGAAGCTGCCACAGAGGCGGCGGGCGCAGATGCGGAGACATCGGCTAATACGCTGGTGTATGGCGAAGATGCTATGGAAGGAAAATTCTCTCCGTTCTTTTACACTGCAGTTCCGGATGAGGATGTTCTCAGAACCCTGTTTCCGATGCTCATGGATTCTGACCGCGAGGGCGCGGTTGTACTGAAGGGAATTGAGGGTGAGACCCGTGAATACAACGGCACGGACTACACCTACTACAGCATTGCGGACTGCGATATTGTGGAAAATGAGGATGGAACGGTAGACTATAATATTACACTGAGAGATGATCTCGTGTGGTCTGACGGAGAACCGATGACCATTGACGATGTAATCTTCTCGTTTTATGTATACTGCGACCCGACATACGATGGAAACAGCACGGTTTTCGCGCTTCCGATAGAGGGTATGGAGGAGTACCGCAGCGGTATGGAATCTCTGTTTAACCTGCTGGTAGAAGCCGGTGAGGACAATACCGATTTCACATACTGGGATGAAGCAACACAGACGGCTTTCTGGGCAGATCTGAACCAGGCAGGTGAAGCATTCGCACAGTCGATCGTAGACTATTGTATCGCAAACGGCTACAACGCGGAGGGCGATTCTGTAGCGGCGTGTGCGGCAAACTGGGGCTACACACTGGACGAGGGCGCGACTGCGGCAGATTTCTTTGCGGCAATGGTAGAAGCTTATGAAGGCGACTACATTACAATGTCCGATACAGAAAATGCGGGCACGATTCTTACGGATTTAATGGAAGACTATGATGCGTACAGCATTGGTGTGGAGACAGGCGAATCTGCTCCGTCCATCACCGGTATCAAGAAGACCGGCGATTACACCATGACCGTTACGACATCCACGGTTGATGCAACGGCAATCTATCAGTTAAGCTCCTTTATTGCTCCGCTGCATTACTATGGCGACAAAGAAGCATATGACTATGACAACAACCAGTTCGGTTTCCCGAAGGGTGATCTGTCCGGCGTGAAGTCTCACACGACACAGCCTCTCGGAGCAGGTCCGTACACCTTCGTAAGCTATGAGAACGGTGTTGCGACGGTTAAGGCAAACCCGCTGTACTACAAGGGAGAACCGAAGATTGAATATATCAACTTCCAGTTTGTACAGGAAGCAGATAAGATCAGCGGCGTAGGCGCAGGCACGCTTGATATCGCAAGCCCGGCATTCAGCCTTGACGCAATCGATGAGATTACGGCGCTAAACGGCGGCAGCGAAGATTTTGACGGCGATGTGATTACCATCAAGACCGTGTCAAATCTGGGATACGGCTATATCGGCATGAACGCGGAGAACGTATCGGTCGGCGGCGAGCCGGGTTCCGAAGCTTCCAAGAATCTGCGTAAGGGTATCGCAACGGTTCTGGCGGTTTACCGCGATGTGGCGATGGATTCCTACTATGGCGAGTGGGCAAATGTAATCAACTACCCGATTTCCGATACCTCCTGGGCAGCACCGCGCGTTACCGACGAGGGTTATCAGATTGCCTTCTCCACAGATGTAAACGGCAATCCGATTTATACGGATGATATGACAGAGGATGAGAAATATGCTGCAGCTCTGCAGGCGGCTCTTGGCTTCTTTGAAGCAGCGGGCTACACGGTAGAGGACGGCAAGCTGACGGCGGCTCCGGAAGGCGCGTCTCTGGAATATGAGCTGATGATTCCGGGAAGCGGCATCGGCGACCACCCGAACTTTATGATTGTTTCTATGGCGAAGGATGCACTGGCAACCATCGGCTTCAACCTGATTATTACTGACCTGTCCGACGGTACTGTTACCATCGGAAATAACCTGGAGGCAGGCACTGCCGAGCTCTGGACAATGGCATGGCAGGCAACTCCGGACCCGGATATGTATCAGATTTACTACTCTGATATTGCAAACGGCGGAAAGAATCCGGGCGGCAGCAATATGTACTATGACATCCAGGATGCGGAGCTTGACGAGCTGATTATGGCGGCGCGTCAGTCCACCGACCAGGCATACCGTAAGATTATTTACAAAGAGTGTCTGGACAGAATCGTAGACTGGGCAACCGAGATTCCGGTATACCAGCGCCAGAACTGCCTCATCTTCTCATCAGAGCGCATTAATCTGGACACGCTTACTCCGGATATCACCACCTACTGGTTATGGTACAACGACCTTGAGAAACTTGAACTCAAATAAGACGCTGAAAAACTTATCCCTGGAATAAAAAGGGATGCTCTGCGGCAGAATATGCCGCAGGGCGTTTAGTTGCCATGCATCCGAAGGGAGCTGCCGGGGGCAGCTCCTGTAGGTTTGCCATGCATGCGGTAATTCTGCATATAAGGCGGTCGCTTGGATTATGGGATGCAAACGTCTGTCTTATATGCAGATTTTTTATGAGTCAGGAGACAAGAGTCAGAAACCACACTGTGCCTGCGCAGGGGTGGCTGAAAGACTCTGGGACTAGCCATAACAGGGGAACTCGCGGATTTATTCCGAATGTTCGCATTAATTTTGGGCGTGCGAAGCACAAAAACGGCTGGCTCACAGAAGGATAATCTGTCAGAATAATCCGCGGCATGGCAGAATATTTACAAGAAGGAGGAAAATGAATGCGCAAATATATTACGAAGCGTCTGGCACTCTCAGTCGTTATTTTGTTTTTTGTATGTTTCATCATATACGTGCTGATGCGCTGTCTGCCTGCTTCCTATGTGGAAAATATGGCGATGCAGCTCAGCCAGCAGCCGGGCTCCAAGACCTACCAGGAGTGGCTGGACCAGTTAAATGCACAGTATCATCTGGATGTCGGCATCATTCCGGGCTTTTTCATGCAGCTCGGCGAAATGCTCCGCGGCAACTTCGGCGATAGCTGGAAATTCACGGTTCCGGTAGTGGAGCAGTTCCGTAAGGTAATCGGTGTTTCCTTTGTTATGGGTGCGATCGCGCTGATTCTGGAGCTTGTGATTGCGATTCCGCTGGGAATCATCGCGGCAACAAATCAGTATTCCAAGGCGGACTATGCGATTACCGTGTTCGCTCTTGCCGGTATTTCTCTGCCGACGTTCTTTTTCGCCAGTCTGTTAAAGCTTGTCTTTTCGGTAAAGCTGGGCTGGTTTGACCTGGTCGGGCTGACCGGGCGCAACTATAACAATCTGGATTCGTTCGGACGTATTCTGGACATGGGATATCACCTTGTCCTTCCGATTATCACGCTGGTGGTGGTCAGCGTCGGTTCGCTGATGCGCTACACCAGAACGAATATGCTGGAGGTTCTGAGTGCGGACTATATCCGGACCGCGCGGGCAAAGGGACTCAGTGAAAAGAAGGTTATCTATCATCACGCCTTCCGGAACACGCTGATTCCGCTGGTAACGGTTATCGGAAACTCTCTGCCGGGGCTGTTTTCCGGCGCACTGATTACGGAGACGCTGTTCGCGATTCCGGGAATCGGCTATACCTCCTATCAGGCGATGATTGCCGGAGATATTCCGTTTTCCATGTTTTATCTGACATTTATGGCAATTCTGACGCTGGCGAGCAACCTGCTGGCGGATATTATGTACGCGGTGGTTGACCCGCGCGTGCGCATTTCGTAGAAAGGGGGAGCAGTCATGTCTGAAGAAATAAAGAATACAAATGCGGGCGGCGAGGAACAATATTCCCTGAATGACGACCGCCGCGTAAAAGTGCTTTCCCCCGGCGCGATGGTTGCAAAGCGTTTCTTCCGCAACCGTCTTGCCGTAACCGGTATGGTGATTCTGATTGCCATGTTTCTGTTTTCCTTTGTCGGCGGACTTATCAGTCCCTATGGACAGGACCAGGTTTTCTACCGCAGAGAAAACATAAAGAAGGAATATGTGGGCGTTACCGAAAATACGGAGTTCCGTTATCTGCAGCTCGACGAGGCTTACGGCACCGTGGCGCAGGCCATGACCGTGCTTGCCATCCAGCAGGAAAAGGATTCCATCACGGCGACCGGCGGCACCTATGATGTTATCAAAGAGAGCGACGGTCTTTACTCCATCAAGGACGGCGATAAGGTCATCGGAGCCGCATATCTTGATATTGTGAGCGCCGAGGACAGCAGCACGACCTTTACGCCGGAATTCCAGTACGGCGCGCTGCTCGCGCTCGCACAGGGCGGCGGCGAATTTTCGGCGGACGGACAGGATTACGAAGTGAGCGAGGACGGTATGGTCACGCAGAACGGGGAATCCGTGGCTGTGTGCAGCCGCTATGTTATCCAGTCGAAGAGCGGAAACGTCAATGTGAGCAATGAATTCCGCGAGAGCCTGATTGAGGCGCTCGGCACCGGCGAAGAGGAATTTACCTTTGCGGAAGAGGGCGGGGAGGCGGCGGAGTACACGCTTTCCTACGACGCTGCGACAAAAATCTGGTCGGTTATGCAGGAGACCTCCACGCAGGTGTTTGATACCTATTCCTTCCCGTCGAAGGAGCACTGGCTCGGCACCGACAGAAACGGTATGGATATGCTCACACGTCTGATGTACGGCGGCAGGGTTTCGCTGATCGTCGGATTTATCGTTGTAATTATCTCTACCGTCCTGGGAATCCTTCTGGGCGGCGTTGCCGGTTATTTCGGCGGCTGGATCGACAATCTGATAATGCGTATCGTAGATATTTTTTACTGCATCCCCTCGATGCCGGTCATCATTATCCTCGGTGCGGCGATGGACGGTATGCGCGTGGACCCGCAGATACGTATGCTGTATCTGATGCTGATTCTGGGTATTCTGGGCTGGCCGGGCACGGCGCGTATGGTGCGCGGGCAGATTCTCTCCCTGCGTGAGCAGGAATTTATGACGGCGACGGAAGCCTGCGGCATCAGCGTGTCCAGACGTATTTTCCGCCACCTGATACCGAATGTCATCCCGCAGCTTATTGTTATCAGCACGATGAGCCTCGGCTCGACGATTATCACGGAGTCCACGCTGTCCTTCCTGGGACTGGGCGTAAAATTCCCGTTTGCTTCCTGGGGAAATATCATCAACGATGTTTCAAACTCCTTCGTGCTGACGACCTACTGGTTTATCTGGATTCCGGCGGGTATCTGTCTGATGCTGACGGTGCTGGCATTTAACTTTGTGGGCGACGGTCTGCGCGACGCGTTTGACCCCAGAATGAAACGATAAGAGAGGAGGGCGCAAAATGGCAAAAAATAAACCAGAGGGCTACCTCTCTGCCAGAGAGTCCCGGCGGATTTCAAAGGAAAACCGCAGAATTACAAATGAACTGGAAAAAAAGCGCAAGCGCAAAAACGTTCCGGAGAGCGAGTATACCGTGAAGATGCACGACCCGAACAACGCCGTGGAATTTGACAACCTGCATACCTATTTCTTTACGGATGCGGGTACGGTCAGAAGCGTGGACGGCGTAAGCTTCGAGGTGCCGATTGGCAAAACCGTCGGCGTGGTAGGCGAATCCGGCTGCGGAAAGTCCGTTACCAGCCTCTCACTGATGCAGCTTCTTCAGCGTCCGCAGGGGCAGATCGTGGAGGGCGAGATTCGTCTGAACCTGGGCGACAAGGCGGTGGATATCGCGAAGGCGCCGGAGGAGGTTATCCGGCATCTGCGCGGAAATTATGTGTCCATGATTTTCCAGGAGCCGATGACCTCTCTGAACCCGGTGTTCCGCATCGGCGCGCAGCTTGACGAGGTCATCAATCTGCACGACGGCGAGGGCAAGAGTAAAGAAGAGGTGAAGGCGCGCACCATCGAGCTGCTGGAAATGGTGGGTATCGCAAACAGCGAGGGCGTTTACACGATGTATCCGCACGAGCTCTCCGGCGGTATGCGCCAGCGTGTCTGCATTGCAATGGCGCTTGCCTGCAACCCGAAGATCATTATCGCGGACGAGCCTACGACGGCGCTGGACGTTACTATCCAGGCGCAGGTGCTCGACCTTCTGCGCAACTTAAAGGATAAGATTAATTCGTCAATTATGTTTATCACGCACGACCTGGGCGTTATCGCCGAAATGGCGGATTACGTGGTGGTTATGTACGCCGGACGCGTGGTGGAGAAGGGCACGGCGGAGGATATTTTCTTCCATCCGGCGCATCCGTACACCATCGGTCTGATGGCGTCGAAGCCGGTGGTCGGCAAGCAGGTGGATAAGCTGTATTCCATTCCGGGCAAGGTGCCAAACCCGATCAACATGCCGGATTACTGCTATTTTAAGGACCGCTGCGAGATGTGCGTGGCACAGTGCGACGGTGAGTACCCTTGCGAAATCAGTCTGTCTGAGACGCACAAGGTATCCTGCTACCGCTACTATGGAAAGGAAGGAGGGGAGGCAAAATGAGTTTAAATAAAGAAGCTGCCGGCGGGAAAGAGCCGGTTACCTACGACCCGCAGTACATCCTTATGGTCAATGATTTGAAGAAATATTTTCCGATCAAGGGCGGCATGATGGGCAAAACGGTCGGACAGGTGAAAGCGGTGGACGGCGTTACCTTTAATTTAAAGCGCGGCACCACAATGGGACTGGTCGGGGAATCCGGCTGCGGAAAAACAACGACTGGACGCACCATTCTGCGCCTCTCCGGAGAAAAAACGGGCGGACAGGTGCTGTTTAACGGACAGGAGGTCTACGACCTTCCGGCGAAGGAAATGCGCGCGCTGCGCACGAAGATGCAGATTATCTTCCAGGACCCGTTTTCCAGTCTTTCCCCGCGTTTGCCGGTGGGGGAGATCATCGGCGAAGCAGTGCGTGAGCATAAGCTGGTCCCCAAAGAAGAATACAACGATTATATTGATAAGATCATGGACAACTGCGGACTTCAGCCCTTCCATAAGGACCGCTATCCGCATGAGTTTTCCGGCGGACAGCGCCAGCGTATCTGTATTGCGCGCGCGCTTGCCCTCAATCCGGAGTTCGTGGTCTGCGACGAGCCGGTTTCCGCGCTGGACGTTTCTATCCAGGCGCAGATTATCAACCTGCTGAAGGATCTGCAGGAGCAGTATGCGCTGACCTACCTGTTTATTTCCCACGACCTTTCCGTGGTCGAGCATATTTCGGACACGGTCGGCGTGATGTATCTCGGAAATCTGGTGGAGTATGGTGCGACGGCAGATATTTTCCGCAATCCTCTGCATCCGTACACGAAAGCGCTTTTCTCCGCGATTCCGATTCCGGATCCGACCGCGAAGATGAACCGTATCGTGCTGGAGGGATCCATTCCCTCACCGGCAAATCCGCCGTCGGGCTGCAAGTTCCACACCCGCTGCGCGAACTGCATGAACCGCTGCAAGGAAGAGGCGCCCGTCCAGAAGGAGATGGAGCCGGGACACTTCGTGGCGTGCCATCTGTACGATAAATGAGAAGTAACAAAAAGCAATACGACGACGATGACGGGCGCATCATCGCCGATATGAGCGCTCTTTCGCCAGGCGGGGGCAGAAAGAGATTTGCGTCCCCTGAAAAAGAGCAGGAGGAATCCGGGCGCGAAGAACGCCCGTGGGAGGATACCTTCACAAAAGAAGAGCGGCGCATGTACACGCTCGGTGCGCTGAAAGCGGCGCTGCTGATTGCGATGGTCTTTATCATAGGTCTTGGTCTGGTGACAGCGTTTCTGCTGTTTCTGTGGAGCTGAGAAGCAACGGAGCCATCCGGCAGAGAAAAATCTGCGGATGGCTCCGTTTTAGATTTTTTTAGACTCTTCTGTTTTCTTGATAATTTTCTGCGCGCTATGTTATATTTGCTTACAATTAAACATGGTCTGGTCTTTTTTGGGAGGATTTTTATGACTTATGAGAGCATTACTTTGCGCACAGAATTTACCATAAATGAAATTTTCTCCATACACTATTTTGAGTATACGAAGGACTTTACTTTTGAAGGAGAAACGCATGATTTCTGGGAACTGGTCTGCGTAGACAACGGAAGTATCGACGTGACGGCCGATACCTCCGTAATAAAACTGAAAAAGGGAGAAATGATATTTCACAGACCAAATGAATTTCACGCTCTGCGGGCGGATGGAATTTCTCCGCCCAATCTGATTGTTATTTCTTTTCAGTGCAGGGCGCAGTGCATGAAATTTTTTGAAAAAAGACATGTCACCATCAACGCCACAGAACGGTTTTATCTCGGACAGATTCTCACGGAAGCGCGCAAAACCTTTACGACGCCTCTGAATAATCCTTATATCTGCAAGCTCAGACGAAACGAAAACGCTGATTTTGGCAGCGAGCATATTATCCGGTTATCCCTTGAATTTCTGCTGCTGAACATCTATCGCAGATACAATGCTCCTTTGCAGCCTGTTTTTAAGGAGGAACCGGCTCATCCGCTGATTCGCCGGAGCAATGAGGAGCTTCTGGAGCAGATTATCCGTTATCTCCAGCAGAATGTCTATAAGCATCTGACGGTTACGGAAATCTGTAAAGCGAACATGATCGGACGCTCTTCGCTGGAGAAGCTGTTTCACAAAGAAAAAAACTGCGGGGTCATCGAATACTTCTGCAGATTGAAAATCGAAACAGCCAAGACGATGATCCGGGACGCCAGGTATAATTTTTCGGAAATTTCGAATCTCCTGGATTATTCCTCCTACCAGTATTTTTCACTCCAGTTTAAGAAATATACACGGATGTCGCCATCTGAATATCTGACCTCTATACAGAACTTCAAAGAGGAGAATGGGGAGGAAATCCGTTTGCCTTAATTGCCGCGTTGATGTTTTCCCTTACTTTCGTAAGATAAGTGATGCTCTGCGGATATTTGTCAAAGGTCAGCTCGCCGTACTCCGCTTCGTCCAGACAGGACAGCACGGTTTCGCGGTCTGTCAGACTTTCCAGATATTTCATGGCTCTGAGGTCATTCATAGTTTCTTCCATCAGCATACAGCGGATGGAATCTTCCGGCTGCCCGTCTTTGCCCGGATAAACCAGGAACGGGTCGCCCGACGGAAACGCGCCGTCCGCGTCAGTGCACTGGTACGGATTGATAGGATACAGAGAATATTCGGAATTATAAAAATTATATCCCCATTGCAGGAATCCGTCGATTTCGAATTTATATAGCTGCATTCCCAGGATGCGGGTACGAAATCCTGGCTGGGCGATAAAGCGATTGGACACATCCACTGCCTGTGCAGTACAATAATAGGTCCACAGCCGTTTGGGACGGTTCTCTAAAAACGGACCGATGTGGTCATTGGCGCAGATCGGTTCTTCTGCCGCGCCCGTCTCGTAGAATTTATAATCAGAAAGGGCATCGATGATGCGATAGCCTTTCAACTGCTCCTTTACGATATTTTTTGCTGCCAGGTAAGACGGAAGCTGTTCCGGTACTGGTTCATCTGAAATATGGAAAAAGCACTGTTTGTCAATTTTAAGCTTCTTCAGCTCTTTCAGGAAGGAATCCAGAAAAGCATGGAGAAAATCCGCATATTCCGGGCTGTTGGATTTTGTCTCCCAGCCGAAAATACGGCGCTCTTCACCGTTTACCTTTCCCATAATCTTCGGAGCCGCGATAGCGCCCCACTGGCTGAACAGATGGGAAATTTCAAAGTATTTGATACCGCATCTCTGACACATTGCCACCCAGCGCTCAAACCGTTCGTATCCAAATTCGTAGCCGTTTTCCGTTACGGTAATGTCTACCAGCTGCACAGTACGGCGTTCGCCGCCTGCCGCCGTGTCAAGGGGCGGCGTAAAAACTGGTGTGAGCAGCGTATTACAGCCGCGCTTTACCGCATGGGCAACAAAATTTTCTATAATCTGCCAGTGCTCCTCGCTGAACACCTCCACCTGGTAATAATTTGCCAGGCAGTCGCAGTGAAACCATTCCGTATGAGGAATGGGAAGCTCCGGGAGGGCAGCACTCAGAACCTCCAGAGAAATTTCCGCTTTTTCTTTCAGAGACAGCGCTTCATTCAAGGACTCCGCCTCTCCTTTGATGGAAGCCTCCAGTTCCACTTTTACCTGGCACATGCCCGCCTTTGCCAGCTCGCCAACCTCCAGGTCAATCCACAGGCTTCTCCACTGACCGGAAATGAGCGGAAAACCAAATTCTGTTATTTCCGTCAGAAGGTCGGGATAAAGCCCCGGATTTGTTACCAGATATCCGTCGTCCCTCCGCAAATGGCAGGGATAGGAGCAGGGAACCAGATTTACGGTTCTTACACGGGCAGTGATTCCCTCCGGTACGTCAACCGATACATATCCTCTCTGTTTTCTCCGTCCGCCCCAGTAATAGGCAATCTGAAAAGAAACCGTCTCTCCCCGCAGAGCAGACAGCTTCCCGCTCATTCCTTCATCGGAAGGCTCCTTTGCCGGGAACACCTTTTCCATAGAGCTTATTGTTTTAAAACGAAACTGTTCCATATATCCTGTCCTCCTTGTCTGTATTGTTTTCCGGCAATAACATGTTATCCCTTAATTCCGCTCAGCGCAATACCTTCCACAAACTGTTTCTGCAAACACACATACATAATAAACGGGAAGATAAAGGATATAGTAGCTCCCGCCATAATCAGACCGTAATTGGTCTGGTACTGCGTTTTTAAAAGAGACAGCGCTACAGTCAGCGTGTACATGCTGGAATCTGATGTGGATACCAGCGGCCACAGGAAATCATTCCAGGAGGTCACAAAAGTAAATACGACCAGAGAAACCAGCACCGGCTTAATCAGAGGAATCACAATCTGGATAAAAATGCGGTATTCCGGACAACCGTCCACCTTCGCTGCTTCCAGAAGCTCGTCCGGTACGCTCTCCATAAACTGTCGGATAAGGAATACGCCAAATGCATTGAGAATCAGTACAACCAGCGCAAAATACGTATTTAAAAGATTCATTTTATTCATCATAATAAATACGGGAATCATTGTTACCTGTCCCGGAATCATCAGTGTGATCAGATATACGCGGAACAGGATTTCCTTGCCCGGAAAATTCTTTTTTTCAAATCCATAGGCAGCCATAGAAGCTATAATGCAGTTAAACAGGCAGGAGAGACCAACAACAATCACGCTGTTCAGAAGCGAGCGCAAAAAATTGTTTTTCCCCATCACATACTGGAAGTTGCTGAAATCTGTAAAGTCCACATCGCTCCAATGAAGCATCAGCGTCGTAGACTGTGTAAAAGACATAATCAGCATGTAAAGAAAAGGAGCGATACAGATTACCGCAAATAATGTCAGGATGATAACTCCGATAATGGAAGCGGCATTCCACTTATGCATCTTTTTCATGCTATTTCGCCTCCTTTTCTTTGAAGAATTTGTTTTCAATGATATTGATGATCACAATAATCACGAGCAGGAACATTGCCTGGGCGCAGGCATAACCCATACGGTACTGCTTGAATGCCGAATTGTAAATACCCATAACCAGCGTAACCGTCGATTTACCAGGACCGCCTCCCGTCATCAGGTAGGACAGGTCGAATACCTGGAAGGACCAGATGATACCCAGCGTCACCACCAGATAGGTGATCGGTTTCAGCATGGGGAGCGTGATTTTCGTAAACTGCTGAACGGCAGTTGCGCCGTCTACGCGCGCCGATTCATAAAGGTCTTTGGAAATCCCCATGATTCCGGCATAGTAAATTACCAGGAAATATCCGACATTTTTCCACACTGCCACAATACAGATGCTCAGAAGCGCCGTTTTGGTACTTCCAAGCCAGTTGATGGGTTCAATACCGAACAATCCAAGAAAGTTGTTTAAAAGACCTCCGTCTGCGTTGAAGATAATTCTCCAGATTGTTCCGGCGGTAACGGCAGATGCGATAACCGGAATAAACATAACGCTCCGCAGAAACTGTCCGTATTTCATTTTTGACATTTTGCTTGCCAGAAACGCCGCAAATATAAGAGAAATAATGGTCTGGAACGGCACCGTCATCAAAACGTACATCAGCGTATTTTTTGTTGCCGCCTGTACATAGCTGTCGGTAAACAGCTTTTTATAGTTTGACAGACCGGTAAATTTGGGCGCTGTCATTACATTATAATCCGTAAAACTGAAATATGCGGACATAAAAATAGGAATAATACAAAAACAGAGAATCAGGATAAAGCTTGGCAGCACATAAATAATACCCTGAATCGCTTCTTTCCTTTTTCTTTTCATGTTGTCCTCCTTTGTAAAAAAAGGCGGAAGTACCCGGCGACAGGTCCTTCCGCTTTGAAGATTCTGACTATTTCAGATTGTCATTATAATATGTGGTGGTCTCAGTCAGAACTTCCTGAGGCTCCATCTCACCCAGCATCATGGACTGCATGTTTTTAAACAGAATATCATACATGGAAGCGGCTCCCTTGAATACCGGAAGGCTGACAAAATTGTCGCCGTTCTCTGTAAACAGAGTGGCATATCTTTCGTCGCCGGTGTATGTATCGTCAGCCGTAATCGGAGGCTGCTCAGATACTCTTGTATGGAACTGGGACATAACGTCACTGCTCGTCACATATTTCATCAGCTCAGCAGCCAGCTCTTTATTTTCGCAGGAATTAAACATAACCAGCGAATCGGCGGCTACAAAGGTTTTGGCGGACTCGGAACCCTGTACGACTGCGCGGTAATCCCAGTTGATGTCCGTAGCCTGAAGCGCATTGCTGGACGCACAGTAAATCATGGCTACCTCTCCGTTTTTGAAGGGCTCAAGGGTATCATCGTTGGAGGTGCAGGTTTCCGGCAGATATCCTTCATCCAGCAGGCTCTTAATGAATTCCACCGTTTCAAGTCCCGCTTCAGAGTCAATCGTCAGATTGCCTTCCTCATCCACGATTTCGCCGCCGTTGCCCCAGAAGAACGGCCAGAAAATTTCATTCAGAGAACCGTAATGTGTATTGCCCCAGTCCTGCATAAACGGCGCTACGTCGGGGTTACTTTCCTTTACTGCCGCGCAGGCTGCCAGAAATTCTTCTGTGGTAGTGGGAACTTCCGTAATTCCCGCTTCATTTAAAATATCCATATTTGCAATCAGAATACGGGGATTGCCTACGACAACCGGAAGCGCATACTGACCGCCGAGAAGATTTCCTAAATCATAATACAGATAATTCTCTTTTTCTTCGTCTGTAAAATATTCATCTACATCAACCAGCAGACCGTTGTCGATGTAATCATAGAACATTTCCATATACATATAGCCGACATCCGGACCATCATTAGAGGTGGTGCCGGTCAGATACTTTTCTTCATAATTATCCCAGGGGATAATCTCAACGTTGACTTCACAGCTGTGTTCCGTCTCAAACGGTTCCAGTACTTCATTCCAGAATTCCTCGTCCGTTACTTCGCCGTCCGCGGATGCGAAGGTCGGAAACCAGAAAGTCAGCTCGGATGTTTCCTCGGCGGAAACGGGAACCGCGGCAAGCATTCCGGTTGCCATTGCTGCTGTCAGTGTAAGTGCCCAAAGTTTCTTTTTCCTCATGATTGAATCCTCCTTTTTTATTCGCGTGTGCTTTTATACACTATCACGTTGAATCCAGTTATGGTAAATTTATATCATTTTCCCATAATATGTGCATCATAGAATCATCCATAAAGTACATAATATCATCCGAAATTTAAGGTTTTGCACAAAAAGAAGTGATTATTTCACATATTTTTAATAATCATGCACAAGAGCCGCCGGACCTGTTGAAATAGCAGACTGCGTCACCCGTAAGCATTTGCAGATGTTACTGCGAACGGAGCAGGCAGCAGCAAATGGCGGAAAATGTAGAAACTTGACGAACGCTTTCTGAAGCATTTTGTTCTAAAATCTGCTATTCTAGAATATGAATAACTATACTGCGAAATACATATAGAAAAGGAGTACAATTTATGTCAGAGAAAAATAGGCAAAACGACATCTATGCCTGCCCGATGCAGGATGGACAGCATCAGAGGTTTATTGAGAACAACCAGGTATCTATTATAGGGGAAATTGTTTCAGAATTTGTCTTCAGCCACGAGGTATTCGGCGAGGGCTTCTATCTGGTGGAAGTCCGGGTAAAGCGCCTGAGTGAATCCTCGGACTGCATACCGGTCATGATTTCCGAGCGGCTGATTGACGTCACACAGGACTACCGGGGAGAGTTCATCCGTGTGACAGGCCAGTTCCGCTCGTACAACCGTCACGAGGAAAAGAAAAACCGGCTGGTGCTTTCCGTATTTGCGCGGGAGGTGGCATTTACCGGCGAGGAGACCGACAAGGTAAAGACCAACCAGATTTTCCTGGACGGTTATATCTGCAAAAGCCCGGTCTACCGCAAAACGCCGCTCGGAAGAGAAATTTCCGATATGCTGGTGGCGGTCAACCGTCCCTACGGTAAATCCGACTACATACCCTGCATCTGCTGGGGCAGAAATGCACGCTTTACCTCCAGCTTCGAGGTGGGCGGTCACGTACAGATCTGGGGCAGAATCCAGAGCCGCGAGTACGTAAAAAAGATGGAGGGCGACCTTGCGGAAAAGCGCACCGCATACGAAGTATCTGTCAGCAAGCTGGAATGGCTCGGTTAAGATTGCTTTTCATACGGGAGTGTGGTACACTGGTGTCATAGCTTTGAGGTATGCAGACGTTACTGTGAAGGAAACGGGCAGCAACGTGTAAACAGAGGAACCGCAGATTCCGGGCGGCGCTGCGCAAAGCAGGCGGACGCAAAAGGCATGAAAGCAGGCGACAGCGCGCAGAAAGGCGAAAGCGCAAAAGCAGGCGACAGCGCGCAGAAAGGCGAAAGTGCAAAAGCAGGCGACAGCGCGCAGAAGGGCGAAAGCGCAAAAGCAGGTGACAGCGCGCAGAAAGGCGAAAGCGCAAAAGCAGACAGCAGCGCGCAGAAAGACCGGATACTGCGGGAGGATGTGAGGTACGAAATGGAAAAAGGCTTAACACATATATTTTGCGGCGAGGGAAAGGGCAAGACAACGGCGGCGCTCGGACGCGCCATCCAGGCGGCAAGCGTGGGAAAAACGGTGATGATTATCCAGTTTTTAAAAAAGCGCCGGAGCGATGAGATTGGCTTTGTGCGCCGTCTGGAGCCGGAAATCAAGCTGTTCCGCTTTGAGCGCTCGGAAAATTCCTACGACAGTCTGTCCGAGGAGGAACGGCGGGAGGAATGTCAGAATATCCGCAACGGACTGAACTTTGCGCGCAAGGTGCTTACCACACAGGGCTGCGACGTGCTGATTCTGGACGAGGTCCTTGGTCTGGTGACGGCGGGCATCATTTCCTGCGAAGAAATCCGCAGCCTGATCGAGCTGAAGGATCCGAACATGGAACTGATTCTTACCGGCGTTTACAAAGGCGAGGAGCTCTGGGACCTTGCCGATGAGGTAACTGTCATGCAGATGGTGAAATGCGGCTGCTGTGAACGGAGTGAACAGCAATCATAATTTGATTGACAAGGTTTTTCAATAATGATATGATGTGAATAATCGAATATAGTTTTGATAGAGGTTGCGTATTTCATGAGTAGGCGGCTGGATGTATCCGGGTACAGGAGAAGGCTGGTGAAAGGGAAACACGCCGAAAGGTGCAGTACCTGGGGCTGTATACTTGGGCATAGGGCGAACAGCCATATGACTGTCATCAGAGGTTGATGAGGAGCTATCTGAAAACGTACCGGTTTATTTACGGAGATTTTGAGGCGGACTCCCGTGGTCCGTCTCATTTTTTAACCTGCAAAAAATGGTGCCGTGGTCCGAAAAAAGTGTTTTATGCCTGCATGAGAACATGATTTTATGACACGCCATCAAAAAATTAAAGGAGGATAAACTATGGCTATTTTTGAAGGGGCCGGCGTAGCGATTGTCACGCCGATGAAGGAAAACGGAGAAGTGAATTATGAAAAGCTGGGGGAGCTTCTGGAATATCAGATTGCAAACAGCACAGATGCCATCATCATCTGCGGAACCACCGGGGAATCTTCCACGCTCTCGCATGAGGAGCATCTGGAGGTTATCCGCTATGCGATTAATAAGGTCGCAAAGAGAATCCCTGTGATTGCGGGCACCGGCTCCAACTGCACGGAGACGGCGGTCTATCTGTCCCAGGAGGCGGAAAAGATGGGGGCGGATGCGCTTCTTCTTGTTACGCCGTATTACAACAAAGCAACGCAGAAGGGACTGATTAAGCATTACACAACCATTGCAGAGTCCGTGAAGCTGCCGATTATCCTTTACAATGTGCCGGGGCGCACAGGCTGCAACATTCTTCCGGAGACGGCGGTGACGCTGGCAAAGAACGTGGAAAATATCGTGGCGATCAAGGAAGCGTCCGGAAATATCGCGCAGGTGGCGAAGCTGATGAGCCTTGCCGACGGCTGCATCGATTTGTATTCCGGCGAGGACGGGCAGGTGGTTCCGGCGCTGTCGCTGGGCGGCAAAGGCGTAATTTCCGTGCTGTCCAATATCGCGCCGAAGGAGACGCACGACATGGTGAAGCTTTATCTGGAGGGCAAGACAAAGGAGAGCTGCGCTATCCAGCTGAAAGCGATTCCGCTGGTGGATGCGCTGTTCTGTGAGGTAAACCCGATTCCGGTAAAGACCGCGCTGAACCTGATGGGCTTTGAGGTGGGACCGCTGCGCGGGCCGCTGTGCGAGATGGAAGAAGCAAATAAACAGAAGCTGATCGCGGCAATGAAGGATTTCGGCATTGCGCTCGCGTAAACCGGCAGCAGTTCCGTTTGCATGGAATGTTACAATACCTGGAGTATAGAGGAGAAAAAAATGGTAAAAATAATTATGCATGGCTGTAACGGCCATATGGGACAGGTGATTTCCACTCTGGTGGAGCAGGATGCGGACACGGAAATCGTGGCGGGCATCGATATGCTGGATAACCGCACGAACAGCTATCCGGTGTTCACCAGCCTGCAGGACTGCAATGTGGAAGCGGATGTGATGATTGATTTCTCATCCTTTAAAGCGACGGACGGCGTGCTTGCCTACTGCACAGAGAAGAAGCTTCCGCTGGTGCTCTGCACGACCGGACTGACGGCGGAGCAGCTTGAGAAGGTGAATGAGGCCTGTCAGGAGACGGCGGTTCTGCGCTCGGCGAACATGTCTCTTGGTATCAATACCCTGCTGAAGCTTCTGCAGGACGCGGCAAAGGTGCTGGCTTCTGCCGGTTTTGACATGGAAATCGTGGAAAAGCATCACCGGCTGAAATGCGACGCTCCGAGCGGTACGGCGATTGCGCTGGCGGACGCGCTGAATGAGGCGATGGATAATCAGTATCATTATGTGTACGACCGCAGCCAGGTTCATCAGCAGAGAGAGGACCACGAAATCGGAATTTCGGCGGTGCGCGGCGGGACCATTGTGGGAGACCACGATGTGATCTTTGCGGGTCCCGATGAAGTGATTACGTTCAGCCACCGGGCATATTCCAAAACGGTGTTTGGAAAGGGCGCGGTAGAAGCGGCAAAGTTTCTGGCGGGGAGGGCGCCGGGGCTTTACGATATGCAGGATGTAATAAACTCTTAACACTTTCTTAAAAATTTTGCATTTAAGTGTGAAAGTTTTGCGAAATGCATTGACTTTTACTGGCAGATAAAGGTAGAATAAACGTAATTGATTCTGCAGGGTAACTATGGGGGCACAGAATAGTTACAGACAGTTATATACGCAGGGGATATAAACAAGTGATAGGAGGAAAATCTATGAAAAAAAAGATATTGTATCTGGCAGTTTTTTCTGCGGCGGCAATCATGCTGACCGGCTGTAAAGGCGGGCAGGAGGAGACAGAACCGGCAACGACGGAGGCACCGGTCATCGTCACGGAGCCAGTCACGGAGGCACCGGTCACAGAACCGCCCACAGAGACGGAAAAAGAAGACAGCATGAACCGGACCAGGGAGCTGAAGGGGCTTGTAAAATCTTCGGATACCAGCAGCCTGACAATTCAGACGGAGCGCGGCAAGGAGCTGACGTTCTCCATTACCGGGGCGGATATCCAGGTTACCGGCGGCATCCAGGCAGGAAACAACGTAACGGTTCTTTATAAAGGAAAAATCAGCGGCACGGATACCTCCGGCGCTACTGTGCAGATGGTGACGGACCTGGCAACGGGTGAGACGCCGGTTACGGAGGGCGAGCTGATGACGGAAGCGGAAGAGGCGGATCCGGAGGCAGGTGCAGGCACGCTGGGCGGCACGATTCAGGAGCTGAGCGTGGACCGTATCGTGGTTCTGGCGGACGATGGCGATTCCTATTATTTCTCCATGTCTGAAGCCAACATCAATCTGACAAACGGAATGCAGGAGGACAACTATGTCACTGTAAATTATAACGGAGACATTCACGGACCGGACCTTGTACCGGCAACCAGCATTACGGACAGCAACACGGCGAACGGAGAGACAGCGGTGACACCGGGAGCTCCGGCGGGCGACTATTCCTACGTGAGCGGCACTATCGACGAAATCGGCGTCAGCACGATTTCCATTACGGATGACGACGGCGTAGCCATGACGATTGATACTTCATCGGCTACCTACTATCTCGCCAACGGTATTGTATCGGGTACCTATGTTACGATTGCGTATACCGGTACTTTAAGCGGAACAGACACGACGGGCATCCAGGCGGTTGCTGTATACGATACGACAGGCAGCACCAGTGATACCGGCAGTGCGGATACCTCCGGCGCGACGGTGGATGACGGTACAGGTGCAGACGCGGGAGCTGTGACGGACGGCGGCGCGGTAACGGATGATGGCAGCGGAGCGGACGCGGGCGCTGTGACAGATGATGGCAGCGGAGCGGATGTTGGCGTTGTGACAGACGACGGCGGTACAGTGTAATGAATATGGGCGCTGTGACAGGCGATGGCATGGCGTAACAGATGCATATGATGAAAAATAAGTTACTGTGAACAGGGTGAACAGTACACGAAGACGGGGCTGGCACAAAATATAGTGTCAGCCCTCTTGTATTCCTAAAGAAATTGCATTAAACTAGAAGAAACGTCATGAATAAATACGGGACGTTTTTACAGGAAGAGGACAGCGGAAAAAGGGAAAGAGGAAAGCTGTCCGGAAAATATATGGAGAGGAAGGAAAAATGAAGAGAATAGCGGTAGTTACAGACAGCAACAGTGGTATTACACAGAAGGAAGCGGAGCAGATGGGCATTTTTGTGCTGCCGATGCCGTTTTTTATTAACGATGAGCTGTACCTGGAGGGTATTACGCTCACCCAGGAGGAATTTTACGAGCGCCTGAAGGGAGACGCCAATATCAATACTTCACAGCCGTCCCCGACCAGTGTCCGGGAGCTGTGGGACAGGGTTCTGACAGAATATGAAACGCTGGTGCATATCCCGATGTCCAGCGGGCTTTCCGCGTCCTGCGAATCTGCGCAGGCGCTTGCACGCGATTACGAGGGAAAGGTGTATGTGGTGGATAATCAGAGGATTTCCATTACGCAGCGTCAGTCGGTGAAGGACGCCCTGCTGCTTATCGAGCGCGGAAAGAGCGCGGCGGAGATTAAGGAAACACTGGAAAAAATGAAGCTGGAGGCGAGTATTTATATTACGCTGGAGACTCTGAAATATCTGAAAAAGGGCGGCAGAATTACTCCGGCGGCAGCAGCTCTGGGCACTATTTTGAATCTGAAGCCGGTGCTGCAGATTCAGGGGGAAAAGCTGGACGCTTTTTCCAAGGCGCGCGGCAAGCAGAGGGCAAAGCGGATTATGCTGGATGCAATGCATAAGGATTTTGAGACGCGCTTCGCAAAAGAGGTGGCGAACGGAGAAATCGCGCTGGCGGCGGCATACGGCGGAAACGAGGAGGAAGCGCAGGAATGGCTGGCAGAGATTAAGGAGAGCTTTCCGGGAATGGACATTCATATGGACCCGCTCTCACTGAGCGTTGCGTGTCATATCGGATATGGTCCGATTGCCATCGGCTGCGCAAGAAAGATAGTCTGATAGCAGCCCGCATGAATAACGGATACGTGGGAAAAGTGGTTTTGTGGCGGCAATCAGATGGCAGGGAAATGGCAGTATGCACATATGATTAGCTGCGCGGGAAAAGTGGTTTTGTGGCGGCAGTCAGATGGCAGGGAAATGACAGTATGCACATATGATTAGCTGCGCGGGAAAAGTGGTTTTGTGGCGGCAGTCAGATGGCAGGGAAATGACAGTACGCGCATTTGGTTAGCTGCGTGGGAAAAGTGAATAAACGGGTTGACGGGAGCAGAGGGAGAGAGTATGAAAACACGAAAGAGATTATTTCTAAGCCTTTGCGTGCTGGTGCTGGCGCTTGTCGCACCGGCGGCTCTGGCGCAGGCAAAAACGACGAATGCGGTGAAAACGGAGCTTGTGGATGTGAGGAAGGCGGTAAAGCCGCAGGGAAAATGGGTGAAAAGAACGGGCGGTTATAAGTTCCGCCTGGCGTCCAGCGGCAAAGCTGTGAAAAACAAATGGATCAGCGTGGACGGAAAGGTTTATTATGTAAACGGCAGCGGCTATCGTGTAAGCGGCTGGGTGAAATACCGCGGGAAGCTGTATTACATGGATAAAAACGGTGTGATGCAGACGGGCTGGCTGACGGTGAGCGGCAAAAAGTATTACATGAAGCCGAACGGCGTAGCGCTGAAAAAGCTGCAGAAAATCGGGGATGCCCGGTATTACTTCAGCCCGACGGACGCATCTATGAAAAAGGGCTGGGTGTCCATCGGAAAGTCGAAGTATTATTTCAGCAAGATAGACGGCAGGATGCGCACGGCTACCTGGGTGAAGAGCGACGGCAAATACCGCTATGTGGGACAGGATGGAAAGATGCTGTCCTCCTGCTGGGTGATTGTCGGAAAAAACAAGTATTATGTGGACGGGGACGGCGTGCGGGTGACGGGCACGCAGTATATTGGAAACAAGGGCTATTATTTTAAGTCGAATGGCGTCTACGACCCGACCGTGAAGGTAAAGATGGAGGTCAACCCCAATAAGAAGATGGTGGCGCTCACCTTTGACGACGGACCGGGACCGTATACGACAAGACTTCTTAACTGCCTGCAGAAGAATGGCGCGAAGGCGACCTTTTTCATGGTCGGCTCCAGTGTGCCGAATTATAAGAGCGCTGTCAAAAAGATGGTGGCTATGGGCTGCGAGCTGGGAAATCACTCCTACAGTCATCCGGCGTTTACGACGCTGTCCTACAGCAGCCGCAGGTCGCAGGTTACGCGGACAAACAATAATATTTATAATGCGTGCGGAAAATATCCCACGGTGTTCCGCCTGCCGTACGGTGACGGGCACAACAGCAGCTCCGTGCTTTCTTCGTTGGGATTGCCGTCGATTTACTGGTCGCTGGATACCAGGGACTGGGCGAACACCGGCAGCCCGCAGCACACGGTCAACGCTGTGCTGAACAATGTGAAAAACGGCGACATTGTGCTGATGCACGATATTCACCGGTCGACGGTGGACGCGGCGGAAACGATTATTCCGGCGCTCAAAAAGAGGGGCTTCCAGATGGTGACGGTCAGCCAGCTCGCAAAATACAAGGGGAAGACCACGCTGAGGAGCGGGAAGACCTACTATAGTTTTAAGTGATATACAGGGCTGGTGCAGGTGATTTCCGCAAAAAGTTTTGCGGTGAGTCTGGCGCTATGTTTTGGTATGGAATTTGGCGATACATTTTGCGTTGGAATGTGGTGCCATATGTTGCTGTGAGTCTGGCGCTATGTTTTGGTATGGAATCTGGCGACACACTTTGCTGTGGAATCCAGCGTCATATGTCTGATGGCAGACACGTTGATTTTTTGATTTTGCTGCGCCGCTTATTGGCAGCAATTTTGCCTCCATAAAAGATGGTCGGACAAAATTGCTGCCGCTATGCTCGCAAAATCTGCAAAATCTGCCTATCGTCTGCCGTCAGACATATGACGCCGGATTCCCGGCGAAGGTTTTGGCAGATTTTAATGAAATCCCATTGGCGAAGCGAATTTTATATGGATTTGCGAACGGAGTGAGCAGTGACGCTTTAGGAGAGTTTTATGTATACGATAGCAGTGATTGATGATGATATGTATATAGGCGATATGCTGCAGCGGCTCCTGGAAGAGGCGGGCTACGGGGTGCTCCGCGCATATTCCGGAACGGAGGCGCTGATGCTTCTGGAGCGGAGGCGCCCGGATCTGATTCTGCTGGACCTGATGCTTCCGGGAATCTCCGGCGAGGAAGTGCTTGCAAAGACGCAGGGGATTCCGGTGATTGTGGTGAGCGCGAAGAACGGGATACAGGAGAAGGTCAGTGTCCTTCTGGATGGCGCGGCGGATTATCTGACGAAGCCGTTTGATGTACGGGAGCTGCTGGCTCGTATCGCGGTGCAGCTCAGAAAGAGGGAGCAGGGCGTAGATGGACAGCCCGGCTGTGGTGCGAATCAGAATGCAGGCGGGCAGCCGGGGTGTGGTGCGTATCAGAGCGCAGGCGGGCAGTCGGGGCATGGTGCGTATCAGAGCGCAGACGGGCAGCCGGGGCGTAGGGCGTATCAGAGTGCAGGCGGACAGTCGGGCTGCAGCGCGCATCTGGCGTGCGGCAATCTGGCGCTTGACTGTGACCTGCGGGAGGCGCGCGTGGGGGAGCAGGCGGTGCGGTTGACGCGGACGGAATACGCCATTTTAAAGCTGCTGATGGCAAATCCCGGCAGGGTGCTTACCAAATCTGCGATGCTGGACTGCATCAGCGCGGACACGCCCGACTGCACGGAAAGCTCCCTGAAGGTGCATGTGAGTAATCTCAGAAGGAAACTGATGCAGGCTGGCGGAAAGGATTACATTGAATCGGTGTGGGGCATCGGTTTTAAATTGCAGGAATAATCTTTACCATTTCTTTACGGTTTTCTTAACCGGATTCTTAACGTTTATCCGCTATACTGTCCATATCTGAAGAAAGAGGAGGTACCCAGATGGAATATGTGTTAAGCACAGAGAACCTTTCGAAAAAATACGGACAGTATAAGGCGCTGGATAATCTTTCCATGCATGTGCCGAAGGGCGCGATTTACGGACTTGTCGGAAAAAACGGGGCGGGCAAGACGACGCTGATACGGGTTATCTGCGGCCTGCAGAAGCCGACGGACGGAAGCTATGCCATTTACGGGATTTCGGGCGCGGACCGCGCAGTCTGCCAGGCGCGCAGAAGAATGGGCGCGGTGGTGGAGACGCCGTCCGTATATCTTGACATGACAGCGGAGGACAATTTAAAGCAGCAGTATACGATTATCGGACGCCCGTCGTTTGACGGTATCCGGGAGCTTCTGCGGCTGGTTGGTCTGGAGAACACCGGGAAGAAGAAGGCGAAGAATTTTTCGCTCGGAATGCGCCAGCGGCTCGGCATAGCCATTGCGCTTGCCGGGAACCCCGACTTTCTTCTGCTGGATGAGCCGGTAAACGGACTGGACCCGCAGGGGATTGTCGAAATGCGGGAGCTGATATTAAAGCTGAACCGCGAGCGGCAGATTACCGTACTGATTTCCAGCCATATTCTGGACGAGCTGGCGCGGCTTGCCACTCATTACGGCTTTATTGATAACGGGCATCTGGTGAAGGAGCTGTCGGCGCAGGAGCTGGAGAGAGCCTGCCGCAAGTGCATCCGCACGGAAGTGAGCGATACACGGCCTCTGGCGCATGTGCTGGATAAGCTGCAGCTTGAATATGCCATTCTCTCCGATACGCAGGCGGAAATCTACGGGGAGGTCGGCGTGACGGAGCTGACGCTTCTGCTGGCGGAGGAAAACTGCAGTGTCCGTTCTATGACAGAATGCGATGAGAATCTGGAAAGCTATTATATCCGGCTGGTGGGAGGTGGCAGAAATGAGCAGACTTTTTCGTGCTGATTTGAGAAGACTGAAAAAAAGCAGAATCTTCTGGGGAATGCTGCTCGCAGAAGTGCTGTTTATGGTTATGCTATGTGTGTCACAGTACCGGAGCATGGTGAAGTGGGAGGAAACGTATACGCTGGATGGCGTGCTGTTTTCTGTCGTACATCCGCCCGGCATTCTGCTGGCGGTAATCTGCGCGCTGTTTATCGGGACGGAGTACAGCGACGGCACTATCCGCAACAAAATCATCACCGGTCAGACGCGCGGCGGTATTTATTTTGCAGGGCTTTTTAGCTGTGCGGCGGCGGCAGCGGCGATGCTGGCGGTGGGATTTCTGACAATCGCGGCGCTTGGCATACCGATGTTTGACAAAATGGAAATGAGCGGCGCCATGTTCGCCTGCCTGCTGGCGGAGAGCATTCTGAATGTGCTTGTCTACGCGTCGCTGTATCATATGATTGCCATACTCTGCGACCGCAAATCGTATACCGCCATTATCTGTATGGTGCTTGCCTTTGCGGTGCTGGCGGCAGGCGCATGGGTAATCGCGCGGCTGTCGGAGCCGGAGTATATACAGGGGATGCTGATGACGGTTGACGGCGTGCAGGACGCCATGATGGAACCGAATCCCAACTATCTGAGCGGCACGCTGCGGGAGGTATTTTACTGGCTGCTTGATTTGATTCCTTACGGGCAATGCCTGGAGATTGCACAGCGGATGGTGGTGAATCCGGTGCGCATGGCGGCGATTTCCGTGGGATGGATTCTGGTGATTAATTTTGCGGGCTTCTGGTGCTTTAAAAATAAGGATATCAGGTGATGAAAGTGCTTTATATTGTGTGTATGATTCTGGGAATGATGGTAATGCTTCTGGCGGCGAGGCTGATTTTTCTGCACAGGGCGGTGGACGGGCTCTGCCGGGAATTTGAAGAGCGCCTGCGGCAGGATACGAATGTCGGGCTGCGGGTTTCCACATCGGACCGGTATGTGCGGAGGCTGGCGGCGCAGATGGATGTGCAGGTTCGGAATCTGCGCAGGCAGGAGCTGCGCTTCCGGCAGGGCAACCAGGAGCTGCAGACTGCCATTACAAATATGTCACACGATTTGCGCACGCCGCTGACGGCAATCTGCGGGTATCTGGAGCTGCTGAAGCGGGAGGAAATGTCGAAAACTGCGCGGGAATATCTGCTGATTGTGGAAAACCGCGCGGCGGCTTTAAAGGAGCTGATGGAGGAGTTGTTCCGTTACTCGGTGATCGCGGCGGAGGATTCCGGAAGGGAAGAAGAGATTTCCTTAAATGCTGCGCTGGAGGAATGCATTGCCGGTTATTACGGCGCGCTGAAGGAAAAGGGGATAGAGCCGCGGATACAGATGCCCGAAGAGCCGGTAAAACGCATCCTGGACGGGCGCGCACTGGCGCGTGTGCTGTCCAATATTGTAAGCAATGCCGCGAAATACAGCGACGGCGATTTGGCGGTCACACTTTATGAGAATGGCGAGATTGTTTTTAAAAATCACGCCTCCGGTCTGGACGGGCTGCAGGCGGAGCATCTGTCGGAGCGCTTCTATACCGTGCAGAGCGGCAGAGAAGCGACCGGACTTGGTCTTTCCATCGCAAAGACGCTGACAGAAGAAATGAAAGGAACCCTCCGCACGGATTATGCGGAGGGCTGCCTGCGTGTTACAGTGAAGCTGTAGGTACGCCCGGTTTTCGTCCGGTTTACTGTTAAAGCGTCCCGAAAGGCTGCCCTTGTTAAGAAAGCTGATATTGCATGAAGTTACCATTATGTATGAATCCAAAATCTGTATACAATTTAACACCCATATCAGACGCTGTAATCTGTATCGTTCCACATCCATATTCCCTGGCATCATTTACAACACGGGATAACAGTTCCTTTGCAATACCTTTTCTTCTATATTCCGGATCAGTAAACATACTGGATAACAATCCTATTTTTCCACTTGGACATCCAAAATAGGGCGGTTTTTCCACAAATGACATCCCGCTTGTCCCGACAATTTTTTCTCCATCAAAAGCAAGCCAGGATACAAATGTTCCATCTGCCATATGGCGAGTATAATATTCTTTCAATGCGGGAACCAGATCAATTTCTTCTTTAGCCCCTTCTTCTCGAAGTTGTTTTATCCTCATGTCAATAAAAGTATTCAGTTCTTTTTTTGTAAGTGTTTTATATTCAATATTCATTTACGTAATCTCCTTTTTATGTGCTAATTTCTATGATGCAACCCAATTCGTGTTGGGAATTTGACCCAGGATATCTTAGTAAATAGTCAGCACTCAGTTTGCCGCAGAGGACAATGAGTAAAGGATGGTGTGGAAAATTAACGGGGCGGACGCCACGTCTTACAGCCGGATTACAAATGCTGGGATGGGCGGGTTATTCGGGCGGTTATAATACTGCGTCAGCAGTACCAGATATTTTCGGGAATCCAGCGTCTGCAGCCAGGAGAGCACGGCGTCTCTTTCCGCGAAGCCGGTGTCGCCGCCGCTGTAAATGCAGATGCAGAGAAGTCCGTCCTTTTTCAGAAGCGAGAGGCTTTTTTCCAGCGCGGTGAGGGTGGAGCCGGGCTTTGTGGCAAGCGTATGGTCGCCGCCGGGAAGGTAGCCGAGGTTAAAGGCAATGCAGTCGGCGCTCTCCGGCGCCGCGTAGGCGTCCAGGCGCTCGTGGGAATCCAGAATTAATTGATAATTACAGTAGGGAAGTGCATGTGCAAGGCGCTCCTTTGTATGTTCCAGCGCGGCGGGCTGGATGTCGAAGGCGAGCACGCTTCCGTTTCTGCCCGCCTGGGTGCAGAGAAACTGCGTGTCATTTCCATTTCCCATCGTTGCGTCGATGCAGAGGGAACCCTCGTGTATATGCTCCCGCATCATGCGCTGGCACCATGCGGTAATCTGATAATTTTGATTTTGTGACATAAGCTGCTCCTGTCTGTTTAATAAGAGGATTATACTCCTGCCCGGAGAAACCGGCAAGGGAAAAATCCCTGCTGCCGGGACTCTGTCTGTCATGCGCCAGATGATCGGTTGTTGTGAACGGAATGAACAGAAACAAGGGCTAAACGGTTATGGAGAAAAATTCAGGCAAGCTCTTGATTGTGATTGCGACAGTTGCGCTTGCCGCGCTGCTTTTGTGGATGGCATGGATTCGGAAGCAGTATGCGTTTGGAGGAGGCGGGATGATGGACCGGGTGCACCAGACGATTCTTTCCTATCTGGAATATGACGGAAAAGGAAAACTGCTGGAGGTGGGCTGTGGTTCGGGAGCGCTTGCTATCCGCGCGGCGAAGACGTGGCCGGAGGCAAAGGTTACGGGGGTCGATTACTGGGGCTCCATGTATAATTACAGCAAAGAACTCTGTGAGAAAAATGCCCGGTTGGAGGGTGTCGGTTCCAGGTGCGTATTTCAGCGGGGCGATGCGAATAAGCTGGAATTTCCGGACGAAACCTTTGATGCTGTCGTCAGCAACTATGTTTATCATAATATTACGGGCTCCGATAAGCATGAGCTGCTTCTGGAGAGTCTGCGTGTTCTGAAAAAGGGCGGCGTTTTTGCTCTGCATGATTCTATGAAACCGAGGATGTATACGGATATGAAGGACTTTGTACAGAAGCTGAAGGATATGGGATACCAGGATGTGCGTCTTGTAAGCACGTCTGAGCTGATTTTTGGTTCGGAAAAGCGTGCCGTTTTGATGATGCTTGAAAATTCCAAAATGCTGATAGGAAGAAAATAGACAGCTTTTCTGATTTCCGGGAAGCGATTTAGAAAAGATACCGGGATATACCGGACAGGGGAGTGTCGCCTGCCCGGTAATTCCGGAAGGGTGGCGCCGCGCCTCAGACGCGCAGGACTGGTTTCACGGCGCGGCAGATGTCTGAGCTGGTATGTACAGCAACGGTGCGGCAGGTATCTGAAGATGGTGAGTACAGCAACGGCGCGGCAGGTGTCTGAGCTGATGTGCACAGCAATGGTGGCGCCGCTACTGTGCGGAATTTTCCAGTGCCGCCGCTATAAAGCCTTTAAAGAGCGGATGCGGGCGGTTGGGGCGGGATTTCAGTTCCGGATGCGCCTGGGTCGCCACAAAGAACGGATGCGTTTTCAGCTCAATCATTTCCACGATGCGCCCATCCGGGGAAAGACCGGAGAGCGTCAGACCACTTTCGGTCAGAATCTTGCGGTAGTCGTTGTTTACCTCGTAGCGGTGTCTGTGGCGCTCATGAATGGTTTCCGTTCCGTACAGCGCATACGCTTTCGTGCTGGTATCCAGCACGCAGGGGTAGGAGCCGAGACGGAGGGTTCCGCCGATATCCTCAACGCCGTCCTGGTCCGGCATCAGCGCAATGACCGGATGCGTGGTGGCGGGATTCAGCTCGATGCTGTGGGCATCCTTTAAGCCTGCCACATTGCGGGCGTATTCCACGATGGCAAGCTGCATACCGAGGCACAGTCCCAGGAAGGGGACGCCATGCGTGCGCGCATAATGGATGGCAACAATTTTTCCGTCGATGCCGCGGTCGCCGAAGCCGCCGGGAACAAGAATGCCGCTTACGTCGCCGAGCATTTCTTCTGTATTTTCTTCGTTTAACAGTTCTGAATCAATCCACTTGATATGGACGGTGGCGGAGTTGGCGATACCGCCGTGCTTCAGTGCCTCCACCACGCTGATGTAGGCGTCGTGAAGCTGTGTATATTTTCCGACCAGAGCCACGGTGACATCCTGCGTCGGATGGCGCAGCGCCTCGACCATAGAAATCCAGTCGGCAAGGTCTGGCTCAGGGCAGGGCAGGTTGAGACACTCGCACGCCACCTGCGCCAGATGCTCCGCCTCCATAGCGAGCGGGGCTTCATAAAGATATTCTACATCGAGATTCTGCAGAACATGGGAAACCGGAACATTGCAGAACAGGGCAATCTTCTCCTTGATGCCCGCTTCCAGCGGAAGTTCGGAGCGGCAGACCAGAATATCCGGCCAGATACCCATGCCCTGGAGCTGCTTGACGCTGGTCTGGGTCGGTTTTGTTTTCATTTCGCCGGATGCCTTAATATAGGGAATGAGGGAAACATGTATCAGAATCGCATTTTCCCGTCCGACGTCGTGCTGGAACTGGCGGATCGCCTCCAGAAACGGCTGGCTCTCGATGTCGCCGACCGTGCCGCCCACTTCGATGATGGCGATATGCATTTCATCAGAGGTGTAGTTGCGGTAAAAGCGGCTTTTGATTTCATTTGTGATATGGGGAATCACCTGTACGGTGCCGCCGCCGAAATCTCCGCGGCGCTCTTTTTGCAGAACCGACCAGTAGATTTTGCCGGTGGTGACGTTGGAATTACGGGTCAGACTTTCGTCGATAAAGCGCTCGTAATGTCCAAGGTCCAGATCCGTCTCGGCTCCGTCGTCGGTTACAAAAACCTCGCCGTGCTGGATGGGGTTCATCGTGCCGGGGTCGATATTGATGTACGGGTCAAATTTCTGCATGGTGACATTGTACCCGCGCGCTTTCAGAAGACGTCCGAGAGAAGCGGCTGTAATGCCCTTCCCAAGACCGGACACCACGCCGCCGGTGACAAATACGTATTTTACTGACATGTTCCTTTCCTCCTTAAATCCGTTTAAAGATGTCGGGGCAAATGGTCTTTAACCCGGACATCATGTAAAAAGGGTGCATCTCCTTGAGAATGGAAGATGCACCCCATTGTGCACAAACAAATCCGATTGCATTATAACCGATTTTATGATAAATGAAAACTTTTTTTTCATTGTTTTTGATGAGCAGTTCCGATTATGCTAATCAATTTTTTGAATACAGACGCTTATTTTCGTAAACAGGCTCAGAGGTGAGCTGCACCGAAAGCCGCTTGAAGGTTTTGATATCGACCGCCGACAAAATGACGGTGGTGTGTACCTGGCAGCCTGCCAGCTTTGGAATCTGCTCCAGCGCAAGCTGCGCCGTTTTGCTGGTGGCGGCGCTGATGGAGAGCGCAATCAGTACCTCGTCCGTGTGCAGACGCGGATTTTTGCTGCCAAGGTATGCCGTCTTCAGCCGCTGGATAGGCTCTATGGCGACCGGGGAAATCACATGCTCCTCGTGGGGGATGCCCGCCAGCTCCTTGAGCGCGTTCAGCAGAAGCGCCGCGGAAGCGCCGAGCAGCTCCGAGGTCTTTCCGGTGACGATCTTTCCATCTGCAAGCTCCATTGCAGCCGCCGGACCGTCCGTTTCCTCTGCGCGTGCGAGCGCTGCGCCCACCACGCGGCGGTCGTTTTTGGAAATGCCCGCCTGGTTCATAATCAGCTCGATTTTAATTGCCTCATCCTCCGGCTTGGAGCCGCTTGCCAGCTCGCTCAGCGCATGGTAATAGCGGCGGATGATTTCCTGACGGGAGGCTTCCTGGCAGACTTCATCGTCGCAGATGCAGTTTCCCGCCATGTTTACACCCATGTCAGTGGGGGATTTGTAGGGGCTGACGCCGGAAATTTTTTCAAAGATGGCGTTCAGCACGGGGAAAATCTCCACGTCGCGGTTGTAGTTTACGGCTGTTTTTCCGTATGCTTCCAGGTGGAACGGGTCGATCATGTTCACATCGTTTAAATCGGCGGTTGCCGCCTCATAAGCGAGGTTTACCGGGTGCTTCAGCGGGATATTCCAGATGGGGAAGGTTTCGAACTTGGCGTAACCCGCCCGGATGCCGCGCCTGTGCTCATGGTAAAGCTGCGAAAGACAGGTCGCCATCTTACCGCTGCCGGGTCCCGGAGCCGTCACGACCACAAGGGGACGGGAGGTTTCAATATAATCATTTCTGCCGTAGCCCTCGTCGCTGACGATTAACGGGATGTTGCTCGGATAGCCCGGAATGACGTAATGCGTGTAAACGCGGATGCCGAGCTTCTGCAGACGGCTGCGGAATAAATCGGCGCCGCTCTGCCCGGCGTACTGCGTGATAACGACGCTGCCGACATACAGACCACGCTCCTCGAATACGTTAATCAGACGGAGCACGTCGGAATCGTATGTGATGCCGAGGTCGCCGCGGATTTTATTTTTTTCGATATCTACGGCGCTGATTGCAATGACGATTTCTGCCTGGTCGGCAAGCTGCATCAGCATCCGCAGCTTGCTGTCCGGCTCAAAGCCCGGAAGCACGCGCGAAGCGTGGTAATCGTCATAGAGCTTGCCGCCGAATTCCAGATAAAGCTTGTTGCCAAACTGACTGATGCGCTGACGGATGTGCTCCGACTGCATCGTCAGGTACTTGTTGTTGTCAAATCCAATGTTCATAATCGCTGTCATCCTTTATATTCTGGTAAAGTTGTGTGCTGCTGCCATGAGGAAGCCGTGCAGGTTCAGAAAATCTGCGATTTTCTTCGCTCACGGGCTTGCGCCCTATGAAGCCGCTGCCACTTCCGCCCGGTTATGCAAGCATACCGGTCGGTTGTGTCACCGTCTTCGCACGGCTTGATGCCTACTTGAACATGATATATCATATCGCGCCACATTTCCAGCTCTTTTTGTCGGATTTTTAGAAAGATTTTAGAAATTGCAGAATCTTTTTTGAAAGTGAATATTGATTTCTGGGTGGAGAATCCTTATACTTATGTGGGGAGATTTACAAAAAGATTTTGAAGAGTTTTATATACAAGGAGGAAAAAATGGATAATAACCAGAATCGTGGTCAGGGTCCGAATGGTCCGGGCGGCGGTCCGAATAACGGCAATAAGCCGCCGAAAAATAATCAGACGATTATGATTTTTCTGATTGTGACAGTGGTTACCCTGATTATTATAGGAATGTTCAACTCCCTGTCGAGAAGCACGACGACGCAGGAAATTACCTATAATAAGTTCATGGAAATGCTGGAGAACGACCAGATTAAAAGCGTGGAGATACAGTCGGGACAGTATGTGATTACGCCTAAGGTGCGCGGCGTCACATATTATACCGGAGCTGTCGATGACCCGAAGCTTGCGGAAAAGCTTCTGGATGCGGGAGTGGACTTTAATAAGGAAATTCCCGACATGACAGCCGATATCATTTACAGTATTCTGACGTTTATGCTTCCGCTGGTATTTATCTGGGTGATTATGGCGTTTGCCATGCGCAAGATGGGCGGCAGCGGCGGTGTGATGGGCATCGGAAAGAACAAGTCGCGTGTGTATGCGCAGAAGGAGACCGGCGTTACGTTTAAGGACGTTGCCGGACAGGATGAGGCAAAGGAATCGCTGCAGGAAGTCGTTGATTTCCTGGAGAATCCCGGAAAGTATTCCAAAATCGGCGCCAAGCTGCCGAAGGGCGCGCTGCTTGTGGGCCCGCCGGGTACCGGTAAAACGCTGCTTGCAAAGGCGGTTGCCGGGGAGGCGCATGCGCCGTTCTTTTCGCTTTCCGGTTCGGAATTTGTGGAAATGTTTGTCGGCGTCGGCGCATCGCGTGTGCGCGAGCTGTTTGAGGAGGCAAAGAAAAACGCTCCCTGTATCATTTTCATTGATGAAATCGATGCCATCGGTAAGAGCCGTGACAGTCATTTCGGCGGAAATGATGAGCGCGAGCAGACTTTGAACCAGCTCCTTGCGGAGATGGATGGTTTTGATTCCGCTTCCGGTCTTCTGATTCTGGCGGCGACCAACCGTCCGGAGGTTCTGGACCAGGCGCTTCTGCGTCCGGGACGTTTCGACCGCCGTATTGTTGTCGATAAGCCGGATCTGAAGGGGCGTGTGGACGTGCTGAAGGTTCATGCGAAAAATGTGTCGATGGATGATACCGTGGATCTGGAGGCGATTGCACTTGCTACATCGGGCGCGGTTGGTTCTGACCTGGCAAATATGATTAACGAAGCGGCCATCCTCGCCGTAAAGAATGGCAGAAGTGCCGTCAGCCAGAAGGATTTGTTTGAGTCAGTGGAGGTCGTTCTGGTAGGTAAGGAGAAGAAAAACAAGATTCTCAGCCAGGAGGAGCGCCGCATCGTTTCCTACCACGAGGTGGGACATGCGCTTGTCAGCGCTCTGCAGAAGGATTCTGAGCCGGTACAGAAGATTACGATCGTGCCGCGCACGATGGGTGCGCTTGGTTACGTCATGAATGTGCCGGAGGAGGAAAAATTCTTAAATTCAAAGGCGGAAATCCAGGCGCGCATCGTAGAATGCGTGGGCGGACGCGCGGCGGAAGAAATTGTGTTTAACAGTGTGACGACCGGCGCGGCGAACGATATCGAGCAGGCGACCAGGCTGGCGCGGGCGATGATTACCCAGTACGGTATGTCCGATAAATTCGGAATGGTCGGACTGGAATCACCGGCAAACCAGTATCTGGACGGCAGAAATGTTTTAAACTGCAGCGATCAGACGGCTGCCGAGATAGACAAAGAAGTTATGCGCGTTATCAAAGAGGCTTACCAGGAGGCTCTGCGCCTGCTGCGTGAGCACAGAGAAGCGCTGGATAAGATTGCCGATTTCTTAATCGAGAAGGAGACGATCACCGGAAAAGAATTTATGGATATTTTCCATCAGGTAGAGAAGGAAGCGGCGGAGAGAAAAGCGGCCGGCGTGACGCCGATTTACGAAACGCGGGCAATCGGAACTTCCGCTCCGGATGAGACAGAGGCGAAAGCTTTGGAAACAGAAAACCAGCAGAGCGCGGCGGATGGCAGCGTCATCAGCCTTGCCGGACCGGTTTCGGAGGATACGCCGGAGACGAACGCACAGGACGAATAATTTTTTGCTGAAATCATTTATAATGTAATGAAAGGGACGCCCTTTTATGTCTTGCATTTCAAACCAAAAGCTGATATGCTTGGTTCTGGAAAGTACATGGCATGAGGGTGTCCTGTTTTTTCCTGTCCGTTCATGGGGCAGATATTCGGACCGGATGCGGCACGAAGGACCGTATGCAGCGTACAGGAACGGATGCAGCACACGGGCCCGGATGCTCCATACAGGCCTGGATGTCGAAAGCACGATGCGCCGCAGACCGCTGCGGAATGCTGGCTCCAAAAGAGTGGAAATCCTCCTGCCTGCTGCGTTTACACTGATTGAATATGAGGAGAGAGAGTATGGAACAATTATTTGCTTTGTCGGTCTGCCTGCTTGCAGGTCTTTTAATGTCGCGTGTTGTGAAGAAGTTAAAGCTTCCGGCTGTTACCGCCTATCTGGTGGGCGGTATTCTGATAGGACCGTACTGCCTGGGACGTCTCGGCATCCGGGGGCTGGGCTTTGTTTCCAATGAAAATGTGGTGGAGTACAAGATTATATCAGAGGTGGCGCTCGGCTTTATTGCGTTTTCCATAGGAAATGAATTCCGGCTTTCCCAGTTGAAGAAAACCGGAAGACAGGCGACGGTGGTTGCCTTTTTTGAGGCGCTGACAGCCACCTTTCTTGTAACGATTGTGATGATTCTGCTTCATATGGTGCTGGGGGATAAGCTTTCGCTTCCGGCGGCGCTTCTGCTGGGCGCGATTGCCACGGCGACAGCGCCTGCCGCGACTCTGATGGTTGTGCGCCAGTATAAGGCAAAGGGAAGTCTGACGGATATTCTTCTGCCGATTGTCGCCCTGGACGATGCTATTGCGCTGGCGGCGTTTGCGATATTCAGCGGGATTGCGGGAGCAATCAATATGGGACATTTTGATCTGGCATCGGTTTTGCTGGCTCCGATTCTGGAAATCATTTTTTCACTTGCACTGGGTGCAGCGCTGGGAGCGGTGCTCACCTTCTGCGAGAAATTTTTCTACTCGAACAGTAAACGTCTTTCTATCTGTCTGACGTTTGTGCTGCTCGCGGTGGCGATTTCCATGCTGGAGCTGAACATAGGCGGAATGACGGTCGGTTTTTCCAGCCTGCTTGTCTGCATGATGCTTGGCACGGTATTCTGCAATATGTGTAATTTCTCGGAAGAGCTGATGAGCAAGACGGACCAGTGGACCGCCCCGGTCTTTATCCTGTTCTTTGTGCTCAGCGGTGCGGAGCTGGAATTCAGCGTGTTCACAGATGTTGCCATTGTCGGCGTGGGCATCGTTTACGTATTGGTGCGTTCGCTTGGAAAATATATCGGCGCTTCTGCTGGGTCGAAGCTGATGAAGTGTGACGATAAGATTGTGAAATATCTTGGAATTACGCTGCTGCCGCAGGCGGGCGTCGCGCTCGGCATGTCGCTTGCAGCGACGGAGACGATGGGTGAGCAGGGGATTCTTGTGCGGAACATCACCCTTTTCGCCGTTCTGATTTATGAGCTGGTCGGACCGATGTTTACCAAGATTGCACTCACAAAGGCGGGCGAAATCTCCGTGAAGCCGGAGGTCGTCAAGCGCGTCAACACCGGCAGAGAGCGTCACGAGCGGTAGCATAGAGCTGTCCGTGCGCAGAAGGTTATGGGCGGACGCGGACAGACAGGCAGCTTGCAGCAGAGGCTGGTTTTCTGTTGCCATGCATCCGAAGGAAGCTGCCGGTGGCAGGTCCTGTAGGTCCGGATCGTAGCCGGATGGATTGCAGAACGAAAGTTATGGAGGCGGGGGATACAGAACATGAAGGAATACGAAGTTGTATGGGAAATTTTTAATCTGTGCTCCAACAATCAGATGCGCGATGTTTTTATCGACGAGATTCAGATTGCGGACACAGAAGAATATGTGAAGAAGAAATTTGCCGGCAAGGAGGTTACTTATGAAAAAAGTGTCCTGGAAAACGGCACCATCATATATGACATTATGACCTCCGGGATTCATCAGAGGATGTCTTTTACAGAAATCTGATGATGCAGAATCGCGGAAATGCGCAGCGCGCAGCAATCCGAAGACATCCGAGTTTTGGGGGGTGCTCCCCGGCATTATACAGAGAATGGAGAAAAACATGAGTGATATTCTGGAATTATACCGTGAGCAGGGCGTCAGTGAAGCTCTTTTAAAGGACATCGCGGCATTCAGAGAAAAATATCCGGTAGAGGCGGCGGTGAGTGAAAGAGTCATGCGCCCGGAAATCCGCTTTTACGGAAAGGAAATTTTTGAAATGGCGGCGACGGCGCTGCTGCAGGGAGAAAATATTCTGCTGTCGGGCACCAAGGCGACCGGAAAAAACGTGCTGGCGGAAAATCTTGCCTGGGCTTTCGGGCGGCCGGTCTACAATATTTCCTTCAATATTAATACGGACAGCGCATCGCTGATCGGCACGGATACCTTCCGCAACAACGAGGTCTGCCTGCGGCGCGGACCGGTGTACGACTGCGCGGTATACGGGGGCTTCGGCATTTTTGACGAAATAAATATGGCGAAAAACGATGCTGTCTCTGTGCTTCACGCGGCGCTGGATTACCGGAGGATGATTGATGTGCCGGGCTATGAGCGGATTGTGCTGCACGATGCGGCGCGTTTCATCGGCACCATGAACTACGGCTATGCCGGGACAAAGGAGCTTAATGAAGCGCTGGTCTCCCGCTTTATGGTGATTGATATGCCGCCGATGAAGGAGGAGACGCTGCTGGATATTCTGACAGATATTTTTCCGGATGCAAAAAGAGAAGGGCTGCTGCAGCTTGCCGGTTTCTTTATGGATTTGCAGCTGAAGGCGTCACATAATGAAATTTCTACAAAGCCGCTGGATCTGCGCGGTCTGATTGGTGCAATCCGTACTATCCGGGCGGGTCTTTCCCCGGCGGCAGCACTGCGCATGGGCATGGTAAATAAAAGCTTTGACGTGTTTGAGCGCGATATGATTGAGGATATTCTGGAAACGCGTATCCCGGAGGGCTGGGAGAGCAGCGAGGTTTTTGAAGGCGTGCGGAAGATATGACGGCGAAGGAGCCTGAAACAGGAACGGTGTCTTTGCCGTACAGCTTATGTGATATCGGGGAATGCTATGAATTATGATATAGAAGAATACCGGGTGGAGATTGAAAACCGCATCAGAAACATGATGTGGACAGTCAGCGGCGATTATTCGCTGAAGGTGAAGCCCGATGTGGAGGCGTTTGCGAAAAATAAATATCTTGCGCTCTACGATGCCATCAAGCAGGGAGCTTTCGCGCGATATTTTGATGCGGACGCGCTCGGCATGTATCTGCTGAAAAAACGCTATTACGGCGCGGAGGAGGCTCCGCTGATGAGCATTGCGCAGCTCTGCGCGGACGCAGCGTCCTATCCGCGAATCGCGGCGGAGCGCCCCGGTGTGCGTCAGGTGCGCGAAAAAGCGTTTGAGGCGATGCTGGAGCATGAGTATCACCGGATGAACCAGTCGTTTATGGGAAGGGTGAAAATATCCTTCATCCGCGATTTTTTAAATGGAAAAGGGCGCGATGAAAAACGCATACAGGATGTAAAGGACGTGCTGTATGAGCTGGAGCAGGCGGCGGATACGATGGAAATTATCCAAAGGATTGACTGGATTTATAACCAGTTTATCGATAAGAGCTTTGTGCGTAAGCACGGCGACCTTGCGCATGTGCTCGCAGCGGAGCTGGAGGAGATTGTCCGGGACGGCTGGCAGGATTTCCTGGATGAGGACACTTATGAATCTGTGATGGAGCAGTTCCTGGAGAATGTCAACCGGCAGGTCACTTCGCTGGAGGAGCTGCAGGAGGAGACGGAAAAGCAGCGCGGGAACGGCAGAAAGATAGTCGTGCTGGATGAAAAAGCGATTGCCCGGATGCACAGCTATATGGAGCTGAATTTTGGACGGTCTTACTTAAACGAAGCGCAGCAGGAGCGCCTGACGCGGCGGCTCTGTACGGGAGCGCACGCGGACTGCAGCCTGTATTATACGGACGGGATTCTGGAAAATCCGGTGCTGGTCAATGCCCAGTATGTGAACGCAAAGAAGCAGGCGGACCGCAACCGGCTGCTCTGGCACAACAGCAAAAGCGTGGTGAAGCGCAATATCGACGTGATGATGGCGAGCCTTAAAAGGGCGCTGACGCTTCAGAGCGAGGCGGACGTGATCCGGGCGCAGTTCGGGCGCGTGGTGCCGAACCGCCTGTGGAGAGTCGGGCGCACGGAGAGCGGAAAGCTGTTTGACCGGGAAATCCGGCAGAACAATGCGGAGTATGTGGTGGACGTGCTGATTGACGCCAGCGGTTCTCAGCGTGACCGGCAGAGCCAGGTGGCGCTCCAGGCGTATATCATCAGCCGTGCGCTCAGCAATGTAAATATTCCGCACCGCGTGACGGGGTTCTGCACCTTCTGGGATTATACGGTGATGCAGCGGTACCGGGAATACGACGCGCCTGCGAAGGATGATGAGAAGGTTTTTTCTTATACCACCTCCGCCAACAACCGCGACGGGCTTGCCATCCGGGCGGCGGCGGATTCGCTGGCGCAGCGGGAGGAAGAGAACAAAATACTGATTATTTTAAGTGACGGCAGACCGAACGATGTAATTGTAAACCGCCCGAACAGCCGCAATCCGGCGATTTACTGCGGAGAGTATGCGGTGCAGGATACGGCTCTGGAGGTGCGCAGGCTGCGGAACGCCGGGCTGTATGTGCTTGGCGTGTTTGCCGGAAAAGAAAAGGACCTTGCCGCGGAAAAGAAGATTTTTGGAAAGGATTTCGCCTATATCCGCGATATCCGGAATTTCTCAGCAATCGTCAGCCGCTATCTGCAGAAACTGCTGGAGGAGCAGGTCTAATTATTACAAAAGTATTATATAAAGCAATAGAATATGAAATCCGGGAAATTCCAGTATTTATAATATATGGAATCCCCGGATTTTTAATTTCTTAAAAAAATTTTAATCTGGTGTTGACATGAAATGTAATATATGTTAAGATGTGAACGTAATAAATTTAACAATTTCGTAATAACTTGAGGGATAGATAGTTGGAGGTTAGATAAGCAATGAATAAGGGAATGAAAAAACATGTGATGAAAGCGGCAGCCTGTTTCCTGGCGGGAAGCATGACGGTTGGTATATCTGGTATGGCGGCGATGGCGGCCGGGGAATCACTTGTAGGCATCGGTTCTGTTTCCCTGGAAAGTGTAGAAGAGACAGAAGCGCCGCAGGAGACAGAGGCGGCTGATACCATAGAAGAGACAGATGCGGCGGAAGCTCCGGCAGAGGAGACTGCGGCAGAAGAGACAGAAGCAGCGCAGAGTCTGGTAAATACGATTGCGGTTGCTCAGACAGGGGAGGATTCTTACATAAATATCCGCACGGAGCCGAGTACGGAATCCGACATCGTCGGAAAGCTGTATGACTGCAATGCGGCAACGATTCTTGGCGAAGAAGGCGAATGGTATCTGATTCAGTCCGGAAACTGCCAGGGATACGTGGCAAAGTACCTGCTCACTACCGGAGAGGCAGCAGCGCAGGTGGTTGCAGAGGTTGGAACACCGGTTGCGCAGGTAAATGCAGAGGCGCTGATGGTGCGTGCGGATGCATCTACGGATGCGGATGTTATCGATATGGTTACCGCAAATGAGATTGTATATCTGGAAGAAGATCTTGGCGGATGGGCAAAGGTTTCCACGGAGAACGGCACAGGTTACGTAAGTGCAGATTATGTAAGCTATGCGACATACCTGCCGCAGGCGGAATCCGTTGAGGAGGAAGCAGCCAGAATCGAAGCGGAGAATGCAGCATGGGAAGCTTACCTTGCAGAACAGGAAGCGGCTTATCTGGCGGCGGTTGCACAGCAGGAGGCGGAGTACGAGGCTTATCTTGCACAGCAGCAGGCAGAGTGGGAAGCACAGAACCAGGCGTGGATAGAGTATCTGGAGAGCCAGGGACAGTACGCAGATGATGCGCAGGCAGCGGCAGACCAGGCGGCAGCGGACCAGGCATATTACGACCAGGTAGCGGCGGACGCGCAGGCGGCAGCCGACGAAGCATACTGGTCCGGCGATGCAGACGCGGCAGCGGCGGCACAGGCGGCAGCAGACCAGGCGGCAGCCGATGCACAGGCAGCGGCAGACGCAGCGTACCAGGCACAGGTAGAAGCAGATTCAGCAGCGCAGCAGGTAATCAGCGATGCAGGTCTGGATGCTTCACAGGTTACCACAGACGGCACATCCTCTCTGAGACAGCAGGTTGTTGATTACGCGCTCCAGTTTGTTGGAAATCCGTATGTATGGGGCGGCACAAGCCTTACAAACGGTGCTGACTGCTCCGGATTTACACAGTCTGTCATGGCGGATAACGGTGTCAGCATCAGCCGTACCGCGGGACAGCAGTCACAGGGCGGTACTTCCGTAGACCTCAGCAGCATCCAGCCGGGTGACCTGTTATTCTACGAAGGAAGCGGCGACTACGGCATCGGTCATGTATCCATGTACATCGGCAACGGTCAGGTGGTACATGCGAGCAACTCCACAGACGGTATCATCGTATCCGACGTCAACTATCGTACACCGGTAGCGGCAAAGAGCTATTTAGATTAATACATAATATAATGAATAATAAATGCTATGCAAAAGGTTCGCCGATTGCATAGCATTTTTATTGCTTAGCTATTTATTGCTTTGACGGTTATCTTCTTTCTTTTTCTTATGTTCTTCCCGCCACTTTTTACTCCACCATGTACCAGCCAGTGAGCAGCTGCCACCACATGCAACAATTACAGCAAAAATAATAAATGTAGACAACTCCATTACTTATACCTCCTTTCGCGGGCAAACCAAAGTTAGATTATAAATCCTTGCCAACAAGGACAGTATAATTTATTTCGTTCTAAATGTCAACTATTTCATACTAAAAGTAATAAAAAAATCTTGCTCGCCGATTCAGTGACAAGCAAGAATGGTTTTCGCTATTCAAGTTTTTTATAGATTAGAATTGCAACAACTTCAACTGTAAGCACAATATCGTAAATCCATTGAATACAACAGGCGGTTGTAATATAGTTTACGGTTATGTGGGAAGATAGTTTTGCAAATCCATTCACAAGAAGAATAAAAACAATCATGGCGATAATACTTGCTTTTCCGATGATAGCACGCCCTCTTTCATCTCGTGATGATTTAATGAGGAACAATACAATCAAGGCAACTGTAATCGGCAATCCGTACCACGCTCCTACAATAAGCAACGTTCTATTGCTAATGATTTCATTTATTAAAGCAATCATTTTTCTACCTCCGAAAAATCAAATAAATCCTCGATAGTCACATCAAAAACCTTTGCAATACTGTATGCCAGCAGCATAGACGGATTATAGCGGTTTCGCTCAAGCTGCATAATGGTTTGACGGGATACCCCAACTAAATCGGCAAGTTCCTGCTGTGTCATTCTTTTTGTAGCCCGGTAAATATGGATTTTACTTTCAAACTTGTATCTGTCTTTACTTGCCACTGGTACACCGCCTTTCTTGTTTTTTATTGTCACATAAACATGAATATAATATATTTTTGGTGTTTTGTAAACTCGTTGTCAGCGGGATTCTTTTCACTTTTGCACATTATCGTTATCGTAAAAAATGAAGTTCAAGTAGTAGAAAGAAGAAAAAGAATCTGGTATAATTATTAATTATTATATACACGGGATGGAAAATTATGGATAGTATAAATAATTTTGATATACTCATTTGTGGTGAGTCAACAGATGAATATGCATGAATTTAAGATTGTTTTAGATAATTTATCTGCAAAGATTTGTAAAATGACAGAATTAATAATGCATTATAATGGCAATTTGGATGTAGATAAAATATTAGAATAAAAGAGAAGTTATACTTATAAAGGATTAGCCTTTCATATAAGATATTCGATTTAGACAATAATATCAGTTTATAAGACTTGACCCGTTTGTATTGAATATGTATATAACTGGAATAAGAAGGAGATATTCGTGGCAGAAAAACAAAATATAGAATGGAAAGAATCCTGGCGTGATGAGTATTTGAAATGGATCTGTGGTTTTGCAAATGCTCAGGGCGGCAAGATATATATTGGCACTGATGACAATGGAAATGTTATCGGGATACCAGATAGTAAAAAGCTGTTAGAAGATATCCCCAATAAAGTTCGGGATATTCTCGGTATCATTGTGGATGTTAACTTGCTTACACAAGAGGACAAGGATTATATTGAAATCTGTGTTAATCCGAGCAGCTATCCGGTCAATTACAAAGGAGAATATCATTATCGGAGCGGCAGTACAAAGCAACTTCTCAGAGGAGCAGCTTTGACAGAGTTTCTATTGTCTAAAACAGGATATAAATGGGATGCCGTTCCGGTAGATGGAGTTACTGTTGAAGATTTGGATAAAGAAAGTTTTGATATTTTCAGGCGGGAGGCCCTGCGGAGCGGCCGAATGACGGAAGAAGATTTAAATATGAGCAATGAACAGCTTTTGGACAGCCTTGGTCTTTTTGAGCAAGGCAGACTGAAACGTGCGGCAATTCTTTTGTTTCATCGCAATCCGGAAAAATGGGTTACAGGTGCGTATATCAAAATTGGATATTTTGGAGAAGGTTCTGACCTGCGTTATCAAGACGAGATTCATGGCTCATTATTTATACAGGCAGACAGGGTTATAGAATTGATTTACCTGAAGTATATGAAGGCAATGATTTCTTATGACAATGTTACCAGAATTGAAACATATCCGCTTCCGAAAGCGGCTGTCAGGGAGGCGGTATATAATGCGATTATTCATTCTAATTATGCAGCATTAGTTCCGATACAGATTCGGATTCATGAAGATGCTGTGTATATCAGTAATGATTGTGTATTTCCGGTAGGCTGGACAGTGGAAACATTGATGGAACGCCACCGTTCGCAACCTTATAATCCTAATATTGCTAATGGATTTTTCCAGGCAGGATATGTAGAAACATGGGGACGTGGGATAGAGAAGATATGTGAAGCTTGCAAAAAGCATGGTGTTCCTTTGCCGGAATATAAAATTCATTTAGAAGATATTATGGTAAAATTTACACCTTTATTGAGCTCTAAAGTGCCAAAAGAACAAAATGACACTTTAAGTGGCACTTTAAATGGCACTTTGGAAGAAAAGATATTATTGCAACTCAGCAACAGATTGCGCTGGAGATTGACTGTTCTGAACGAAAAGTAAAACGTCTTATGAAAGCAATGCAGGAAGAGGGCATTATTGAACGTATCGGCGGTCGGAAATTAGGACAATGGATTGAAAAATAAAGGTCACTTTGACAAGACATATGAAGAAAAAGATTCCGCTTAAACAGAAACTCTATCTGCCGGAATATTTCAAGGGTAATGTAGTTCAATCATTTCAAAAAGAGTCTGACCAGAGATTATTGTATTGGGATTTTGAAAAAGATCTTGATGAAAAGATAAAGATACAGATAGAAATACTTCTGAATGAAATCGTAAGAACAATAAAAAACAGAGAAGATAGATGAAACAGGTACTTGCTTCCGTTAAAGTGCCTGTTTTGTATTATAAAGATGAGCATAGCTGGATGAAGGTGCCGGATACTACCAGAAGTATCCCTGTTCCTGTCATCTTGCATTGGCTTGTTCTGAAATATTCGGATAGAAATCGTATACATATAGAAAATCTGCTTTTCTTGAATGATGGTAAGAAATTTACTGCTGAAGGCTTTCAAAATGCAATCATGAAAGAGTGCAGAAAGGCCGGTATATTGACAGATGAGTATGTGTTTAAAGGAAACGGCTATCAGAAAGAATTGTGTAAAGCATTTTATAGGAACGGTACTTTGATTCAGACAATCCGTGATTATATGGAGTATTCAACGGATGAAATTGTAAAGAAAAATATTGGACTGGTTGATGGAGAACTGGCTAAAAAATTCATGGAATCCTCCTTGCTTTTCAAAAAAATTCACGGGATTATCTTGAAAAAAGCTTGACCGGTTGTAACAATCGGATAATATAATCGGTAGTATCAAATATTTCACTTCAGAAAATTATAGAAGCAATTTGTCAAAAATGAAAGAAATGTGAGGTGTCAAAATGAATCGCGAAATGTTAGAAAAACTGACAAAGTTATTTGATGGCGCAGACAGCAGACTGCAGGAGACGGACCCGGAATGGGTGGAGATTACGGCTCATTTTTCCCAATGCGAAACGGTAAGTGCAAGCAGGCTGACAGAAAAAGAAAGGGCATTGTGTATTCTCTCTGCCCTGCTGGGATGTCAGGGCATGGGAGAATTTCGGAATATGCTCCATGCGGCGCTGAATGAAGGGGTTGATCCCATTGCAATCAGGGAAGTCATTTATCAGGCCACAGCCTATCTCGGCATCGGGCGGACGCATGATTTCCTTATTGCCGCAAATGAGATTATGGAGCTTCACGGCGTGAAGCTGCCTTTGGCATCCCAGGGTACAACAGACGAATCCACACGTTTTGAAGCCGGACTTGCAAAACAGGTTGCTCTGTTCGGACCAGGTATGGAAAAGGTACAGACAGACGGTCCGGCGCTGCGCCGGAATGTCAACCGCTGGCTGGCGGATAATTGCTTTGGCGACTATTATACCCGTATCGGTTTAAATGACCAGGAGCGGGAAATGATTACCTTCTGTTTCCTTCTGGCTCAGGGTGGCTGTGAAAACCAGCTCCGGGGACATGCTGCAGGAAACTTCGGCGTGGGCAACGACAAGGAAAAGCTGTACAGCGTAGTGGAACAGTGTATGCCTTATATCGGCTATCCCCGCACCTTAAATGCCATGAATATCATCGATGAAGTGGCTGCCAGGATGGAAAGCCAGAAATAGGGCTGTGAGGATAAGAAAATATTTCGGAATACGACACGGTCTTTTCTATGAAATTTGGGAATATTTGACCCCAAATGGGTTCGCAGAGTAAAGGAGGATGTAATGGACAGACCATATATTATATGTCATATCTTAAGTGCACTGGACGGTAAAATTGCCGGAGCTTTCGCAGGAACAAAAGCGGCACAGGCGGCGAGTGAAGAATATGCCCGTATCCGTTCTGCATACCGGGCGGAGGCATGGCTGTACGGCACAACAACGACCAAAGAGTTTACGCAGTACAAGAAGCCTGTTTTGGAGCCGGACTGCCAGGATGTGCCGGATGGCGACTATATTGCGGATACCAATCTCAGATTTTATTATATTTCACTGGATACGGCAGGAGAAATCGGCTGGGAATCCGGAATCTTTCAGAAGCCTGGCAGACCCGGTGCCCATGTGATTGAAATTTTGACAGAAGAAACACCGGCGGCATATCGCGCTTATCTTCGGAAAAAGGGCGTTTCCTATATCATTGCGGGTGATACTTCCCTGGACTGCAAAGCTGCCACGGAGAAGTTGAAACGGCTGTTTATGATCAATACAATTCTGATCTGTGGCGGAGGAACCGTCAACTGGACATTTATACAGCAGGGTGTTGTGGATGAACTCAGTCTGATTCTGGCTCCGGCCGCAGACGGCGATCCTTCTACTCCTACCGTTTTTGAGAAATCTGAATTGCTTGCCGTGACTGCGCCGGTAGAATTTCAACTGAAAAATGCAGAGCAATTAAGGGACAGTGGTGTCTGGCTGACGTATCTCGTTAAGTAAGAAACAAAGCAGGTACGGGGAGGGGAGGATACTGTGCGTTGGATATATACCGGAAGTGTTGTTATTCTGCTGCTCTGTATGGTCTTGTTTAGCGGATGTACTGCTGGGAGTGAAACACCAGAGGAATCTGCTGCACCGCAGATGATGCAGCCTTCGCAGTCAGAGAAAACGGATACGACTGCATCTGATACAGAAGATATTACTTATGAGTATATAACCGGGGAACTCTATACCAGGAGGGATGACAATCAAATTTACGGCGTTATTTATATCCCACAGGGAGCTGCTGAACAGATGCCTGCGGTTATCTTCTCACATGGATTTGGCGGAAACTATCAGGTCGGAGAGCAATATGCAGAAGCTCTGGCCGCGAAAGGCTATGTTGTTTATTGCTTTGATTTCTGTGGCGGCAGTCCTGAAAGCCGGAGCGATGGCTCCACATTGGAAATGTCTATTTTTACGGAACAGGCTGATCTGGAGGCTGTGATGGCTATGATTCAAAGCCTGGACTATGTGGACCGCGATAATCTTTTTTTGATGGGAACCAGTCAGGGCGGTGCTGTATCAGCAATTACAGCTGCAGCTCATAAGGATGAAATCAGAGGAGCGGTTCTTTTATATCCTGCTTTTTGTCTGGTTGATATGATGAAGGAGCGGTTTGAGAGTGTAGAAGATATTCCGGATACCTTTTTTTCAATGTGGATGACAATAGGGCGCCCTTATGCGGAACACTTGCTGGATTATGATATCTATGAAGCAGCCGCAGGCTATGATAAAGACGTTTTACTGATTCATGGAGATGCAGACAGCATCGTTCCTCTTTCTTATTCAGAAAAGGCGTTGGAGATATATGATTCTGCCCGCCTGGAAATTTTACCGGGAGCAGGACATGGGTTTTATGGTGAGGATGCGAGACAAACGATAGAATGGACGCTGGAATATCTGAATGAACATAAAAACTGATTGAAAGAAGCATGAAATAATTTTTTATGACGATATTTACGAACAGACTATTGTAGAGGTGATTCCATTAGGTCATGCAGAAACAGGGGCCGAGACAATGAGAAATGAATCCGGGACAGTACGTTTGGAATTGGTGGGAGCGGAAGAAGAATCAGAGAATAAGTAAGAAAATTCTGAAATAAAATGGTGCATCCATAGTATCGGCGCGCTGCTCTGACATGTTTGCTGTTGCACGGAAAAATGCACCGTGTTAAAATAAACATAGGTTTACCTGCCGGGCGGTCTGTAAAAGGACCGCCGGGGCAGAGGAGTATAAGGAACTGCGACTGGAAAGGGAGCAGAGAGGCGCCTGCCGGAAAGGATGGGGCTATGCCGAGAACGATTGGAATAGGAAAGCAGGATTTTGAAAAAATCCGGGTAAATAATAACTTTTATGTGGATAAAACCCGCTTTATAAAAGAGTGGTGGGAGCGGGACGATGACGTGACGCTCATTACCAGAGCGCGCCGCTTTGGAAAAACACTGACCATGAGCATGCTGGAAAAATTTTTTTCACGGAAATGTGCGCGCAGAGGGGAGCTTTTTCAGGGGCTGTTTATCTGGAATGAAGAGAAGTACCGGAAGCTGCAGGGAACATATCCGGTGATTAATCTGTCGTTTGCCAACGTGAAAGAAAAAACGTATCAGACGACCGTGCAGAGAATCGGACAGCTTCTGGCGGATTTATATAATGAAAACCGCTTTTTACTGGAGGGGGATTTGCTGTCTGAAGAGGAGAAGGCGTACTACCGGAGTATTTCCATGAATATGCCGGAGGTGACGGCTACTATGGCGGTGCACAGAATGTCCTCTTTCCTGGCGCGGTATTATGGGAAAAACGTGATTATTCTGCTGGATGAATATGACACGCCCATGCAGGAAGCCTTTGTGGACGGATACTGGAACGAGCTTGCGGCTTATACAAGAAGTCTGTTTAATGCCACGTTTAAGACAAATCCATATCTGGAGCGCGCAATTATGACCGGCATCACCCGTGTCAGCAGGGAATCCGTGTTTTCGGATCTGAATAATCTGAAGGTGGTGACAACGACCTCGGAAGAATACGCGGACTGTTTTGGATTTACGAAGGAAGAAACGGCTGAGAGCCTGAAGGAGTACGGATTGTCGGCGCAGATGGAGCAGGTGGAGCGGTGGTACGATGGATTTACCTTTGGAAGGGTACGCAATATATACAATCCCTGGTCGATTGTAAATTATCTGGACAGGCGGGAGTTCGGTCTGTACTGGACAAATACCAGCAGCAACAGTCTGATTGCGAAGCAGATTCAGGAGGGAAACCGGGAGCTGAAAATAGATTTTGAGAGACTAATGCGTGGGGAAAGTCTGGAGGTGCGGATGGATGAACAGATTGTATACGACCGTCTTTTAGAGGATGAGACTGCGCTCTGGAGTCTTTTGCTTGCCAGCGGCTATCTGAAACTGGAGGATTACCGGATTGAGGGGGAAGGAACGGATAACTGGACGCCGGTTTATACGCTTGCGCTTACAAATCTGGAAGTGAAGCTGATGTTCCGGACGATGATCCACAACTGGTTTGGAACCGTTTCGTCGGATTACAACGATTTTATCAGAGGTCTTCTGCAAAAGGACACGGATGCCATGAATGAATATATGAACCGCATTGCGGTATCGGTGTTCAGCTTTTTTGATACCGGAAAGAATCCCTCCAAGAAGACGGAGCCGGAGCGCTTTTATCATGGTTTTGTGCTGGGGCTGATGGTGGATCTGGCGGATTCCTATGAAATCAATTCCAACCGGGAAAGCGGCTTTGGCAGATATGATGTGGTGCTGTTTCCGAAGAGAGCAGGGCTGGATGCAATTCTGATGGAGTTTAAGGTGCGCAATCCGAAAAAAGAAAAATCCCTGGAAGAGACGGCTCAGGAGGCGCTTGCCCAGATTAAAGAAAAGCGGTATGCAGAAGAACTGGTGAAAAGAGGAATCGCCCCCGAATGTATCCGCAGCCTGGGATTTGCATTTGAGGGGAAAAGGGTGCTGATAGAGGAGCAGCCTTATTCTTTCTTGCATTTTCCCCATGAATGAGCTATTATTTGATATAGTCTGAGGGCAGAGCCGTATCCTTTGTGTTTCTGCCCCCGCTGTTTAGAGATATGGAGGGTATATGAGCGAATATGTAAGTGCTGCCGAGCTGTTCGGCGAAAATGTGTTTAACGACAAGGTGATGCAGGAGAAGCTGCCAAAGAAGGTTTATAAGGAGCTTCACAAGACGATTGACGATGGAAAAGAGCTGGACCCGATGATAGCCGAGGTGGTGGCGGGAGCCATGAAGGAGTGGGCGATTGAAAAGGGCGCCACGCACTATACGCACTGGTTCCAGCCGCTGACGGGATTTACGGCGGAGAAGCATGACGCGTTTATCACGGCGCCGTCGAAGGATGGTTCCGTGCAGATGGAGTTTTCCGGGAAAGAGCTGATAAAGGGCGAGCCGGACGCGTCCTCCTTTCCCTCCGGCGGTCTGCGGGCTACCTTTGAGGCACGCGGCTATACCGCCTGGGACTGCACTTCCCCGGCATTCGTGCGCCAGGATGAGGGGGGAGCAATCCTCTGCATTCCGACGGCGTTCTGCTCCTACACAGGTGAGGCGCTCGACCAGAAGACGCCGCTGCTGCGTTCTATGGAGGCTATCCAGACGCAGACGCTTCGCCTGCTCCGTCTGATGGGCAACACCACGTCAAAGAAGGTAAAGCCGTCGGTCGGCGTAGAGCAGGAATATTTTATAGTAGACCGCGAGAAATATTTAAAGCGCAAGGATTTGATCTTTACCGGACGCACGCTGTTCGGCGCGATGCCGCCGAAGGGGCAGGAACTGGACGATCATTATTTTGGCGTTATCCGTCCGCGAATCGCATCGTTTATGCGTGATGTGAATGAGGAACTCTGGAAGCTCGGTGTTTCCGCAAAGACGCAGCACAATGAAGTTGCCCCAGCGCAGCACGAGCTTGCGCCGATTTATGCGGAGTGCAACGTGGCGGCGGACCATAACCAGATTATCATGGAGACGTTAAAGCGCGTGGCGGAGGCGCACGGGCTGCAGTGCCTGCTCCACGAAAAACCGTTCGCGGGCGTAAACGGTTCCGGCAAGCACAATAACTGGTCGCTGACGACGGACGACGGCATCAATCTGCTTGACCCTGGCAAGACGCCGCATGAGAATATCCAGTTTCTGCTGATTCTCACCTGCATTCTGCGCGCGGTGGACCGTCATGCGGATCTTCTGCGCGAGTCTGCGGCGGATGTGGGAAACGACCATCGTCTCGGTGCGAACGAAGCGCCGCCTGCAATCATTTCTGTATTTCTGGGCGAGCAGCTTGAGGATGTGCTGGCGCAGCTTATCAGCACGGGCGAGGCAACGCACAGCATTAAGGGCGGTACCCTGCACACCGGCGTAAAGACGCTGCCGGATTTTGCGAAGGATGCCACGGACCGCAACCGTACGTCTCCGTTTGCGTTCACCGGAAATAAATTTGAGTTCCGTATGGTCGGTTCCAGAGATTCCGTTGCGGAGTGCAACGTGGTGATCAACACCATTGTCGCGGAGGCGTTTTCTGACGCCTGCGATGTGCTGGAGGCAGCGGATGATGTGCAGATGGCGGTTCATGACTTAATCAAGCAGTATGCGAGCGAGCATCATCGGATCGTGTTTAATGGCAACGGTTACTCCCAGGAGTGGGTGGAGGAGGCCGAGCGGCGCGGACTGCCGAACATCAAGTCGATGGTGGAGGCGATCCCGGCGCTCGTAACCGATAAAGCAATCGCACTGTTTGGAAAATTCGGCGTGTTCACGGAGGCGGAGCTGCGCTCCCGCGTGGAAATACAATATGAGGGCTATGCGAAGGCGCTGAATATTGAGGCGCGCGCCATGATCGACATTGCAAGCAAGCACATTATCCCGGCGGTGCTGCGCTTTAACCGCAATCTCTCTGATACGGTAAATACCATGAAAGAAGCGGGCGTTGAGGTTCATGTGCCGCTGGAAATGCTGCGTCAGTCGAGCCGTCTGCTTGCTGCAGCAAAGACCTCTCTGACAAAGTTGGAGGAAGTGACCGACAAGGCGGCAAAAATGCAGCCGGGCCAGGAACAGGCAACTTATTATTATGAGGTGGTTTCCAAAGCGATGGAAGAGCTGCGCGTGCCGGTAGATCAGCTTGAAATGATTGTTGATAAGGAAGAATGGCCGATGCCGTCCTACGGTGATCTGCTGTTTGAGGTATAGAACCGGGCTGAAAAAATGTTAAGAGGAAGCAGATGCGTGAAGGCGTGTCTGCTTTTTTCTGTTGCCATGCACAAAAAAGAAGATGATTTTCACCGGAAAAGAAGCTATAATGAATAAAAGACGTCTGATTTTCCGGAAAGCGAGGGACGGCAGGGTGAGTGAGGCAACTGTTGCAGAAAAGAAAAAGAAAGCGGCGCAAAGAAAGCCGCGGTTTCAGCATAAAGTGCTGGTGAGTATTCTGGTACCGGTGGTGGTTTTCTGCATCGTGACCAATCTGACCATCGGCGCGCTGTTCGGGCATGAGCTTATGATGAAGAAAGTCGATACCGAACGGGGATACCTGTCCGTGATTTACTCGTATCTGGAGGATGCGAAGAACAATCTGGACACGCTGGCGCTGTATGCGGAGGGAAGTTTGGCGGTGCGCGGCGCTCTGAAGAACAGCAGTCTGGAGAGTGTTCGGGCAAAGAGATATGCGCTGGACGCGCAGGAAAAGCTGGCTACCGCGCTGAGCGCAAGTCCGGTGGAGCGTTATGTGGACAATATGTTCCTGATTAACAGAGCCGGCGTTAAGATTGTGGTTACGTCGGGCACGGGTGTGGTTCTGACGGACCAGATTCTGGAAAGCCCGCTGTTTGAAAAGGCGGAAAAGGGAAGAAATGCGGTTGCAGAGATTACGGAGTCGGTAGTGGATAAGGGAGAGCGAAAGCTTTCTTACCTGTACCCGCTCGATATGGAGCAGAACAGCTTTCTTTATATAGAAGTAAGCGACCGCATGATTACGGATTTGCTGGCGCCCTATGCTGATGCGGCGGAGATTGTGATTCAGAGCACGGACGCCGGCGATGCGTGGTATTCGTCGCCGGAAATGGAAGAGCACATAAAGGATAGAAGCATAACGTCGCGGTATTATGAAGAGAAAACAGAGTTTACGCCCTTCGCCCTGTCCGTCGCGGTGCTGATTGACGCGGGAATCTATTCAATGGAGAACCGATACGTATTCTGGGTGCTGCTGACAACGGTGATCCTGGTCATCTGCATGGGACTGGCGGTATCCAGGCTGATTTCCAGAAGGATTACCCAGCCGCTCGGCAGACTGAGCAGCCATATCAATTATCTGGCGGAGACGAAGCTGCTCACTGTGGACGAGACGATTGAAAAGGGTGAGGACGAGGTGGCGGAAATCGGACGGGAGTTTAATCATCTGGTGCGGCGCATCAATCACCTGATCGAGCAGCAGCGGGAAATGTACGAGCAGAAGCAGAAGCTGAGCATGGACGCCCTGCAGGCGCAGATTAATCCGCATTTCCTTTATAATACGCTGGATTCTGTGCGGTGGATGGCAGTGATACAGAACGCGGATAATATTGCCAATACGGTGATGAGCCTGGAAAATCTGCTGCGGAATATGGCGAAGGGAAGCGGCGATAAGGTTACGCTGCGGGAGGAGCTGTCGCTGGTGCAGGATTATGTAAACCTGCAGCAGGTGCGGTATATGGAAGTTTTTGATTATATCTGTGAGGTTCCGGAGGAGTATCGGGATTATCTGATCGTGAAGATGACTATGCAGCCGATTATCGAGAACGCGATTGTCCACGGTATTGAGCCGACCGGAACCTACGGCGTGATACGGGTGTATGCGCGCGCTGAGGGCGGAGCGCTTTACATTTCCATAGAGGATAACGGGATGGGCATGGACGAAACGGAAATCCGCGAAATCCTGAAAGCGAAGAAGAACAAAAATTCCATGAGCGGGATCGGCGTGACAAATGTGGACGAGCGTCTGAAGCTGATTTACGGTCCGGATTATGGTCTGATTTTTGAGGGAGAAGAAGGGAAATTTACCAGAGTTACCATACATATACCAATGGAAACGGGAAAGGAAGAGAGCGATGTATAAGGTCATGCTCGTGGACGACGAGACGCTGATATTATCCGGGATAAAGTTTCTGATAGACTGGGAGAAAAACGGTTGCGTGATTGCGGCGACTGCGGGAAACGGGCAGGATGCGCTGGAAAAAATCCGCAGACTGCAGCCGGATATTGTGCTGGCGGATATCAATATGCCGGTTATGGACGGAATCACGCTGATGAAGAAGGTGGGCGAGGAGTTTCCGCATATTGTTTTTATTATTCTGACAAATCTGGAGGAATTTGAGCTGGCGCGGCAGGCGCTCCATTACCGGGCGGTGGGCTATCTGGTGAAGAGCCAGCTTGAGGCGCCCGCTCTGGAGAAGGAACTGGAGCACGCGAAGGAGGAGCGGGAAAAAAGAAATCAGCTGATGGTGGTGAATGCGGCGGATTATTTTGAGAAAAAGCAGCAGGAGGACGTCCTCAATAAGGCGCTGCAGGAGACCATTTTCTTCCGCCGGGGCACGCCGGGTGAGAAATATGCGGAATTTCTGAAGGACGCGGGGGTGTTTTACCGGTACGCCTGTTTTTACATTCCGTTTGACTTTGCGGCGATGAGCAGCGGACAGCCGCCGGAAAAGGAAGAGAAGGCAAAGACGATGGAGTGGATACGGGAACTGGCGAAAAAGACGGCGGAAAAAATTTTCCGGCAGAATTATATTTTTCTGGATACCGGCGGGGTGAACAGCCTTGTCCTGTTCGTTTATGCAAGGGGAGACTCCTGGGAGCAGGAGGCGGAGTTTTTCGGGCGGAAGCTGACCAGCACCGTGAAGAATATTACCAGGGCGGAGTGCCGGGTATTCTGTACGGGGCTCTATGAGAATGAGGATGGACTGAAGCAGTGCGCCGGGGAATATCAGACCCTGATGGAACGGTACTATCTGGGAGAGGATGAAGAAAATGGCATTGCCACTGAGCACGGCGGTGAGCACGCAGGCGGAAAGATATCTGCCGGTGAGCACGACGGGAGTGGAAGGCTGTATGCCGGTGAGCACGGCGGGAGCGGAAGGTTGTATGCCGGGCGGACTGGAGAGAACGTGATGTCTGTGGGAAAGCACGCCGACAACGGCGCGGGCGGATATGAATCTCTGGGACTGCAGGGGATCGGACCGCAGCTTTATCATGAGATTATGCGGAAAAATACGAAGGGGATACAGGCGCTGCTTGACAGCGCCAGGACGCGCGTGCAGAATACGAAGCACCAGAAGAGCCAGGCGATCTGGCTTTTAAATGAGCTGAACCGGGAGGCGACCGAGGCGCTGAACGGGCTGGGCATGATGGAAAATTCCTCCTACAGCCGGGTGAGCAGCGCCGCGGAAATTGAAAATATCAATACGCGCAGGCAGGTCCTGCAGTGGCTGGACATGTTGAGAAACACGCTTCTGGATATCGTGGGAAACGGTGAGAATCCCGGAAACCAGATTGCCAGGGGAGCGCGGCAATATGTGTTGGAAAATATCGAGTCCCATGTGGGACTGCAGGAGGCGGCAGATCATCTGGGCGTTTCCGCCGGGTACCTCTCCACCATCTTTAAGCGGGAGTACGGGCAGAGCTTTATCGATTTCATAAACAGCACGAAAATCGAATATGCCTGCCGCCTTCTGGAGGAAAAAGAGCTGATGGTGACGGAAATCGCCTGCCGTCTCGGATATGAAAATGCCTATTACTTTTCGAAGGTATTCCGGAAATACACCGGCATGTCCCCGACCAGCTATCAGAAGCACATGACAGAGGCGGAGTAGAATATTTCTGTTCAGCCACGAGCTGAAAAAAGTACAAACAGATGAAAAAAGTAACAGCCCGAAAGCCGGAGAGTAGAAAAAAGTACAAAAACTCTCCGGCTTTTTTGATTCCTTTTTTCCCGTCCGGTTTATATAATGGATTCATCAGAACAAGGGATACATAAATGAGTGTATCGGCAAAATCTAAAATCACAGGAGGATATAGTTATGAGAAAGAAACAGGTAATGGCAATGGCACTGTCTGCTGCAATGGCAGCCGGCGTACTTGGCGGAACAGGAATCATGGCGGCAGCGGAAGATACGGTTACGCTTACCTTCCCGGTATGGGACCTTGCAAGCACCCCGTATATCCAGGATGTTGTGGATGGATTTGAGGCGGAAAATCCGAACATCAAAATCAATATCGTGGACATTGCGGCGGCAGATTATGTGACAAAGCTTACCACCATGCTGAACGGCGGTTCTGAGTGCGATATCGTATACATCAAGGAGGCGGACGGCACACCTTCCTATGCGGACAAGGGACAGCTTGAGGATCTGACCTCCTACATCGAGGCGGACGGAATCGATACCTCCAAATTTGTGGGATACGACGATTTCAATCTGGACGGCAAGCAGGTAGCGCTCCCGTTCAAGACAGACTACTATGTGCTGTACTACAATAAGGACATCTTTGACGCAGCGGGCGTTGACTATCCGAGCAACGACATGACCTGGACAGAGTGGGAGGAAATGTGCAAATCGCTGACGAGCGGCGAAGGAAACGACAAGATTTACGGCGGATACCTTCATACATGGCAGGCATGTGTGCAGAACTGGGCAGTGCAGGACGGTGCGAACACCATTCTCGGACCGGACTACAGCTTCATGAAACCGTATTATGAGATGGCTCTGAGAATGCAGGAAGAGGGAACCATCATGGATTATGCAACGCTGAAGACCGGCAACATCGCCTATGCTTCTCCGTTCCAGCAGGGCACCGTAGCGACGCTGCCGATGGGAACCTGGTTCTCCTCCACGATGATTGCGAAAGTAAACGCAGGCGAGACAGATGTAAACTGGGCAATCGCAACCCTTCCGCATCCGGATGGCGTAGAAGCAGGCAGCACCGTTGGTTCCACAACACCGATGGCTATCAATGCAAACTCTTCTCATAAAGAAGAAGCATGGCAGTTTATCAAATATGCGTGCACAACAGCAAACGAGATTCTGGTAAAGAACGGACAGATGCCGGCTTACCAGGATGACGGTACACTGGAAGCTCTGGCGGCTCTGGAAGGTATGCCGGAGGGTGCGGCAGAAGCGCTGAAGACCGTCAGCGTGGTTGCAGACAGACCGGTAAATGTTTACTCCGCAGAAGTAAACCAGATGCTGGGTGAAGAGCATTCCCTGATTATGATTGGTGAAGCGGATATCGACACGGTGCTTGCGGAAATGGCAACACGTTCCCAGGAAATCCAGGGAGAGTAAGGGGATGACGTCAGGCGTCACGGACGAAAAACAGGAAATTCATAAAATGCCGAGAGCATCATAGATTAACCGGCAGGGCGGCAGGAGTAACTGCCGCCCTGTTTTGCACTGGAATCTGACGCAGAACGGGAAAGGAGATTCAATGAATAAAACAAAAGGAAACAAAAAAGGGCTTTCGCTTGCCCTGAGGCAGAATATCGTGGGATATTCCTTCATTCTGCCCAACTTCATCGGGTTTTTCATCTTTACCTTTATTCCGGTAATTTTCTCCCTCCTTCTGAGCTTTTCCCACTGGGATGGTTTTACGGAGATGGAATTTGCGGGGCTTGACAATTTCATAAAGATATTTAAAGACAGAATTTTTGTACAGTCTATCTGGAAAACGGCATATTTTTCCATCTTCACCGTGCTGTTTTCTATGGTGGCGTCGCTGGGGCTTGCGCTGCTGTTGAATCAGAAGATAAAGGCGAGAGGATTTTTCCGCTGCGCGCTGTTCTTCCCCTATGTGGCGTCTGTTGTGGCGATTTCTGTTGTGTGGAATGCCATGCTGCAGCCGGATTACGGTCCCGTGAACGAATTTCTGAAATTTATCGGAATCGCTAATCCGCCGCGCTGGTTCGCTTCCACGGACTGGGTAATTCCCGGACTGATTATTGTGAATGTCTGGAGAAACATGGGCTATTTCATGATTATCTATCTGGCGGGGCTGCAGAACATCGATGAAAGCCTGTATGAGGCGGCGGCGCTCGACGGCGCGAAGGGCTGGACGCTGTTCCGGAAAATCACCTGGCCGCTGCTTAGTCCGAGCACCTTCTTCGTTGTCATGATGCTGGTCATCAACTCCTTCAAAGTATTCGACCTGGTATGGCTGATGACGCAGGGCGGACCGGGAACCGCATCCACCATGCTTTCGCAGTACATCTACAACCAGGCGTTTGTTTCCTGGGATTACGGAAAATCCTCCGCTGCGGCAATGATTCTGTTTGTAATCGTAGCGCTGCTCACCGTATTCCAGTTCAAAGCAGAGAAAAAAGTGGTCAATTATTAGGAGGTGGCAAAAGTGACAAAAAAGAAAAATCTGGCAGGAAGCGTGCTGGTTTATGTACTGCTTATCGGACTGACGGTGCTCACGCTGACACCGCTTATCTGGATGCTGTCTGCCTCGCTGAAGCTTGATAAAGACGTATTTTCCGTGCCGATTCAGTGGATTCCGGCAGACCCGCAGTGGAGCAACTACGCAAAGGTATGGGAGAAGATACCGCTTCTTACCTTCACCTTTAACTCCCTGAAGCTGACGGTGCTCATCACCATTATCCAGGTGCTCACGTCAAGCTTCGCGGCATACGGTTTTGCAAAATGTAACTTTAAGGGCAGAAATGTGCTGTTTCTCTTTTACGTGGCGACGATGGCCATTCCGTGGCAGGTATACATGCTGCCGCAGTATACGCTGATGAACAAAATGCATCTGGTGGATACGCATATTGGCTACATTTTTATGCAGGCGTTCATCCCGTTCGGCGTGTTCCTTATGCGCCAGGCGTTTATCTCGATTCCCAACGAGCTGCTGGAGGCGGCAAGAATTGACGGAATGTCGGAATATGGCATTTTTGCGAAGATAGCGCTGCCCCTCAGCAAGGCGTCCGCCACAACGCTGGTTATCTTCAGCTTTGTGACCATCTGGAACGATTACATGGGACCGATGCTTTACTTCAACACGGAATCCAAAAAGACCATCCAGCTTGGTATCAAGATGTTTATGGGTCAGTATTCCACGGAGTGGGGACTGATTATGGCAGTCTCCGTGATGGCGCTGATACCGGTATTTATTATATTCCTTATCGGGCAGAAGCAGTTTGTGCAGGGCATCGCAAGCAGCGGCATAAAGGGCTGACAGAAAGGACAGAGATTATGTTATATCCGGAAACGACCTCAGGCAGAATGGCTTTTGATTTAAGCGGCATCTGGGAGTTTAAGCTGCTGGAGCCGGGACAGAAAGAGCGGGAGGAGCAGGCGGCGGGAAAATTGCTGAAAAACAGTCTTCCCATGCCGGTCCCCTCGTCGTATAATGATATTTATCCGGGGAAGAAATTTGCCGACCATATGGGCGATATGGTCTATCAGAGAAGCTTTACCGTGACAGAGACGATGCAGCGGCAGGGGCGTCTGGTGCTCCGCTTCGGCGGCGTTACCCACACGGCGTCCGTGTATCTGAACGGCGCGCATCTGGGCTGTCACAAGGGCGGCTTCCTCCCGTTCTCCTTCGATATCACAGAGAGCGCGGTGATGGGGGAAAATCTTCTGACGGTGTATGTAAATAACGTGACAGACTATTCCACGCTGCCCTGCGGCAGGGTGGTGACGGAGCAGTTTCCGGGACTTCCGGAGCAGACCAGAAATCTTCCGAACTTTGATTTCTTTAATTATTCAGGCATTATGCGTCCGGTGTGGCTGTATACGACGCCGCGCTATTATATTGAAGATATTGAGGTGTACGGCAGGATGGACGGCAGCTTTTGCTGGAACATCACATCCGCGGGAGAAGGTGCGGGAGAGGCAGAGGTCCGTGTACTGGACGCGGAGGGCGCGTGCGTCTTTTCCGGCAGCGGAGCGAATGGCGAAGGAAGGGTGCCGGGCGCGCGGCTCTGGAGCACGGATGACCCGTATCTCTACCGGCTGCAGGTGCGTCTGCCGGGCGCGGATGGCGGGCAGGGCGATGAGTACACGGAAAGCTTCGGCTTCCGTGAGATAGCCATCCGGGACTGCCGCATTCTCCTTAATGGGAAGCCGGTTTATCTGAAGGGCTTCGGCAAGCACGAGGAGGGCATCACCAGAGGCAGAGGAACGGATATTGCTCTGATGGTGAAGGATTTGGGACTGCTGAAATGGATCGGGGCGAATTCCTTCCGGACAAGCCACTATCCCAACAGCGAGGAAATGATGCGTCTCTGCGACAGGCTGGGGATTCTTGTGATTGACGAGGCGCCGGCAGTCGGTCTGAACACGGGATTTACAGCCACCGGGCTGTTGGGAGGAAACCCGAAGGGAACCTGGGAGACGCTGGAGACGGCGGAGCATCACAGAACCGTGATGCAGGAGCTGGTAAAGCGCGATAAAAATCATCCGTGCGTCATCGCCTGGTCGGTGGCGAACGAGCCTGCCAGCCAGGAGGAAGGGGCGCGGGAATACTTTGCGCCGCTGATGGAAGTGACGCGGCAGAACGATATACAGAAGCGTCCGGTTACGATCGTCACCTACGAGGGATCCACGCCGGAGACATGCCAGGTGGCGGAGCTGTGCGATTTCCTTATGCTCAACCGCTACCGGGGCTGGTATGATACGGAGGGCAATCTTGAGGGAGCGGCGGCAAAGCTGAAGGCGGAGCTGGAGGGCTTCCACAGGCGCTGTCCCGACAAGCCGGTGATGCTGGGAGAGTATGGAGCGGATACGATCGCGGGTCTTCACGACGTAAACGGCAGGCTTTTTTCGGAGGAGTACCAGACGGCGTTTATGCGCGCGTATGGAGAGGTATTTGATTCCCTGCCCTATATTACGGGCGAGCATGTATGGGTGTTTGCGGATTTTGCCACGGCGGAAAACATCAAACGTGTGGACGGAAATAAAAAAGGTATCTTTACCAGGGACAGACGTCCCAAGCAGGCGGCTTACTTCCTGAAAGAAAGATGGAGCCGCTTATAGGAGAGGCGGAAAAAGAGCATGGAAAAGTGGATAAAAATCGCGGATCTGGAGAATTACCGGGAAGCGGACATGGATGAAGTAAGAGCGGCGATGGATATTGCGGCGGCGCAGGTGGAGCGGAATCTGGACACCTTTACGGAGAAGTTTCCCGGAGCGAACAGCTTTGACAATTTCTATAAGCCGGGCCCGAATGTGGACTGGACGACGGGCTTCTGGACAGGCGAGATCTGGCTGGCGTATGAAAATGCAAAGACGGAGGAAGAGCGGGAACGCCTGAGACGGGCGGGCGAGATACAGGTGGATTCCTTCCTGGAGAGAATCGAGAAGAGAGTGGAAGTGGACCATCACGACATGGGCTTTCTCTACAGCCTTTCCTGCGTGGCAGCATACAAGCTGACCGGCATGGAAAAGGCGAAAAAAGCGGCGCTGCTGGCAGCCGATAATCTGATCAGCCGTTTCCAGCCGGTAGGGGAATTTATCCAGGCATGGGGCGAAATGGGCGCGAAGGATAATTACCGCTTTATCATCGACTGTCTGCTGAACCTTCCGCTGTTGTACTGGGCATCTGAGGAGACGGGAGAAGAAAAATACAGGAATATAGCGGAAAAGCATATCCACACGGCGCTTGCCAATGTAATAAGAGAGGACGATTCCACCTGGCATACGTTTTTCATGGACCCGGAAACGGGAAAGCCGGACCACGGGGCAACCTGCCAGGGCTATAAGGACGGCTCCGCCTGGGCGCGCGGACAGGCGTGGGGCGTGTACGGTACGGCGGTCGGCTATCGCTACACAAAGCGGGAAGAATATATCGGATATTTTAAGCGTGTCACCCGCTATTTCCTGGAGCATCTGCCTGAGGATCTTTGCCCGTACTGGGATCTGGGCTTCGGCGACGGAGACGACGAGGCGCGCGATTCCTCCTCGGCGGTCATCGCGGTGTGTGGCATGCTGGAGATGAGCAAATATCTGGGTGAGGAGGACGCCCGCTATTACACCTCCGCTGCGCGGAAACTGCTGCGGCAGATGATTGTGAAATACAGCGTGAAGGATCCCGAAAAGAGCAACGGTCTGCTGCTGATGGGTACCTATTCGAAGAAAAGCCCGTACAACACCTGCACGGAAGCGGGCGTAAACGAGTGCGTAATCTGGGGCGACTACTTCTATATGGAAGCACTTCACAGACTGCTTACGCCGGACTGGAAAATTTACTGGTAAGGAGAGCGCGATGAGATATATACCGAAAGACCCGGATTATGAAACAAGCCCGTTTACGGGGCTTACGCGGAAACACTGGCTGGAGGCGGCGCACTATCTTCTGGACGGGATTTTTGCGCATGTGGAGAGCCTGGACGCGCCGGTGCTCGTGCCGCGCTTTGAGCATACGATTACCTATCCGAATGAGCACACGCCCGCATGGAAAAAGCAGGCGGAGATTTTTGAGGGGCTGGCGCGCAGCTTTTTCATTGCGGCGCCCCTGCTGAAAAATGAACCGGAGGCGCAGGCGGGCGGCATCCCGCTGCGGGAATATTATAAAAAGCAGGTGCTGGCGGCGTGCACGCCGGGGGAAGAAAACTACGTGCTGTCTTATGAGGACATGTACCGTCTGGAGGGCGACCGGGAGCCGCTGAATATTTACCAGCAGACGGTTGAGACCTGTGCGCTTGTTATCTGTCTGTGGACATGCCGCGAGGTCATCTGGGATACTTACCGCCAGGAGGAAAAGGACCGGATACTGGATTTTATCGCCGGTTACGCCTGCCAGGGGACTGTGCCGCAGAACTGGCGACTCTTTAATATGCTGGATATGGCGTTCCTTCATGTGAACGGGCGCGAAATCGATGAAGACATTATGCGCCACCATGCCTCCATGATACTCCGGTATTATGCCGGGGACGGGTGGTACCGGGACGGCGAGGGCTTTGATTATTATTCTGTCTGGGCGTTCCAGACGTATACGCCGCTGTGGTGCCTCTGGTACGGATACGAAAAGGAGCCGTATCTTGCGGCAAAATTTGAAGAATATTCCAACCGGTTTATGGAAAATTATCCGGCAATGTTCGACCGGGATGGCTGGGTGAATATGTGGGGACGCAGCGGTCTGTACAAAAATGCGGCGGTTTCCGCTTTTGAGGGAAACTTCTTCTTGAAGCATCCTGCGGCGGACGCCGGTCTGGCGCGGAGAATCTGCTCCGGCGCGCTGATGCAGTTTCTGGGCAGGGACGACGTGCTCTACGAGGGAGCGCCGACGCTGGGCTTTTACCGCACCTTCCCGCCCATGCTGCAGACCTATAGCTGTGCGGAAAGCCCGCTGTGGATGGCGAAAGCCTTTCTGTGCCTGCATCTTCCTGCAGACCATCCCTTCTGGACCGAAAAGGAGCGGGAGGGCTTCTGGGCAGAGCTGGAGAGCGGGGAAACCAGGGAGACGGCGCTGGACGGTCCCGGACTGTGCTTTGCCGGTCATGAGAAAAACGGCACAACGGAGCTGCGCAGCGGCAAGGTGATACGCGCCGCGGGCGATAAGGGCGGAATCTGCTGCTACGCGAAGCTCTCCTACAGCACGAAATATCCGTGGGAGGCGATGACCGGCAGCGGCCGGGAGGCGCAGATGTATATACTGACGGATAAAAGGAACGGCAATATACAGCTCCCGAATGCGCTTCTGTGGGGCGGATACCGGGACGGCGTGCTTTACCGCAGATGCTTTTTCAATTACAGCAGCAATGTGGAAATGCACTGGATGCACGGCGTGGACCTGGCGGATTTTCCGGTGGCGGAGGGCATCGTCCGGGTGGACCGCCTGCGGTTTTACCGGGAGGGCATCCGGCTGACGCTGGGCTCCTACGGCTTTCCGGATACCGGAAATGTGCAGGTGCGCGAGCTGGAAAAGGACGGGGCGAAAGCGATTGTGCTGAAGGGCTTCGATTCCCAGGGACGGGAAAAGCAGATGGCGATGACCGTGTTTGCCGCCTGGGAGGGGCTGCAACTTGTGCACAGCACGGAGACGAACGCCGACGCGGCGAAGAGCCTGTTTGTATCGGCAGAGCTGAACCGGGAAAAGCTGTACGGCTACGAACCGTTTATCATGGTAAGCCAGGTTATCACGCGCGAGTCGCATGAGGACTTTACGGAGGAGGAAATCTTCTCAGTTCGGCAGCTTACCTGTGCGGACCCGCAGGGCTGCGGAGGCTACGGACCTGTATGCGTGACGATGGTGGACGGAAGCAGAAAAACCGTGGACTTTGACGCGATGGAGGGAAGACTTCTGATATAGTGCTTCGCATGGCTGATTCAAAGCTTAAATATAAAGAATTTATAAAATTCATTTGACAAATCTAAAGAAAGCATTATAATAGACGTTGTAAGAACGAAGGCGTTCCTGTGAAAACAGGGGCGCCTTTTTAAGTTCATTTAATTACCCGATTATCAAGGGAGATAATCACTGATGAGGAGCGGTGAGTATCTCCCTTTTTCATTGGGCGAAAGAGGAGGAAAAATTATGATGGATGAAATTATGAGTGCGGTAAGCGGTGAAGTCTTTGCCGTCTGGTTCCTCATTGGCGCAGCTCTGGTGTTCTGGATGCAGGCAGGGTTCGCTATGGTGGAGGCTGGCTTTACCAGAGCAAAAAACACAGGCAACATTCTGATGAAGAACCTGATGGACTTCTGTATCGGTACGGTGGTATTTATTGTGATTGGCTTCGGACTGCTCCTGGGAGAGGATGTCGCAGGGCTGATTGGAAAACCGGGACTGGACATTTTTACGGATTTTGCAAATTTTGACTGGTCAAACTTCGTATTCAACCTGGTATTCTGTGCGACGACCGCAACGATCGTATCCGGTGCGATGGCAGAGAGAACAAAATTCCTTTCCTACTGCGTATACTCCGCAGTTATCTCCGCAGTCATCTACCCGATAGAAGCGCACTGGACCTGGGGCGGCGGCTGGCTCGCGCAGATGGGCTTCCACGATTTTGCAGGTTCCAACTGTATCCATATGGTAGGCGGTATCAGCGCACTGATCGGTGCAGCGCTTCTTGGTCCGCGTATCGGAAAATTCACGAGAGATAAAGCAGGAAAGATTACAAAGGTAAACGCTTTTCCGGGTCATAACCTTCCGATTGGCTGCCTGGGCGTGTTTATTCTGTGGCTCGGCTGGTATGGTTTCAACGGTGCGGCGGCTACCACGGTAGATGAGCTGGCATCCATTTTTGTAACGACCACGATTGCTCCTGCTATTGCAACGGTCGTATGTATGATATTCACCTGGATTAAATATGGCAAGCCGGATGTTTCCATGTGTCTGAACGCATCCCTGGCAGGTCTGGTAGCAATCACCGCTGGCTGTGATGTATGCGATGCAACCGGTTCTATCATTATCGGTGCGGTTTCCGGTGTACTGGTAGTATTCGGCGTATGGCTTCTGGATAATGTGCTTCGTATAGACGACCCGGTAGGTGCAGTTGCGGTACACTGCCTGAACGGTATCTGGGGAACCCTGGCGGTTGGTCTGTTTGCAACCGATACAGCTCCGGCATTTGCAAGAGGATTCGGCGACGGCGTTGCCTTTGGTGCAAACCAGATTGCCGGAAAAGGACTTTTCTATGGCGGCGGCTTCCAGCAGCTTGGTATCCAGTTTGTCGGAATGCTCTCTACAGCGGCATGGACGGCAGTTACGATTACTATTACGTTCCTGGCAATTAAGGCAATCTTTGGTCTTCGTGTAACAGAGGAAGAGGAAATCGTCGGACTGGATTCCTGCGAGCATGGTCTTCCGTCTGCATATGCAGGCTTCTCCATCATGGATATTTCAAACACCATGACGATGGAAGTAAACGAAAATACAAATCTTGGAACATCGGATTACGAGGCAGCTTCTCCGGTACAGAAAGCGGCGGCGGTACAGGTGGCGAAAGCACCGGATGTGGAGCCGACCGGCATTTACAAGGTGGTTATTATCTCGAAGCTGTCACGCTACGAGAAGGTAAAGAAAGCAATGAACGACCTCGGCGTAACCGGTATGACTGTTACACAGGTTATGGGCTGCGGTGTGCAGAAGGGCGCAGGCGAGATGTATCGTGGTGTTGAGGTCGATGCTACCCTGCTTCCGAAGGTAAAACTGGAGGTTGTAGTCAGCCAGATTTCTGTGGAATCTGTGATTGAATCTGCAAAGAAAGCACTTTACACCGGACATATCGGTGATGGTAAGATTTTCGTATACAATGTGGATAAGGTTGTCAAGATCCGCACAGGTGAGGAAGATTTTGCAGCGCTGCAGGATGTAGAGTAAAGAAGGTAAGAACGTTCGAAAATGCTTCTCATGCGGGAGAAATTATGTTATAATCCTGTCATTAACAGCAGACGACACTAAGAGCCGGGCGAAAGCCTGCATGTGGGGGAACCGGGAATGGCAGAAGATATGAAAAAAGAAATAGCGGAGGCGGCGCGTGTACTTCTGATAGAGAAGGGCGTGAAAAAACTGACGGTAAAGGATATCGTGGAGGAATGCCACATCACGCGCCAGACCTTTTACTACTACTTTGAGAATATTCCGGAGCTTTTCCGCTGGATTCTGGAAAGGAAGACAGAGGAGCTGATGAAGGAGGAGCACGGAGGAAACGACGAGGAAGCGGATCTGCGCTATTTCTTTCTGATGGCGATTAATGCGCGGGGCGGTCTGAAAAAGGTGATGGCGTCCAATTACAAAGACGAGCTGGAGGCTCTTCTGAAGCGCCATATCTGTAAAATGTTTGAACAGATTATAGAAGATAAAAATCTGTACCAGGACTGCAGCAGGTTCCAGCTGAAGTGGATCGTGCGCTATCACTGCAGCGCGCTTTTGGGAATCCTGGAGGACTGGACGGACGAGGATACGAAAAATCTGGACAGAATCGTTCACGAAATATATCTGTTAATGATGGGAAAGGTATCCCCTTGAACGGACGGATTTATCATTCAAAAAGCTTATGCCGGAGTGTTTGTTTTTACACTCCGGCATTTTTGTAAGTACACACGGAAAAGAATGCCAGTTGAAAGGAGCAGGCGGCGCGGATATAATAAGGGTATAAAACGGGAAGGAGGATATGAGCTGGATGGCATATGAAATACTTTCTATAAAGATGTATGAACTGGATAAGAAAATCAGCCGGCTGCAGAGCCGCATTCAGATGAGCGAATCGGCGGACCACGACAGAATCCGCGCAGAGAAGGCGGAGCTGCAGAGAGAATGCGCGGAGAGCGAGACGGAGCTGCGCAACCGGCTGCGGCATTCAAGAAACAGCAGTGTCGCTGTGCTTGCCGAATCTTACGGCGAGATTGAAAAGTCGATTAAAACGGCGGTCGCCAGAATGGAGAATGCCGACGGCAAAGAGCCGGAAGAGAGCTTTCCGGCAGATGAGAAGATAATGTTTGCAGAATACGCACTGGATTTTGCCATGCAGGCGGTAAATCACGCGCTGCTTGTCTCTATGGAGGCCCTGGACGCCTATATGTCCCAGCAGGAGGAACAATTATGAAAGAAGTAAAAAATCCCAAAAAACCTTTGATTTATTATTATGGAATTGTATTGCTCGTACTGTTTCTGTTTAATCTGATCGTCACGCCGCTGCTGATGCAGCGCCAGATCACGGAGGTGGATTACGGAACCTTCATGAGCATGATTGAAGAGAAGAATATCGGAAATGTGGAAGTGGACAGCTCCCGGATTCTTTTCACGGACAAGGACAATACGGTGCTGTATGAAACCGGCGCCATGAACGACCCGACGCTGGTGCAGCGTCTGTATGAATCCGGCGCGAAGTTCAGCCAGGATATGGAACAGACCACCTCGCCGCTTATGAGCTTTCTGCTTACCTTTGTGCTGCCGCTGGTCATCTTTATCGGTCTGGGGCAGTATATGACCAAGAAGATCATGTCGCAGATGGGCGGCAAGAATGCCATGAGCTTCGGCATGGGCAAGAGCAACGCGAAGGTCTATGTGCAGTCCACGGAGGGCATCCATTTTTCGGATGTAGCCGGTGAGGACGAAGCAAAGGAGAGTCTGACGGAAATCGTGGATTACCTGCACAACCCGCAGAAATATACGGAAGTCGGCGCGTCCATGCCCAAGGGACTTCTGCTTGTCGGCCCTCCCGGAACCGGTAAGACCATGCTGGCAAAGGCGGTGGCAGGAGAAGCGAATGTGCCGTTCTTCTCGATTTCCGGTTCGGAATTTGTGGAAATGTTCGTCGGTATGGGCGCCTCCAAGGTGCGCGATTTGTTTAAGCAGGCGAAGGAAAAAGCGCCCTGTATCGTCTTTATCGATGAGATTGATGCCATCGGCAAAAAGCGTGACGGACAGTTGGGCGGCAACGATGAAAGAGAACAGACGCTGAACCAGCTCCTCACGGAGATGGACGGTTTTGAAGGAAACAACGGCGTTATTATTCTGGCGGCGACTAACCGTCCGGAATCCCTTGACCCGGCGCTGACAAGACCCGGACGTTTCGACCGGCGCGTTCCGGTGGAGCTCCCCGATCTGAAGGGAAGAGAGGAAATCCTCAAGGTTCACGCAAAGAAAATCAAGCTTGCCGACGATGTGGATTTCCATACCATTGCAAGAATGGCTTCCGGCGCTTCCGGCGCGGAGCTGGCGAATATTGTAAACGAAGCGGCGCTGCGGGCAGTGCGCAGCGGGCGCAAGGTGGTAAACCAGTCGGATCTGGAGGAGAGTATCGAGGTCGTTATCGCCGGATACCAGAAAAAGAATACGGTGCTCTCAGACCACGAAAAGAAAGTGGTATCGTACCACGAAATCGGTCACGCGCTTGTCGCGGCGATGCAGAGCCATTCCGCTCCGGTGCAGAAAATTACGATTATTCCGCGTACCTCCGGTGCGCTCGGATATACCATGCAGGTGGAGGAAGGCGATAAGTACCTGATGACAAAGCAGGAAATCGAAAATAAGATTGCCACCTTTACCGGCGGGCGTGCGGCGGAGGAGGTCGTGTTCGGCGAGATTACCACCGGCGCTTCCAATGACATCGAGCAGGCGACAAAGCTGGCGCGCGCCATGATCACCAGATACGGCATGAGCGAGGAGTTTGACATGGTCGCGATGGAAACGGTGACGAACCAGTACCTGGGCGGCGACACCTCTCTGTCCTGCTCCGCGGATACCCAGAAGGAGATAGATAAAAAGGTTGTGGAGCTTGTAAAGAAGCAGCATGAAAAAGCCATCAATATTCTTCTGGAAAACAGGCAGAAGCTGGATGAACTGGCGATGTTCCTTTATGAAAAAGAAACCATCACCGGCGAGGAATTTATGGAAATTCTGAATCGGACGGGAGGTGTGGAAAAGTGAGAAGAAGGATAGACTGGTTACAGCTGATTATCGGCATTCTGCTGGTGATATTTGGAGTTTATATGCTTATCAATCCGGGCAGGACACTGAGATGGGTTATCATTCTCTACGGCGTGCTTGCAGTAATTACCGGTATTTCGGATATCGTATACTATGTAAAAGCGGAGCGCTATACCGGCTTCGGTCCGGTGGTTTCCCTGATTTCCGGTATTTTCAGTATCATGGCGGGCGTCATGCTTCTGGTATACCCGGACGCGGGAAAGTGGGTGCTGATCATGCTGATTCCCATCTGGTTTATCGCGCACTGCGTATCCAGGGTGGCGCATCTTAATACGGTCCGCTATGTTATCAACCGCAGCTATTACCATTTTTCACTGGTAATGAATATCATCGGTATCGTTCTGGGATGCATGATGATCATATGGCCCTCAATCCTGCTGTTTTCGGCAGGCGTCCTGATTGGAATCTACATGATTATCCAGGGAATTGACAGCATCGTGACGGCATTAAACGAAAACGAATATTATTAAAGCGGAAATTCTGCGTTACTGTGAATGGTATGGGCAGTAATAGTTTTCCGGCGGCATCCCGGCAGAGAAAGCAGTCCTTTGCCGGGATTCTTTTATATATTACCGGCGTGGCAAACATATGCTTTCCGGAGGCGCCTGAGGGGTGCGGGGACGTGCGAAGCACATTTTTGTCCGGACAGATTGCACCGGATGTCCCAAAATGTAATATTTCGGGCAATCTGGGGAAAAATCTGACAAAAAGCAAAAATGTCCAGTGAAAGTAAAACCCGCATCTGGTATGCTGAGAAAAATATACTTTTTAAGGAGGAATTATATTGACAGCACACGCAAAAACACGGGAGGAAGTAGTACAGGAGCTGAACTCCGACCAGCTACACGGATTAAGCCAGGAGCAGGCTGCGGAAAAGTACGCTTTGTATGGAGAAAACAAGCTGCGCGAAAAAAAGAAAAAGACCAATCTGCAGCGGTTTTTTGCGCAGTTTAAGGACGTCATGATACTGATTCTGCTGGCGGCAGCAGCAGTTTCCTTCGTCGTCGCCTGTCTGGAGGGCGATGCCGAAGGCTTTTTTGAACCGGTCCTGATTCTGCTGATTGTGGTTTTAAATGCCATTATGGGCGTCGTTCAGGAGAGCAGGGCGGAAAAAGCACTGGAAGCGCTGAAGGGTCTGTCGGCGCCGCACGCGCGGGTAATCCGCGGCGGTGAGGAAGCGGTGATCAATGCGGCAGAGCTTGTGCCCGGCGATATTATCCGGCTGGAGGCGGGGGATTTTGTCCCGGCTGACGCCAGGCTGCTGCATAGCGTGAGCCTGAAAAGTGAGGAATCCGCCCTTACCGGAGAGTCGGTTCCTGCCGAAAAAGATGCGGAGGCTATCATAGAGGAAAAGGCGCCCCTGGGAGACCGCGTGAATATGGTGTTCTCCGGCTGCTCCATTACCTACGGTACGGCAACTGCTGTTGTCACAGCCACCGGAATGGATGAAAATCCGCACACTGCTGGAGCTGGGCACGCTCTGCAGCGACGGCTCGGTGATATTCCACGGGACAAAGGAACAGCACATCGGGGACCCGACGGAGACCGCCATCGTACTGGCGGCTTACAACAACGGGATGCCGAAGGAGCAGCTTAATATGGCGTATCCGAGACTGGCGGAAATTCCGTTTGATTCCGACCGGAAGCTGATGACGACCGTCAACCGGATGAACGGGAAAAATATTGTGATCGTCAAGGGCGCCTTTGATGTGCTCTCTGACCGCTGCGTCGGCGGAAACCTGGAAAGAGCCGGACAGATTGTGGAGAGCATGAGTGAAAGCGCGCTGCGCGTGCTTGCGATCGCGTATAAGGAGATAGACCGGGTTCCGGAAAAACCTGAGAGCGAGGAGCTGGAAAACAGACTTCAGTTTCTGGGGCTGGCTGGCATGATAGACCCGCCAAGACCGGAGGCGAAGGAGGCTGTGGCAGTCTGCCGGAAGGCGGGCATCCGCCCGGTAATGATTACCGGCGACCATATCGCCACCGCGTCGGCAATCGCAAAGGAGCTGGGGATCCAGAAAGAAGGAGAGCTGGCGATCACCGGTCCGGAGCTGGATGCGATGCCGGAGTGGGAGCTGGATGAAAAGGTGGAGAAGATTGCCGTTTACGCCCGCGTTTCGCCGGAAAACAAAATCCGTATTGTGAAGGCGTGGCAGAGGAAGGGGCAGATTGTTTCCATGACAGGTGACGGTGTAAACGACGCGCCGGCGCTTAAAGCGGCGGACATCGGCTGCGCGATGGGCATCACTGGAACGGACGTTGCCAAGGGTGCGGCGGATATGACGCTGACGGACGATAACTTTGCCACGATTGTGGAGGCTGTCCGGGAGGGGCGCGGCATCTATGCCAATATCCGCAAGGTAACAGGCTTTCTGCTTGGAACCAATATCGGCGAGGTGGTGCTGGTATTTGTGGCGATGCTGCTCTGGCACAAATCGCCGCTGATGAGTATGCAGCTTTTATGGATTAACCTGGTGACGGACAGCCTGCCCGCGATCGCCCTCGGTATGGAGGCGGTGGAGCCGGATGTCATGAACCGTAAGCCCAGACCGAAAAACGAGAGCCTGTTTTCGCACGGGCTTGGAATCCGCGTAGTATTGCAGGGCATTATGTTCGGTACGCTTTCCTTAATTGCTTACTGGCTGGGAGAGACGCAGACCGCGTCCGTGGCAGGCGGACAGACAATGGCGTTTATGGTGCTGGCGTTCTCGCAGGTAATCCATGCGTTTAATATGCGCTCGCATCATTCCCTGTTTAAGACCGGGGTGTTTACCAACCATAACCTTAACCGTGCAGTGCTGATTTCCGCTGCACTGGTCTGTCTGGTTCTGTTTACACCGCTGCGCACGGCCTTCGGACTGGTTCTGCTTCCGGGGAAGCTGTATCTGCAGGCTGCCGGTCTGATTTTTGTACCGCTGCTGGTGATGGAGCTGTCAAAGGCGGTCGGACTGGTAAAAGAATAATTACTGAAGATAAGGAGGAAATGCCAGGATATGTTTTTTGATAACAGTGAGCAGCGCAAGCAGCTTTCGAAATGGGTTATCGGCACTGTGGCCGCCTGTATTCTTATTTTTCTCGGCGTCCGTTATATTTCAGAAATCGCTTACGCTGTTTCCTGGATGCTTGATTTACTGGAGCCGCTGCTGGCAGGCATGATCGCAGCGCTGGTTCTGAATGTTCCGCTGTGCTTCATCGAGCGGCACTTATTCAGAAAGAATCCGACGCCCCGGAAGGAGCGGGCAAGGCGTCCGCTGGCAATCGTGCTTTCCCTGATTCTGGTACTGGGGATATTTATCAGCGTCGCGGTTCTGGTGATACCGGAGCTGGTCAATGCAGTAGCGGCAGTGTCCTCTGCGGTGGTCGAGCTGCTGGATGAGCTGGCGGCACTGGAGAACAGCGCCGACTTTTCGGAAATACCGTTTGGCGAGTATCTTTCCCGCATCGATATTGACTGGATACGTCTGCGGGGAGATTTGGAGAACGTTTTAAAGCAGCTTGGCAATTCCATTCTCAATAAAGCCGGCGGAGCAATCAGCATTGCTGTTTCCTCTGTGGTCAACGGCATTGTCGGCTTTGTGTTTGCCATTTATATTCTGGCAAACAAGGAAAAGCTCAGCAGACAGGTGCGCAGATTAATCCGTGTCTGGCTGCCGGAAAAAGTGGGAGCGGGAATTATACATGTGGCTTCTGTCTGCGGCGGCGTTTTTCATCTTTTTATTGCAGGACAGACAACAGAGGCAATCATTCTGGGCACACTCTGTACGATAGGGATGCTGATTCTCCGTATGCCTTACGCGCCGATGGTCGGGGCGCTTGTGAGCGTCACCGCTCTGATCCCGTACGTCGGAGGATTTATTGCCGCTTTTATCGGGGCTTTTTTGATTCTGACTGAAAGCCCGGTCAAGGCGGTGGTGTTTGTCATTTTCTTCATAGCACTGCAGCAGGTGGAAGGAAATCTGATATATCCGAGGGTAGTCGGGGCAAAAGTAAATTTGCCGAGCATGTGGGTGCTGGCGGCAATCACGATTGGCGGCAGCCTTGGCGGTCCGATTGGAATGCTTCTGGGGGTTCCTACGGTTGCGTCAGCATATAAATTATTGAAGGAAGCGACCGATAAACGGGAGCGCAGAATGCAGTAGGCAGAGGAGGGTAAAATGAAGTATCTGCAGGAAATTCAGTGAAATAAAGCTGTGAAAAATGCCGAAAGCTGGACAATTTAAAAGATAAATGCTATAATATTTTACCAAGAAGAGACGGATGGAGGAAATTAAATGGACATCAGTATTTTGAGTGAATTTGTCTCTCTGGTGGAAACCAGCAGCTTCCAGGAAACGGCATTTACGATGAATGTTTCTCAGTCTGCGCTTACGAAGCATATCCAGAAGCTGGAGTCGGAGCTTGGGAATTTATTGTTTGACCGCTCGGCAAGGGCGATTAAGGTGAATGAGTACGGCAAGACCCTGTACCCGTACGCAAAGCATATCGTGGAGATTCATCAGGATGCGATTGTTGCTCTGCAGGAGTTATTGGAGGATTCACAGAACGAATTTGCGGTGGCATATGCGCCGGTGCTGGGGCAGTATGGTCTGATTGACCTCATTACGGATTTTACGAAGAAGTATCCGGAGGAAAATATGCGTGCCATTGAGACGTATCAGCCCCTTGAGCTTCTGAAAACCAAAAAATGTGACTTTGCTTTTCTGGGAGAAAATGAGGCGACGGATAACAATTTTAACAAGATGATTTATAAGACGGACCATCTGGCGGTGGTGCTTCCCCTGAATCACAGATATGCGGACAGGCAGAATGTGACGTTGGAGGAGCTGGCGGGCGAGAAATTTATCCTTCATGCCAGCGTCACCAGCCTTCCGCATGAGGAAACGCAGAAATTCCTGGAGCTGTGTGAGAGCAAGCATTTTAAGCCGGATATCGCGGCGGAATCCCAGTTTACTTCCACGATGGTCCGCTATGTGCTGGGAGGCAGCGGCATAGCGGTCTTAAACAGGCTTCACATTCCCTCGGACGTCCGTGATCACTGTGCGGTGGTCGATATATATCCCACGGTGCGTTCTTATATTTATCTTATGTATAGAAGAAAGCTGTCATGTTCTGCGGCGACAGATTTTCTTCACTTTGTAATAGAAAAAATCAACGAATAGAATTGCAGGTTGCATAAAATCAAAACATATAGAAAGAGATGCACAGGAACCGGAGAACGGAGCTTGTGCATTTTTTTTCTTTGCACAAAGATATTTCCAAATTGGAAATTGCAAAGCGCACAATCGAATTGATTAAAAAGAAAAATATTTGCTACAATGTGCACAACTTGAAAAAGTGACAAAAAACACACAAAGGAAAGGAGCATTACAATGAAAGCAGGAAACAAGTGGATTGCAGCATTATGTTCGGCGGCAATGGTTGCCTCGATGGCAGCAGGAGTAGCAGCGGAGGAGGCAGCGCCAGCGGAGACGGAGGTCGCAGAGGAAACCGTTGCGACAGAACCGGAAAGAGCGGCACAGGTACTCGTTGCGGAGGAAAAGGTGGAGGATACAAATGGTGAGCCGGGTATCCGCAAGGTATATACGGTGAACCATATTTACGGCGACGGACAGAAGGTATCCAATGTCATCATCGAGTACAATACGGCGATTGCGGCGGACAGTCTTTCAACAGATACCTACGAAGTGAAGGACAGAACGATTACTGCAGTTCACACAAACAGTGAGCGCGAAGTCACCGAAGAAAATGCGGAAGGAAATTATGTGGTACTCGATTTGGAAATCCAGAGCCCGATTCTTGACGATAAGTATGCGACAGACGGCAGAATCCAGGGAATGACAGTAATCGACAGCGCAACCGTTATCCAGCATCAGGATGTCACGGCAATCGACGGAACGGTTATTGCGGGAAGCGAGGAGGAGCATTCCACATCAGCCGGGGACGGCGGCATCATGGGCAACGATGCGGTAATTACGCCGGATATGGATAAATTTGATGATAATCATTATTACAATGACCCGGACAGCCACACGGTTCTGCATTACAACTTCTTCAAACCGGAAGGGTATGCGGAATCCGGAGAAACCTATCCGTTGGTTCTCTTTATCCCGGATGCAAGCGCGGTTGGCGACAGCTGGGAATACATCCTGCAGCAGGGCAACGGCGGTACCGTATGGACCTCCGAAGAGTGGCAGGCAGAAAATCCGTGCTTCGTGGTTACGATGATTTATGCAGATAAATACATCAACGATTACTGGGAATATTATGAGGATTATATGTTCGGAACCATGAATCTGATACGCGACCTTGAAGAAAAATACCCGATTGATACCGGAAGAGTTTACACGACCGGTCAGTCGATGGGCTGCATGGCTTCTATGGTAATGATGGAGAAGGACCCGGAGCTGTTTACGGCGGCGTATATTATGGCGGGACAGTGGGACCCGGAGCAGGTAAAGGATATCAAGGACCAGAACCTTCTGCTTCTCGTTTCCGAGGACGACCCGGCATGTGAAAGACTGGATAAGAATGTTGCAAAATGGGAAGAGGAAGGCGGCGTTGTCGCAAGAGCAACCTTTGAGGGAATTGCCTCTCCGGAAGAGCAGGCGGCGGTCATCGACGAGGCTCTTTCCTCGGATGCCAATATCTGCTATCTGAAGATTGCGACAGGCACCGGAAGCATGGACCTGGAGGGCAATGCGCTGAACGGAAGCCACAGAATGACCTGGAGACTTGGCTATGATTTGCCGGGCGTGAAGGAGTGGCTGTTCGCACAGACAAAGTAAGCTGGTACGGCAAGCTTTATTTATGGGGAAGCTGCCCTGCGGGATGCGCGGGCGGCTTTCGCTGTTGCCATGCATACGACAAAAACGTCCAGTGGACGTTTTTTAGTTTCAAAGGAAAATCCCACGGAGTTTTTGTTTGTGCACACGGAGCGTTACCTGTGAACGGAGCGTAAAACGTTTCACAGGAAAATCTTCGGGATTTCTTGTTTATGCAATGTATTTGCTGTGCGAAATATCGCCAGATGATTTTTTACACAGGTGCGTTTTAGTCAGAATCTGACTAAAAATCCGGGGATTATCGGAGAGGAGGAGAAGGTTTTGGAAGACAGACAGGAAAAATATGAGCGGGGAAGACATGAGCGGCGCCGTGGAGAGCGCTGGGAAGAGCGCCGTGGAGAACACCGTGGAGAGCGCCGTGGAGAGTACCGGGAAGAACACCGGGGAGAATCGCATGGAGAGCACCGCGGAGAACCGCATGGAGAGCGCCGTGGAGAACACCGGGGAAAAAGACCGGAGAGAGCGGGCTATCGTGCGCTGGTAAAAACGCCGGGGACGCATCTGCTCTTTATCGGTTCGCGCTCCTGCACCCGGCACAAGGGAACGGTGAAGCTGGAGCTGCAGCGGGAGGGAAAGCTGACGTTTCTGGTGCTGGAGGAGGTTGACTGGATTACGGGCGGATATCTGGAGCAGATAGAGGAAGCCGCCAGGGAAATCAACGAAGAGCTGCATCCGCAGCATCTGGTCCTGTTTGGAGGATGCCAGATTGAGCTTTTGTCCACGGACTATGAGGCGCTTGTACAAAAGCTGACGCAGGAGCTGGGAACAGAGGTGCGTTTTCATAAGGGATGTCACCTTACGGGCTACGACCCGGATGCGACAGAGTAGGAGGGAGTGATAACAGATGGCAAAATTATGGAAAAAGCTGCCGCCTCCGATGGCGGATAATTTTGGATTTATTGAGGTGCTGAATAAAACGGACGGAATGGGAATCATTGATGACTGCTCGGAGTACAGGACAAGTGCAGAGCGCCGGCGGAGACACCGGGAGAACGGGGAGGCGCAGATGCGCGTTGTGCATACGGAAATTGGTCCGGAGGATGTGGTATCCGGCACAAGACAGAAGGTGCTGGACGCATTTGAAGATGGCAGAAGGGATTTGACCCCGGAATTTGTTCTGCTGAGTGCGGGACCCTGCTCCGCGATGATTGGAACGGACCTGGAAGAAATTGCGGAAACTATCGGGCAGAGCAGCGGGATAAAGGCGGCTGCCGTAAAGCTTTCGGGACATAAAGCATATGATACGGGGATATCAGAGACATTGCTTGCTATGGCAAAGCTGCTGACAAAGCCGGGAAATATCTGTCCGGGCAGTGTTAATATTCTGGGCGTGACGGCGCTGGACTGGCAGGAGGAAAATGCCGGGGCGCTGCGCGGCTGGCTGGAAAGCCAGGATTTTTCTGCTGCCATGCATACGACAAAAACATCCGGTGAACGTTTTTTAGTTGCCATGCATACGACAAAAACGTCCGGTGAAGGTTTTTTAGTTGCCATGCATACGACAAAAACGTCCAGTGGACGTTTTTTAGTAACGGCGGACTTTGGCGGGGCAGAGCGGGCGGAAAATATTGCGAGAGCTGCGGAGGCGCAGGTAAATCTTGTGGTAACGGTTTCCGGTCTGGCGGCGGCGAAATATTTAAAAAGCAGATATGGAACGCCTTATATTGCGGCGGCGCCCTTTGGAAAAAGCTGGACGGAGCGCGTACTGGAGGCGCTTGAAAGCGGCAGGCAGCCGGAGCAGGGAACAGCGGGACAGAAACCGGAATCCGGCGGACGGTCCGGAGAGCCGGAATGCGGAAGGCGGGTCACAGAACAGGAGCCGGAATGCAGCAGGCGGGTCGCAGAACAGGAGCCGGAGTGCAGCATGCAGGCAGAAAATATGGAACCGGAGGTTCTGATTATTTGCGAGCAGTTTATGGGAAACGCAATCCGGGAAACGCTGCTTTGCGATTATGGAATGGAAAATGTCCGGGTATATACGTTTTATATGATGGAGAAGTCGCTGGAGCAGCCGGGAGACGGGCGCTTAAGAAGCGAACAGGAGGCGGAAAAGCTTTTGAAAGAAGGTGGCTTCCATACGATTATCGCAGACCCGCTGCTTCGCTGTTTTGCGCCGGAGGGCAGCAGGTGGATAGATCTTCCGCACAGGGCCTTCCAGCTCTACGGGGAGCACCCGGCGCTTCCGCTCTTTTTTGGAGAACACCTGAATAAATGGCTGGATGAACAGTTGAGGAAAACGGAGGAAAATATATGAGACAGATAGCAATTTACGGCAAGGGCGGAATCGGAAAATCGACCACAACCCAGAATCTGGCGGCGGCGCTGGCGGAGCGCGGAAAAAAGCTGATGCTGATCGGATGCGACCCGAAAGCGGATTCCACACGGCTGATCCTGGGCGGTTTGGCGAAGGCAACGGTGCTGGACACCATGCGGGAGAAGGAAGAGGAAGATATCACAATAGAAGACCTGATGAGTGTGGGATTTGGAGGAATCCGGGCGGTAGAATCGGGAGGACCGGAGCCGGGCGTGGGCTGCGCCGGACGGGGGATCGTCACGGCGATCAACATGCTGGAGAATCTTGGAGCTTACGAAGAAGAGCTGGATTATGTATTTTATGATGTTCTGGGCGATGTAGTCTGCGGAGGCTTTGCGATGCCTATCCGGGAAGGAAAGGCGCAGGAAATCTATATTGTCTGCTCCGGGGAAATGATGTCTCTGTATGCGGCAAATAATATTTGTAAAGGAATCCGGCGGTATGCTGCTTCCGGCAAAACAAAGCTGGGCGGATTAATCTGCAATTCCCGCCTGGTGGATAACGAGCGGGCTCTCGTGCAGGAATTTGCAGCGAAGCTGAACACGCAGCTTATATATTTCCTGCCGAGAAATAATATCGTACAGCGTGCGGAATGTAAACGAATGACGGTTATTGAATACGACCCGGAATGCGGACAGGCGTGCGAATACCGGGCGCTGGCGGAAAAAATAGAGACAAATACAACATACAGTATTCCGACACCGCTGCAGCCGGAGGAGCTGGAGGTACTGCTGGAAAAATATATGAATTATGAAAATTGATGAAAAGAACAGAGCAAAGGAAGCGAAAATTGTATAATTTCCAAAATGGAATCTTTCAAAAATCAAACGGAATTGATTCTGCGTCCGTTATTTTGTACAATCCAGGTACCAGGTGAAAAAACCAAATAAAACGTAAAACGGAGGATTACAAACGATGAAAAGAAAAACTATTATGGCGTTACTTATGGCATCCGCAATGGCATTCGGCACATGCGCTACCGCATTCGCATCAGAGGTACAGATTGATTCCGCTGTTCCGACAGAAGCGGCAACCCAGGCGGGCAAGGTAGTCGTAGCGGTAGATGACGACTCCTTCACGATCGGACCGTGGGGAAGCGATTCCGCAGTGCGTGACTGGACAGAGAACACGATCTGGGCGCACCTCTGTCACCGTCCGTTTGTAGGCGCTATGCTGGAAAACGGCGAGCTTCAGATGAACGCTGCAAAGTCTGTTACAAAGGTAGACGATGCAACTTATGAGGTAGAGCTCTTCGACAACATCGTCGACAGCCAGGGCAATGCGATTACCGCTTCCGACGTAGTGTTCAGCTACAACAACCTGGCTGAGCTGGGCTTCGTATCCGAGATTTCCCTGTATTATGACAGCGCAGAAGCAACCGGCGACTACACACTGACCATCAAACTGAAAGATACCAGCGAGGGTGCTATCGAAGCGGTTCTGTGCGGCTGCTCCATCGCAAATGAGGCTTGGTACACAGGTGCTTCTGAAGATGAAGTTAACTCCAATCCGGCTACCACAGGCGCTTACATCGTAACCGATATGGTTACCGGCTCCGGCGTGACACTGGAAGCAAAGGATGACTACTGGAAAACAGAGGACAGAGCAGACGTTGAGTTTACAAACGTAAAGGAAATCGAGCTCCGCTGTATCACAGAGGCTTCCTCCAGAACGATCGCTCTTGAGAACGGCGAAGTTGATATGGCTGAGGTTTCCTCTGACGAAGTAGGACGCTTTGAGGACAATGAAGATTACAATGTAACAAAATATCTCAACGGTATGACACAGTACCTCATCTTCAACTGCAGCGAAGGAAGCATCTTTGATGATGTAAATGTACGTCAGGGTGTTGCTCATGCATTTGATGCATACAATATGTCTCTCTCCGCAGGCGAGGTTGTTCTGAGCCATGACGTAGCTCCGAACCTTGCTACAGACTATGTAGATGCATGGGATGAGGAAGAATACTTCACATACGACATTGAGAAGGCAAAAGAATATCTGGCAGCGGCAGGTTATGATGAGAGCAACCCGCTGGAATTCAGCTTCCTGAACAGCTCCCAGGCTCCGCAGCAGCCGTACGTTGCACTGCAGGCAATGTTCGCAGAGGCAAATATTAACATGATTATCGACAGCCAGGACCGTGCGGCAAGACAGGCTATCCAGAATGACCCGACGGCATGGGATATGCCCGAATATTCAAACTCTATCGTAGACTTCACAACGACATTCTGGAACGACCTCTTCGGCGGCGACAGCAACCAGTGCTTCGTACAGGATGAAAAACTGCAGGAGCTTCTCGCAACGGCAATCGCAGACAGAAGTGAGGAAAATCTGGATGCATTCCACGACTATGTGATGGAGCAGGCTTATATCGTTGGCTGCTACACAGAGGTAAGGTCTATTGTTACAACAGCCGGTCTTACGGATGTCTGCATCCAGAAGCTGAATCCGGTGCTGAATGCCATGACATTCACAGAGGATTATGTATCCGTAGAAGGTTAGGAAATCCGGAAATAACTGCTTGAAGATCAAGTGAATGATAAGGGCGGCACTGTATTATTGAATAGTTTCACATAGTGCAGTGCCGCCTTTCCATTCCCCGATAAACGAAAGGAAATGAGTTCATGACACGATATGTTGTAAAGCGACTGCTGATAATGATTCCGACGCTGCTCGCGGTTGGTATTATTATGTTTACTCTGATGAACTTCGTTCCGGGCGACCCCGCACAGCTTGCTCTGGGGTCGGGTGTACATACCGAGGCGGAGATAGAGGCGAAACGTGTAGCGCTTGGTCTTGACAGACCGTTTGTGGTCAGACTGGGCGAGTACGTAACGAATATTTTTACAAAGTTTGATTTCGGCAAGTCTCTGATTGACGGCACAGATATTAAATGGGAGCTGATGAAACGATTCCCGCACACCGCCAAGATAGCGATTTTCAGTATTATACTGACCGTCGTGGTGGGCCTGCCGCTGGGCATTTATACAGCGGTACATGCGAACTCCGCAGGCGACCGGATCTCGCTGTTTATAACCTTGCTGTTTGACTGTATGCCGAGCTTCTGGACGGCGCTGATGCTGGTGCTGCTCTTCTCGCTGAAGCTGAAATGGTTCCCGTCTTCGGGGGCAAAATCACTGATATATTTTGTCCTGCCGACGATAGCCAACTCGCTGGGCGGTCTCGCCGGCTTTACCAGACAGGTACGTGCCAGTATGCTGGAGGTCGTGCAGTCGGATTACGTGACCACCGCAAGGGCAAAGGGGCTTCCGGAAAGAGACGTTATCTACGGACATGCGCTTCCGAACGCGCTGATTCCGATTCTTACCGTAATTGGTATGCGGTTTGGCTCCATGCTGGGCGGCGCGACCATCATCGAGGTCGTATTTTCCATCCCCGGCATCGGACAGTATCTGGTAAACAGCATCAATAACCGGGACTACAACGCATGTACCGGCGGAATTATATTTATCGCGTTTACTTTCGCGCTGGTCATGCTGCTGACAGATTTGCTGTACGCTTTTGTAGACCCGCGCATCAAGGCACAGTATGTATCCTCAAATAAAAAGAAGGTGAAATAATGGCAGAGGAATTAAAAAACAAAACAGCCGGACATCGCGGCGGCGACGGACATCACGGCGATGACGGACATCACGGCGATGACGGACATCGCGGCAATGACGGACATCATGGACACGGCGGGCACGGTCGTGGGAAAAAGGCGAAGAAGCGCCGCCACATCGACGCCAGCATCAAGCCGGGTTCGGCAAAATATATATGGGCAAGCATTTCCCGCAACAGAGGCGCGCAGTTCGGAATGATATTTATCGCTCTGATTATTATTCTTTCGCTGCTGTCCCCGTATATCTGCCGGTACGACTACTCGGCAACAGATTTTGCGGCAATGAAATCCTGGCCGTCCGCCGACCACTTATTCGGAACGGATGACCTGGGACGCGACATTCTCTCCAGGGTTCTGTACGGCGCAAGATATACCCTTGTTATCGGTATCCTCTCTACGGTGCTTTCCGCAATCCTCGGAATCATTATGGGAGCGGTTGCCGGATATTTCGGCGGCGTGGTGGATTCCTGCCTGATGCGTTTCCTGGATCTGTTTCAGGCATTCCCGTCGCTGGTGTTGGCAATGGCATTCTGCGCGGTATTCGGAACCGGCGTGGACAAATGTATTCTTGCTCTTGGTATCACGGGAATCCCCGGATTTGCCCGTCTGATGAGAGCAAACATCCTGCGCATCCGTAACATGGAGTATATTGAAGCGGCAACGACCATCAATTGTCCGACCTGGAAGATTATCGCCCGGCATATCGTGCCGAACGCAATTTCTCCGATTATCGTAGAGATCGCAATGAGCATCAGCCGGAACGGTCTGGCGTCTTCGTCCTTAAGCTTCCTGGGACTTGGCGTGCAGGAGCCGAAGCCGGAATGGGGACAGATGCTGGCGGCAACACGAAACTATATCCGTGATTTCCCGTATATGGTGATTATTCCGGGTATCTTCATCGTGCTTACCGTACTGAGCTTCAACCTGTTGGGCGACGCTTTCCGTGACGCGCTGGACCCGAATCTTAAAGACTGATGGAGGGATAGGAAATGGCAAAGACAAGAGAGAATTTTTTTGGAATCCGTCATCTTACGGTGAAATATCATTCGGGAAATTCGATTATCCACGCAGTCAATGATGTTTCTCTGGAGCTGAAAGCGGGAGAAACGCTTGGACTGGTGGGCGAGACGGGAGCCGGAAAGACAACGATTGCAAAATCGATTCTGCGTATTCTTCCGGAAAATTCTGTGGAGAGCGTGGAAGGCGATATCTGGTTTGAGGGAAAGCAGATTCCCGATATGGATGACAAGGAGCTGCAGGCGCTGCGGGGAAAATCCATTTCGATGATTTTCCAGGACCCGATGACGGCGCTCAACCCGGTAAAGACGGTTGTATCGCAGATTGCAGAAGGCTACCGGCAGCATCAGAACTGCTCGAAGGCGGAGGCAAATAAGCGGGCGGTTGAAATGCTGGAAATGGTCGGCATCGGCGCCGACCGTGCGGAGGAGTATCCGCACCAGTTTTCCGGCGGCATGAAGCAGCGTGTGGTAATCGCGCTGGCGCTTGCGTGCTCGCCGCAGCTTCTGCTGGCGGATGAGCCGACGACTGCGTTGGATGTGACGATTCAGGCGCAGGTACTCGATTTAATAAGAGACCTGCGGGACAAGCTGGGAACTGCTATGATACTGATTACGCACGATCTGGGCGTTGTGGCGGGAGTATGCGATAAGGTAGCGGTTATTTACGCGGGCAGAATTATTGAGGAGGGAACGCTGGAGGATATCTACGATAATCCGACGCATCCGTATACCTGCGGGCTCTTCGGCGCCCTGCCGGATCTGGATAAGGATGTGGAGAGGCTCTCGCCGATTGAGGGGCTGCCGCCGGATCCGTCCGTGCTCCGCGAACACTGTGATTTCCTGGAGCGGTGTCCGTATGCCTGCGGAAAATGTAAGAAGTTTAATAACCACATGATTGAAATGACGCCGGGTCATAAGGTCAGATGCTGGAAAGCGAACGAGGAGGGGTGATATATGGCGGCATTGGTGGAAACACAGAACTTAAAAAAATACTTTAAGAGCGGCGCCGGAATGGTGCATGCTGTGGATGATATCACCTTCAGGATCGAGGAAGGCGAGACCGTAGGGCTGGTGGGAGAATCCGGCTGCGGAAAATCGACGCTTGGCAGGACACTGATTCATTTAAATGAAAGCACGGACGGAAAAATTCTGTTCCAGGGGAGGGATGTCACAAAGCTGAAGCCAAAAGAAATGGTGAAGTTCCGCAAGGATGTCCAGATGATTTTCCAGGACCCGTATTCTTCCCTGGATCCGCGCCAGACAGTATCCGACATCATTATGGAGCCGCTGAAGCTGGATGGAAGCTTCAGCCAGGAGGAGATTAAAAACCGTACGCGTGAGCTGATGGATACGGTGGGAATCGAGAAGCGTCTGCGGATGTCTTATCCGCACGAGCTGGACGGCGGGCGCCGCCAGAGGGTGGGAATTGCCAGAGCGTTGGCGCTGAATCCCAAATTCATCGTCTGCGACGAGCCGGTCTCCGCGCTGGATGTGTCGATTCAGGCACAGATTTTAAATCTTCTGATGGATCTGCAGCGAGATCTGAAGCTTACGTATCTGTTTATCACGCACGACATGTCGGTCGTAAAGCATATTTCCAACCAGATCTGCGTGATGTATCTCGGACAGATGGTGGAGGTGTGCGACAGAAAAGAGCTGTTTGCCTATCCGCTGCATCCCTACACGAAGGCGCTGCTCTCAGCGATCCCGACGACGGATATCCACAACCGCAGGGAGCGCATCATTCTGAAGGGCGAGATTAAGTCCCCGATTAATCCGGGACCCGGCTGCCGCTTTGCGTCGCGCTGTCCATATGCGGATGAGGGATGCAGGCAGGGCGTAAAGAGCCAGGAAGTCCGTCCGGGACACGTTGTAGTTTGTAACAAGGCAAAAGAGATTAACCAGTTATAGAGAAGGGGTTGTACATGAAGACATTCCGGGATTCTTTTGAAGAAAACTATATGGCATATGAAAAACCGTGCGCAAATAAGCGGGGCTTCTGTATCCGGTATGAATATGTTGGAAAATGGTATGTATTCAGACTGGAAAAAGCAGAAAAGCAGCGCTATAAGCGGATATTTGCAATGCTGTGCGCGCTGGGAACGCTGTTCTTTGCGCTGGCTGCCCTGCAGAGGTGCGAGCTGAATTACCGTTCCTTCCCGGTATTATTTTCCGGTTTTTCACTGGCGCTGTTTCTGTTTGAGTGGTTCGGCGTGCTGCAGTTTGTCTTTTCAAAGGACAAGCTCACAAGCCAGAATTTTGAGCAGATGAATATGATCCTGAGGCTTGCGCCAGGCGCGAATGCGGTTGTTCTGCTCTGCGCGGCAATATCCTGCGTTATTATCATAATCCGGAATGGACTTCCCGCAGGGGTGGGGATGGTACCGCTGTTTTACTTCTTTTCGGGGATATGTTCTTTTCTAATTACGTTCTTCTACCGGGCGCTGCCTTATGAAAAACAGGAAAATAAGGCGTGGGACGATAAATCAAAAAAGTTTATCTGTATGTGAATTAATTCTAGGATAGAGAGGCATATTGCATGAGAAACAATGTTAAAGAAGAAAAAAAGCAGATGATGCTGAATGAAAACATCATGACGCTGCTGCCGAAAATGGCGGTGCCGACGATTACCGCCCAGTTGATCACCACAATTTACAATCTGGTGGATACCTATTTTGTCAGTACACTGGGAACCAACGCGACGGCGGCGGTGGGTGTAAACAGCTCTCTGGAGCGTATGATTACGGTAATCGGTTCGCTGATCGGAGCGGGCGCCTGCAGCTACATTTCCAGACTTCTCGGAGCGAAGAAGGAAGAACACGCGAACCGGATACTGTCGACGTCGATATTTACCGGCATCGGGCTGGGAATTCTGTTTATGATTTTCGGCAAGCTGATGCTCGGCGATATCGTTTACTGGCTGGGCGCAACGGAGGAGTGCGCGGAGTATTCCATACAGTACGGGACCTATGTGCTGTACGCGGCGCCGTTTATGATTGGCAGCTTTATTTTAAACATGTGCCTGCGAAGCGAGGGCAGCGCCACCTATTCGATGATCGGCATCGGCTTTGGCGGCATTCTGAACTGCTTTCTGGACCCGCTGTTTATTTACAAATTTGGTCTGGGCGTGGCGGGCGCTTCTATGGCGACCGCAATTTCAAAATGCATCAGCTTTGTGATTCTGTGCTGGCCATATGCGAGGAAAACGACGATTGTGGAAATCTCCATCCGGAAGTTTTCGCTGGTGTGGAATGATGTGAAGGAGGTTGTGGCAATCGGCTCCAGCTCCTTCTTCCGCTCGGTGCTTACCGTGGTGGCATCCATTGCCATCAACCGTGTGGCGGGAAGCTATTCCACAGCATCCCTGGCGGCGCTTTCCGTGGCGAACCGTATCATGGAATTCCCATTTGCGTTTATTCTCGGATTCGGGCAGGGCTATCAGCCGGTGGTCGGATTCAACTGGGGCGCGAAGGTGTGGAAGCGCGTAAAGGACAGCTACACCTATGGCTGCGCGATGGCGGTCGGCGGCTCCATCGTAATGGGGATTATCATTTTCATCTTCGCATCGCCGCTGATCCGTATTTTTAACAGTCAGGCGGATATGGAGGTGATGGAGCTTGGAATGCTCTGTGTGCGGCTGCAGTGCTTCGGTCTGATCATGCACGCGCTCAGCTCCCAGGTAAATATGTTCTTTGCCGGGATTGGTAATGCAAAGCTGGCGCTGGTGGCAAACTTTGCAAGACAGGGTTACTGCTTCTATCCGGTTCTTCTGATCGCGCCCAGAATCTGGGGCGTAAACGGTGTGGCGGCGACGCAGGCGCTGGCGGATCTGCTCAGCGCGGTGGTGATTATTCCGATGTTCTTCTATGGGCTGAAGGTCATCCGTCTGGCACAGGAAGGAAAAGTGGAAACAGATGTACATAAGCATTCGCACAGAAGAAAAGCAGAGCAGCATTCATAACAGTAAACGTAAAAGGGCAGTCCGCCAGGACTGTTCCCGGAAACAGAAAGGAGAGTCAGAATGTTTATTGAAGTTGATAAAGAAATCATCGATACCGATGACGATAATATCGTAAAGGTGCGTCAGAAATTGTTCCCGGAGGAGGAAAAGATGCCGCTGGCAAAGTATTTTTACAAATATCCGCTGCATATGCCCTCCCCGCTGGAAATGCAGATTATAAAGAAGCCGATGAAGGTGGAGGACGCGATCCGTCCGGAAAACTTCATGGACCTTTTAAAACCGTATGGATATGACAAAGTGGAGCTTGGGTACTGTATGTTTGAGGACGGCTCCGGCTACGTGGCGACCTACCGCGTGAGACCGCCGCACATTACCGCGGAGATGGAGCGCTGGTACCGCAACTGGAGAAATCTGAAATCGAAAAGCATGGTGCCGGGGCACGGCAATCTGAGATATAAAATCTGGAATTATGCGGACCATTTTGACCATTATTATGTAAACTGGCAGGATGGCTCCGACGGCATTCATACCACGGAGAGCCTTGACCTGGGAGCCGGCGACCGCATGTATGATACCATCCGTCACCAGTTTGATCTGAAGGATTTCGGGCTGACAGATGAGCGTCTGCAGGAGCTGAAGGACGCCGGCTGCCAGCTTACCGGAAAGGGCTCCTACGAGACCTTTGACGAGCCGGGCACGCATCTGTGCCTTGCCTATTCCCGTCCGTGCCCGCAGGGAGGCATCGAGACCAGAAGCAGGGAGTGGATCGGCTGGCGTCCGGTAAACGGAAAGCTGGTGAGAGATCCGAGCACAAAGTGTGATGAAGCGTATCTGAAAAAGGTGGTTATCCATACGCTGATTGAGTGGGAGCATCTGTATACCTTCCTGCCGGAGCTGTATGCGGAGTATCACGACCAGCCGATGGATGCGGACTGAGCAGCCGCCGGAGACTTATGCGGACGAAAGGACGGTTACAGATTTATATCAGGAAATGAAGGTAAGGAATTTGGCAGAACAGGAGTGAGAGAATGTTTACATTAAAAGGAAGAACAATGGTGATTACCGGCGGAGCAGGAAATAATGGTTCTGCGATTGTAAATGCCGCGCTGGAGGCGGGCATGAATGTCGCGATGCTGAGCGGATTACATACTAAGGCGCAGAAGGCGATTAAAGAAAAAATCAATCCGAAATATCACGATCATGTGATCGGAATCGCCCAGAACCCGAAGGCGAAATGGGAAGAAAATATGGAAGCAGCTCCGGAAATCTACGAGACGCGCACCCACATGAAGGATATGATTGATTATGTGTACGAGCGCTTCGGCAGCGTGGATGTGGTGGTGAACGCAAAGGGCGGACATATCCGTTATGATTTCGAACACACCGACAAGACCATCTGGCGTCATTCTATGGAGGTCGTGGAATCGGCGTTTGTAAATGCCAAGAATGCGATGCCGTATCTGCTGCAGAGCAAAGCGCCCAGAATTATCAACATTACCACCTGGGATGCCAGAAACGGCGGCTATTTCCTCGACCCGTCCTTTGCGGCGGCGCGCGGCGGTCTGGAGGCGCTGACCTACGAAATGGCGCGGGAATTCGGACCGAAGGGAATTACCTCTAACTGCATTTTAATCGGGCACTGTGAAGAGGATGTTCCGGAGGAAACCACGCTGAGCGACGAGGAACGCGCCAGAATGCTTGCCCGGATCCCGGTGGGCCGCATGATGGTTCCGCAGGATGTGGTGGGGGCGTTCTGCTTCCTGGCAAGCGAAGAAGCAAGCTTCGTAAACGGCGCAAGGATAGACGTCAACGGCGGTCTGATTGTAGGATAAACAGGGGCAGATAGAAAGAAGGAGGAGAGGAAGCATGGGACTGATATATAATGACGGTATGCCATATTATGAGGTGCCGGAGCTGACAGAAGAGGAGAAGGCGATGCCGGCTTCCCGGTTTTACACGGATTATAAGCTTTATCCGCCGAATCCTCTGCAGCAGCAGATTCTGGATGCCGGTCCGATGGCGGTGGAGGACGCCATTCCGATTGAACACTGGCTGGATCATCTTCAGATAAAAGGCTATCCGAAGGTATGCTACGGCTACACGATGATGCCGGAGGGATATGGCTTTTATATCGAGTATTCCGTATCGCCGGTTACCTGGCAGGGAAAATGGAGACGCTGGTACGGAAAATGGTATAATCAGCATTCAAAGAGCATGGTACAGGGGCAGGGAAACCTGCGCTATAAAATCTGGAATCCGCTGGACCACTGGGACCACAGATTTGTAAACGGAGAAAACGATAAGGACGGCGTCTGGTCACTGGAAACGCTGGACCTTGGCGCGACAGGAGATCCGTCTAAGGGAATCCCGGCAATTTCACATAATATTGATCTGCGCGATTACGGGCTTTCCGAAGAACGCTACCAGAAGCTGCTGGATGCCAACTGCCGGGCGGATGCCTGCTGGGAAGAATTTGAAGGTCATCCGGGGCATCATCTGGTGCTGCGCTTCAGCCGTCCGTGTCCGCTTGGCGGAAGAGAGAGCATCAACTGTGAGTGGATGGGCTTTTACGCGAAGGACGGAAAGATTATCCGCGATGAGGATACGCCGGTGGATAATACCTATCTGAAGAATGTTCTGACGCACAATACGATCGAGCGCCAGCATCTGTATGAGGTCCTGCCGGATTTATATGAGGCTTACAGCGCTCTGCCGGTGGATAAGGACTGACCGGCTGCGGCTGTGAGCGCACGAAACAATAACAACTACTGCAAGGAGGCAGACATGGAAGCAATTAAGACATCGTTTGTGAATGTGGCAAAGCGTTCTCCGGGCGTGTTATATGAGCCGGTACAGAAAAATGAGAAACAGAGAATTGCGGTACTGGTTATGCATTCGGATGAAGATTATCTGCTCTGGCCGACAGGTCCCGAACTGGCAAAAAGAGGGTATACGGTTCTGAATGCGAATGTCATGAGCAAGGAAGGGATTATCTTCAGCCAGATAGAAAAAACCAGGAGTGTGAAGGCTGCGGTAGAGTATCTGCGTTCGCTTCCCCAGGTAGAGAAGATTGTACTGATGGGGCACAGCGGCGGCGGTACATTGATGTCGGCATATCAGGCGGTTGCGGAAAACGGACCGCAGGTTTTCCGGGGACCCGAAAAAATATTTCCGTACCCGGACAGTGAAGAGCTGCCGCCCGCGGACGGTCTGATGCTGCTGGATTCCAACTGGGGAAATGCGGTCATGCAGCTTCTCAGCCTTGACCCGGCGGTGGAGGACGAAAACAGCGGCATGCTGATCAATGAGGAACTGAATCTTTTCAATCCGGCGAACGGGTTTGATGAAAAGGGGTCTGTTTATTCGGATGCGTTTATCAGAAAATTTCAGAAGGCGCAGAGTCTGCGGAATATTTATATTCTGGAATATGCGCTGAGCCGTCTGATGAAGATTGAAGCGGGCGGAGGAAATTATACAGACGACGAACCGCTTATCATTCCGGGAAGTGCGCAGGTATTTTTAAATAATAAGCTGTACGCCCAGGATACCCGTCTGATGGCCCATACGCAGAAGCCGTATCTGCTGCTGCACCCGGATGGAAGCAGAACAGAGGAGATTATCCGCAGCCTCAGAGGACCGGAAAATCCGGTTTCGCTTACTCCTTCTTTCTGGGAAGGCGCAAGGTTTCTCTCCGTAAAGACTTATCTGAATTCCTACGCCGTGCGCACTTCGGATGATTACGGGTTCGATGAAGACCATATATGGGGCGTGGAGTGGGAATCCACTTACAACTGCCCGCCGGGCAATGTGGCGCACATAAAATCTCCGCTGCTGGTCATGGGCATGACCGCCGGCTGGGAGTTCCTGGCGTCGGAAACTATTTATAACATGGCAGCCAGCGAGGACAAAACCATTGCGTTTGTGGAGGGCGCGACCCATAAGTTTACCCCGGCAAAACATCTGGAAAAATTTCCGGGACAGTTCGGGGACACCATGAAAACACTGCATGATTTTGTGGATGAGTGGCTCAGCGCCGGAAGATTCTAAGATGCATGGCGGATTCGCCGGGGCCGTGCGGCAGTTTACGAAAAAGGAGAGATGATCTATGAGAGTGAAAGCGATACAGAACATTGACGGTTTCTATAAAGCAATCAGAAAGTGCAAAGGAAGAGTGGAGCTGATTACCGATGAGAAGGATGTCCTGAATCTGGCATCCAAGCTGACGCAATACATCGGGCTGACCAGGGTATTCAGCAACCCGGACATTGAGGCGTTTGAAATCGTCTGCTACAATGCGGAGGACTACAGCCGGCTCCGGGAGTACCTGGTGCCGGCGGAATAAAAGGCAGAGCCGGCAAGAAAGCCGGCAAGAAAGGCAAGAAAGCCGGCGAGAAAAGAAAGCCGTCCTTGCATTTTCCGATGGGCGGTACTATAATATCTGTATCACACCAGTTCCGGGAGGAGTGCGGTTCGCCCGTATCGGAGGTGTCCGGTCTCACAATGATAATCCCGGTGACACGCTCCGGCTGGTGTGATTTTTTGTTGTTTTAACATGAAAAAAAGAATGTGTTTTCCTGCTTGATTGTGCGATGAGGTCATGAAAATGGCAGACGTAAAGAATCGGTTTGACTTTGTTTTATGGGCTTTGTATAATGTAGCCAGGAGAAGAACTGGAATAAACAGAGTGGGACGGGAAAACAGATATGGAGTTTGATTATCAGAATGCGGAATTTTTGGGATCGCGCTACAGTGACGTTACCAGAAATGTTATGGGGCACAGGCATAAGCATTATGAGCTGAATTTTATGACCCGTGGTAAAACAAAGATGAGATTGAACGAGAGTGTATTTGAGTATGAATCTTATGATTTCATTCTGATTCCGCCGATGGTTACTCATTTGTTATATGAATCAAAATATGCAACATTTGATAACTATGTAATCTGGTTTGGGATGAAGGACCAGCATCCTTTTACGGATAAAATTATAAAGCTGCATGATTATGACGGAGAAGTGCAGTTTCTGTGTTCGCAGATTTATAAGACATATATGGCTTCCGGAATGGAGAAGGCTGAATTGATTAATCTTTATCTGAAGGCTGTTCTATATCACATGAGAGACGGAGTGATATTGAATACGCGCAGACAACTGGATGATACGCATGATTTGACGGAACAGGTACTGAAATACATCAGCGAAAATATTTTCCGGCAGCGTCTGTCTGTAAAGGCAGTGGCTGACAGATTCAGTATTTCGCCGGAGCATCTGAGCCGGAAATTTAAAAAAGATACCGGGGAAAATCTGATTCAATATATGAATGAACTGCGGATTGCGGAGGCAAAAAGGCTTTTGGAGAGCCAGAATCTTACAATCAAGGAGATATCAGCGGGATTATTTTATACAGACCCTTTTTACTTTTCGAAGAGTTTTAAAAAGCTGACGGGGTGCTCTCCGTCGGAGTATCGTAAGAAAAATATAAAATGAGACCTGTTTGTCAGGCGGCTTATGAAAAAGAAACGGATGTGCAAAAAAGCATACCCGTTTCTTTTTTGCAAAAAGAGATCAAAAAAGTACATCCCTTTGTCATAATATGCTATGTTTATGAAAAAGGGTTTTTGTTATGATTGACATATAGCAAAAGCGATAAAAACCAGAGAGGAAAATACTGGTAATTTATGCAAAAATGCTAAAAAGTGCACTTTAAAGGGCGAAGCTATAAGAAAAATGTGACAACGAGGAAAAAAATGAAGATTAAAGATGTATTTTTTTATCCGGTAAAAATCAGGTCAAACGCAAAAGGAGGTGTGTACTGGTTCCTGCTGAAACTGGTTACAGATTCGGGTGTAGAGGGATGGGGAGAAATCATATGGAATGCATATAATCCTGCTACACTGGAAAAGATGGTCATGGATATGGCAGAAAATTACATTATCGGAGCGGATCCTTTCGATATGGAAAAAGTGTTTGGCAAGATTTTTGCTATCCACAGTAAGCTCCACACAGATTTGTCTTCTATGGGTCTTATCAGCGGATTTGAAATTGCCCTCTGGGATATTATCGGAAAAGAAACCGGGCAGCCGGTCTATAATCTGATGGGCGGCAGAGTAAATGACAGAATCCGCACGTATACATATCTTTATGAAAAAGAAGACAGGATTTTCTGCGAAGATTTCTGGCAGCTGCCGGATGCATGTGCAAAGCGGGCAAAGGAATATGCGGACATGGGTTTTACAGCAGTTAAGCTGGACCCGATGGCGCCCTATCTGGATACCTATGCCGTTCACATGCCGTCGCGGGAAGCGATGCTGCGGGCGAAAAGAACGATTGCAAATATCCGGGAAGCAGTGGGAGAAAATGTCGATATTATCATTGGAACACATGGACAGTTTACTGCAGCAGGGGCAATCCGCGTGGCAAAAATGCTGGAAGAATATGATCCTCTCTGGTTTGAGGAACCGACACCGCCCGAGAATCAGGAGATCTTGAAAAAAGTGTCCCGGGCAACGACTATCCCGATCGCTACCGGAGAAAGACTGGCGACCCGCTATGAATACGTAAAGCTGATGACAGATAAGAGCTGCGATATTTATCAGATTGATGTTGCGGGCGTCGGTGGGCTTCGTGAAGCAAGGTACATAGCGGCAATGGCGGACGCTTTTCACAGCCAGATAACGACGCATTTCTGGGCGGGACCGGTTAATTTTGCGGCACAGCTTCAGTTGGATGCATGCTGCCCGAATTTTCTGATTCAGGAAGCAATTGAGACAATGGGAAGCTTTGGAGGATTTGATAAGGTAATGAAGAAACCGTTTGTCTGGGAGGAAGGTTATATTATTCCATCAGGAGAACCGGGGCTTGGCATTGAAATTGATCAGGCGAAACTGGAAAAGTATGTGGTAAAGGATTATGATGAAAGGAATATTCTGATTTAAAGAAAAGGAGGGCTTTACAAATGAAAAGAAATACATGGAAGAAGAGTATTACACTTGTGATGGCGGCAGCAGTGGCAGCGGGAAGCGCGGCAGGAGTATCTGCGTCTGATGAAAAAAGAGTGGTAACAATCTGGTATGACGGAACCGAGGAAGATACGGTGAGCAGACTGGAGCCGGAGTTTGAGGCGCTGCATCCGGACATTGACCTTCAGTTTGAAATTGTTCCCTATGCAGATCTTGTAACAAAAGAAATGGTTGCATGCCAGGCAAAGGAAGGACCCGATCTGATGTGGCAGAGCTATGCATGGACAAACAGCTTTGCAAAACAGGGGCTGCTGCAGTCTTTCAGCCCTTATCTGGAAAAATCGGATGCGATCAATCTGGAAGATTTTGACCAGACGGCGCTTGAGCTTGGAACGGTAGACGGAGAAGTATATGGTCTTGCGTGGAGCACAGAAGCAATGTGTCTTGTGTATAATAAAGGACTTTTCCGCGACGCCGGACTGGACCCGGAAGCACCGCCGCAGAACTGGGAAGAAGTGCTGGAATATGCGCAGGCATTAACAAAAGATACGGATGGAGATGGAAACGTTGACCAGTATGGCTATGGTTTGGTAGGAAATCTTACGGGAAATACCTGGTTTCGTTTTATACCGGAGCTTTGGAGTGCCGGCGGAGAAGTTGCAAATGAGGATATGTCAGAAAGCATGCTGAATAGTCCGGAAGCAATTGAGGCGGCGACGTATTATTCGGAACTGTTGACAAAATATCACGTTGCGCCGGAGAGCTCTGTAAGCAATGGGGCTGCAGAAGTGCGTACATTGTTCAATAACAATAAAATTGGAATGTATGTAGACGGACAGTCTGCAGTTATGAACATTAAAAATGATGCGCCGGATCTGGAGGTCGGAGTCGCACTGTGGCCAGGGAAAGACGGTCCTCTGAATGCCGGGCTTGGCGGATATTATGTTGCAATGCCGAAGAATGCACCGAACCCGGATGACGCATGGACGTTTCTTGAATATTTTCTTTCGGAGGAAGTACAGGAATGGTTCCCGCATGCGTTCCCGGCAAATCTGGAAGCAAGAAAAGCAGAATGTTTAAGCGATGAGACAAACCAGATTTTTGCGGAACAGTTAAGTCACACAAAGAATTTCCAGCCGCTTGATGATACACCTGCAGCGCAGCAGATTATTCTGGATGCAGTGCAGTCCATGCTGAGCGGAACCGCGACTCCGGAGGAGGCTATGGAAACGGCAAAAGCAGCATTGGATGCAATATTGTAACGCATAGCGCCGGAACGGTGCTCATAGAAGAGAAGGGATGAAAAAAGTGAATCGAAAAGTAAAATTAAAAAGCAGCAGGGAATATCCTTTTATCTATCTTGCGCCGACCTTTATTGTCTTAATCGGGCTGGTTGGAGTTCCGATGTTCAATAATATTGTCAGAAGCTTTACGAATAATGGAGTATTTCCGGTGCTGGATCAGTATCAGAGATTATTCAAGGACAAGGTGTTTTTAAATGACCTGAAAAATACGTTTGTGTGGCTGCTGTATACCGTGCCGTTTGAAATGTTATTCGGGCTTCTGATAGCCGTATTATTAAATTCCAATATCCGGTTCCGGAAATTCTGGAGAACGTTGTTTATCGTTCCGTGGGTCATTCCATCTATTGTGGTGTGTATCGTCTGGAAATGGATTTACAATGCGGATTACGGTGTTTTGAATTATCTTTTATATCAGTTAGGAATCATTGATAAGTATCAGCTTTGGGTGTCAAGCCCAAAGCAGGCACTTATCTGTGTGGCGGCCGTTTATGTATGGAAAATTACGCCGTTTGTGTTGATTATGTATCTGAGCGGTCTGCAGTCGATCTCAGCCGATATATACGAAGCCGCAAAGCTGGATGGGGCAAACTGGTTCCGGCAGATATCATCTATCACAATTCCGCTGCTGTTTCCGGTTATGAGGTCTATTATTCTGGTATCGGTTATCTGGTCGCTGAATTCCTTTGTGTATGTTTACAGCATATCGGGAGGCGGACCGGCGAGAGCGTCAGAAATTGCGCAGATTTTTATTTACAAGACAGGTATAGAGCAGTTTAATTTCGAGTATTCGGCTGCTGCGGCAAACATATTTTTCCTGATCGTTATGGCTATTGCTGCAGTGTATATTGTCGTAACAGAGAAAAAAGAGAGTACACTGGTTTAGGAGGAAATAAGATGGGACGAACATTAAAAAAAATATGTTTATATGGAATCCTGTGCGTGCTTGCATGTATTTTTTTATTTCCTTTTTTCTGGCTGGTTTCCTGCTCTTTGCGCACACCGGATCAGTTAATGACTTCGCCGCCGCAGCTTTTGCCCGCGGAGCCGACGCTGCAGGCCTTCGTGTCGGTACTTACCACAACGGATATTCCGAGATATTTTCTGAATACCATTATTGTCGCGGGAACGGCAACGCTTCTGTGCATTGTGATTGCGGTTCCGGCAGGGTATTCCTTCGCAAGACATCATTACCGGGGAAAAAATTTTCTGATGCTGCTGATTTTGCTGTGTAATATGGTGCCGCAGGCGTCAACGCTGGTGCCGTTATACCGCACGTTAAACAGCACAGGGCTCGTAGATAACAAACTGGCGCTTTCTTTTACACATCTTTTATGTATGCTGCCGTTTTCTGTTATTATGATCCGCGGATTCATAAGTACTCTTCCGAGAACGCTGGAGGAGGCGGCGATGATTGACGGCTGCAGTAAAATTGGAATTTTGTTCCGTATTGTTCTGCCGATCTCGGCACCGGGGATTTTTGCAACGGCGATGTATGCGTTTATGATTTCCTGGGAAGAGTTTATGTACTCGATGACGTTTACGACCAGTAAATATTCGCGGACAATATCTGTGGGTCTGCAGATGTTTTCTTCGGAGTTTAAAACGGACTGGGCGTCGATACTTGCATCATCTGTCATGATGGCGGTTCCGATTTTACTGCTGTTTCTGACAATTCAGGATGTGTTTATTACAAGTGCCGTAGGTGGTGCATTAAAAGAATAAAGGAGAAAATAGAATTATGGAAAAAGTAATAAACTGGGGCGTGCTTGGCTATGCGGGGATTGCCCGGAAAAAGGTGCTGCCGGCAATGCTCCGGGTGGATACGGCGGTTCCTTATGCGATCGCAAGCAGAAGTGAAGAAAAACTGGCCCAGGCAAAGGAAGCATTTGGGTTTCAGAAATTGTATGGTACATATGACGCGCTTCTGAATGATCCGGATGTTGATGCGGTGTATATTCCGCTGCCGAATGCGCTTCATAAAGAGTGGGTTTTGAAAGCGGCTGCAGCGGGGAAACATGTGCTCTGCGAAAAGCCTCTGGCATTGACAAAGCAGGATGCACAGGAGATGGCAGATGCCTGCCGGGAGAATGGCGTGAAGCTGATGGAGGCGTTTATGTATCGGTTTTCCTCCCGCAGCAGGAAACTGAAAGAACTGGTGGATGCGGGAATAATTGGGGAAATCCGGCATATTAATTCTTCTCACCGGTTTGTTCTGGAGGATATGAATAATGTCAGAGTAAATGAGAAACTGGGCGGCGGTTCCATCAGAGATGTGGGATGCTATCCGATCAATATGACAGGAATGCTTTTAAATGAAACACCTGAGAAAATCTGTGCATTGCAGACAAAAATGCAGGGAGTAGATTTCAGCCTCAGTGCGGTTCTGCAATATTCCAATGGCGTTATGGCATCTGTCCATTCCGGGTTTGATTCACATTCTGCCCAGGTTACGGAGATAGATGGCACAGTGGGGAGTATCATTGTGAGAGATTCCTTTATTGATCAGGACGGAGTGGATACGCCGATACAGGTGGTGTTAAATGATGGCTCTGACACAGAGTATCTTCTGGAACCGTGCAGGCAGTACGAAGAAGAAATAAAGGAATTTTGCGCAGCGGTTCTGGAAAACCGGGAACCGGCGTTTTCTGTAGAAGAGAGCATCCGGAACGCCGGAGTTATGGACGCGATTCTGCGCTGTGCAAAGTGAGGATATGGCTATGATACGATTTGGGATTATCGGTGCGGGCGGAATCGCTGTGAAGTTCTGCGAAGCGGCCGGACGGGTGGAAGAAGCGGAAGTGCGGGCGGTTGCAAGCAAGTCCCTGGAGCGTGCAAAGACCTTTGCCGCTGCAAATAAGGTGCCGGAGTATTACGGAAGCTATCGGGAAATGCTGGAGCAGGCAGATATTGATGCGGTATATGTTGCTACAACCTGCAATTTTCATTATGAGAACTGTCTGCTGTGTATTGAATATGGGAAAGCGGTGCTTTGTGAAAAAAGCATGGTATTAAAGAAAAAAGAGGCAGAGGAGCTTTTTAAAAGGGCAAAAGAAAAAAAGGTGTTTGTGATGGAAGCGATGTGGTCCGTATTTCTTCCAACGATAAAAAAGGCGCGGGAGTGGATACGCACGGGGCGCATAGGGACCGTTTATCTGGCAAATTATACCGGGGGAATTCATGCGCAGCCGGAGCACAGGATTTTTAATCCGGAATTAGGCGGCGGAGCGCTGTATGATCTGACGGTGTATCCGATTGAAATTGTGAATAGTCTGATTCCGCAAAAGCTGGTAGATGTGCGGGCGGATATTGTAATGGGAGAAACGGGGGTCGATGTGACCAATAGCATCCTATTACAGTATGAGACCTGCAGGGCTTCGCTGCAGACAACGGCTTATTCCAGAGTACCGTCTCCGTCCGGATTGTACGGTTCTGACGGATATATCCAGATGACACAGACGCACAGGTGTGAGCGGTGCGAGCTGTATGACGGGGAGTTCCGCCTGGCAGAATCCTTCACATATCCAATTGACAATGGATTTGAATTCGAAATACAGGAAGTGGTGGATTGCATTAAAAGCGGAAAACTGGAAAGCAATCTGATGCCGCACGCCGCGACACTGCAGTGTCTGGATATTTTTGAAAAATGCTGCGGAAAGTAACAGTTCAGTCAGACTGACCTGTTGCACTAGAGGTGTTTTTTGCTTGACGTTCCCTGCGTTTGGTCTTATAATGAGTTATCAGTAAGTGATAATGAACAATAGGAGGTTACGATCATGGCAAACGTTACGAAAGAAATGCTGATTGGAGAGATTCTTCAGTTAGATCCGAATATGGCGGCAGTATTGATGGGGAGCGGTATGCACTGCGTAGGATGCCCGTCCTCACAGATGGAGTCCCTTGAGGAAGCCGCGATGGTTCATGGCATTCCGACAGATCTGCTGGTAGCAAGACTGAATGCTTACCTTGAGAGCGTTGGTAAATAGGGAACATTATAAATTCTGGAGAATTATTAAGGCAGAGAATGTGCTGCTACGCATCTTTGGGTCAGAAGAGATGCGGGAGAGGGCACACCCGCCAACGATTTTTCGTTGGCAGAACAGGTTTATAAAGTATGTTTGGAACAGTGGGGCTGTGATGCTGCACTGTTCTGTTTTTCTGTAGCTCTTAGCGCGAAAAACGATGGAATCACAGGAACGACCGTGTTTTGTACCTTCTGAATTTTATTGACAAACAGGGAGGGCTTCCTTATAATATGGGCAAGTAATGAGAAGGATAAGGTGATATGTTAAAAACGATTGATTTATTTGCGGGCGCCGGCGGGATTACGGAGGGGTTCCGCAAAGCAGGCTATGTCTGTGTATGTGCGAATGATATTGACGAGGAAGCAAAACATACATTTACATATAATCATCCGACAGTACCGTTTGTTCTGAAAGACGTGCGGGAGGTGACTGCTGCTGAATTACTGGCAGCGGCAAACTGTACGGCGGCGGAAATTGATGTAATAACCGGAGGTCCGCCCTGTCAGGGATTCAGTCTGGCAGGACAGCGTTTATCAGATGATCCGAGAAATACACTGTTCCGGGAATATGTAAGGATTGCAGCAGATATCCGTCCCAGAGTTCTTTTTTTTGAAAATGTACACGGCATTATGAATATGCAGAACGGAAGAGTGCTGAAAGCTATTGTAACGGAATTTGAAAAGATTGGATATCAGTGCAAATATAATTTAGTAAATGCGGCAGATTATGGTGTCCCGCAGGCCCGTCCCCGGTTTGTGCTTATTGGTATCAGAGGATTTGATAAGAAGATTACATTTCCGCAGCCAACGCATGGAAAGAATGAAGAATCGGGTCAGATGAATCTGTTTAAACGTGAATTGCTCCCATATGTTACGGTAAACGATGCATTTTCCAATCTTCCTGTTGTGAATCAGGGAGAGGGAGCGGAAAAAATGAAAATGAGAAATCATTATGACAATGATTTTCAGAAAAAATGCGTGGGCGAACGGAATCCCGGAGTTATTTATAATCATCGTGCAACAAGGCATTCCAAAGCAATTCAGGAACGATATGCAATGATACCGCAGGGGTGTAACAATTCGATCCTCCCGCCGGAAATCAGGACAAAGAAGCAGAATGCATATAAACTTGATCTGTCGCTTCCGGGGAGAACTGTGACTTGCAATTTCCGGACAGATTTGATACATCCGGTTATGAACCGGGGATTAACAGTCAGAGAAGCTGCAAGGCTGCAGTCCTTTGACGATGATTATTGTTTTTTTGGAAATCTTACAAGAAAAGCAAAATGGCTGACGCAGGATGACCAGGTGGGAAATGCGGTTCCTCCGCTATTGGCATATGCTTTTGCAAAGCATATAAAAGAAAACATGATACCACAGTTTGAAAAGGAGAAATAGATATGGCTACTTCACCGTCGCATCAGTTGGGAGAGGCGATCGGTGATTTTTTTGAATCAGCAATCATTAATTATCTGAGACCGGTAATTTCACGGAAAGGATATTATCTGGATTACAGACACCCGCGTCCGGCAAGGGGAAACAGACGGGAAGTCATAGGGACGGACCTTAATGGCAACAAACATAAGCTTGATATTGTTATAGAAAAGGGCGGCTCAGAAACGGAAGCGGGCATACCAAAAGCATTTATAGAAATGGCATGGAGAAGATATGTAAAGCATTCAAAAAATAAAGTGCAGGAAATTGCCGGAGCAATTCTTCCGCTGGTTGAAAAATATGCAAAAAATATGCCATTTTATGCGGCTGTTCTCGCGGGGGAATTTACGGAAAATGCGCTTTCACAATTAAGGTCCCAGGGATTTTACGTGCTTTATTTTAGTTATTCAGAAATTTGCAGCCTGTTTGAGTCGACTGGTCTGTCTATCCATTGGGAAGAAAATACGAGCGAATCCGAACTTCAGAATATCGTGGATTCTTTCCGTGCGTTAAAGGAAGAACAAAAAAACAGATTGCTTCAGAATTTCTTTACAACATATCAGGACAGGCTGAAAAAGCTTGCAGACGCATTGTGCGAGGCGCTGGATACCACTGTTTCGGAGGTGGTTGTTACACCGGTTCATGGAATTACCCGGATTCTGGAATCAGTCGATGACGCAGTGAAATTTATTGCGGATTATGATGAAGCGTCAATGGCACCTGTTTTAAGGTACGAAATTTCTGTCAGATACAGCAGCGGGGATGAATATATGATGAAGTGTACCAATAAAACAAAAGCAATACAGTTTTTGAACCAATATATAAATTAAATATATTTTGGAAGGCAGTGCCGGTCGGGGTGCTGCTTTTCTGTTTGCGCGTCATGGGCGCGCTCTAACGGGTGCAAGTCCCGAACATGCCCGGATAGTGGAAAATGTATAGCTGAACAGCAAGGGTGTCCATCGTGAGGTGGAATCTGAAGGAAGCTGTAGGCAAATCTCTGGTCCGACGGACAGAAATCGCATATAAGGCTAGGCTACGAGAGATAAGCTGGCAGAAAGCAACGAAGTCTAATAACTATCACGTTAGTAGTAGCAGAGTAAATGCGGCGGATATATGGAGAGAAAGAGCGTGCACCTTAAGCGTGGAGGTCTCACAGAGGTTCCATCAGCCTAGTAACAACGAACTGTGAGAAGTCAGCAGAGTCCATAGTAGTGAGGAAGTCTCAGTAATGGAGATGGAGCGAAGGGGCGAACAATCAATCAGTTTGAGTAGGTCTCGTGTTGCAGAAGAGACAGACATCCGCCGTAACCAATCGGGGAAAAGATGGTCAAATCAAGCGAGACGGAAAGGAAAGAACGCATGGACACAAGTAGTCTAATGGAGCAGATATTATCCAGAGATAATCTCAACAGAGCGTACCTGCAAGTCGTACGAAACAAAGGTGCAGAGGGAGTGGACGGAATGAAGTACACGGAACTTAAGGAGCACCTTGCAAAGAACGGCGAAATCATCAAGGAACAGCTGAGGACAAGGAAATATAAGCCTCAGCCAGTACGAAGAGTGGAGATACCAAAGACGGATGGCGGTGTCAGAAATCTGGGAGTACCAACAGTAACAGACAGATTTGTACAACAAGCCATAGCACAAGTGTTAACACCAATCTATGAAGAACAGTTTCATGACCACAGTTATGGATTTAGACCAAACAGATGTGCACAGCAGGCAATCCTTGCGGCACTCGACATGATGAATGACGGAAATGACTGGATTGTAGATATTGACCTGGAAAAGTTCTTTGACACAGTAAACCATGACAAGTTAATGACTTTAATTGGCAGAACAATCAAAGATGGAGATGTTATCTCTATTGTAAGGAAATATCTTGTAAGCGGAATCATGATAGATGATGAGTACAGGGAATCAGTTGTGGGAACACCACAAGGAGGAAATCTTTCTCCGCTGTTAGCAAACATCATGCTCAATGAACTCGATAAGGAAATGGAAAAGCGAGGGTTGAACTTTGTAAGATATGCGGATGACTGCATTATCATGGTAGGAAGCGAAATGTCTGCAAAGCGGGTGATGAGAAATATATCACGTTTCATCGAAGAGAAACTGGGACTCAAGGTCAACATGACCAAGAGCAAAGCAGACAGACCACAAGGGTTAAAATACCTTGGATTCGGATTCTACTATGACCCAATGGCACACCAATACAAGGCTAAACCACATGCAAAATCAGCTGAGAAATTTAAGAAGAAGATGAAAGAACTCACCTGCCGTAGCTGGGGCGTTAGCAACAGCTATAAGGTGGAGAAACTCAACCAACTCATCAGAGGATGGATAAACTACTTCAGGATAGGAAGCATGAAAACGCTCTGTAGAGAACTGGACGGAAACATCAGATATAGATTGCGCATGTGTATATGGAAACACTGGAAAACTCCCCAGAACAGAGCAAAGAATCTGATGAAACTTGATGTACCAAGATGGGCGGCATACAATATCGCTTATTGTGGCGATAAATACGCTCGTCTCGCACACAATGGCTGGATACAGAAAGCTATAAGTACAAAGAGACTAACCTCATTTGGATTAGTCTCAATGCTGGATTACTACACCGAGAGGTGTGTCACTTGTTAAGTTGATTGAACCGCCGTGTACCGAACGGTACGCACGGTGGTGTGAGAGGTCGGAATTTCTCATTTAAGAGAAATTCCTCCTACTCGATTTTTGCGGGCATTTACCGCTTTACGAAACCGGCTATTCAGGATATGATAATATAAACAGAAACAGGGCGGAAAACCGTCCGGAACATACGACAAAAAGGAGGATATGAACATGCAAAAGACAAGTATAAGACCCAAAAAGAAGCTGGGCTTCGGGCTGATGCGCCTGCCGCAGACGGCGGATGGAAAAATTGATATTCCGGCGGTCTGTCAGATGGTGGATGCGTTTCTGGAGAAAGGCTTTACGTATTTTGACACGGCATATGTGTATCATGAGGGCACCTCGGAGACGGCAGTGAAGGAAGCGCTGGTAAACCGGCATCCGAGGGAGAGCTTTACGCTGGCGACGAAGCTTCCGGCATGGAATCTGAAGTGCAGGGAGGATGTGCAGCGCATTTTTGACGAGCAGCTTGCACGCACCGGCGCAGGTTATTTTGACTATTATCTGCTGCATGCTGTGCAAAAATCGAATATTCCGGTTTTCGACCAGTATGATTGCTGGAGCTGGGCGCAGGAAATGAAGAAGCAGGGGCTGATTCGTCATTTTGGCTTTTCCTTCCACGATTCCGCAGAGATGCTGGATGAGCTGCTGGATAAGCATCCGGAGGTAGAATTTGTGCAGCTTCAGATTAATTACATGGACTGGGAGGATGAAAAGGTCCAGTCGCGCAAATGCTATGAGGTGGCAGTGAAGCACGGTATACCGGTCGTTGTCATGGAGCCGGTGAAGGGCGGCACGCTGGCATCCCTGCCGGAAAAGCCGGAAGCGATTCTGAAAAAATGCAGACCGCAGGCGTCGCTGGCTTCCTGGGGCATCCGGTTCTGTGCGTCGCTGGATAATGTGATGGCAGTTCTCAGCGGTATGTCCGATCAGAGCCAGATGGAGGATAACCTGCAGACAATGAATGATTTTGAGCCGCTCTCTGACGTGGAAAAAGAGGCTGTGCAGGAGACCGTAAAGGTAATCCGTTCGGTGCCGACTATCAGCTGTACCGCCTGCCGGTATTGTGTGGAAGGATGTCCGCAGCAGATCAAAATACCGGATATCTTTAAATGCTTGAACCAGGTGCGTCTCTACGGAAAGAGCGAAAAGGCATCGGCAAATTATAAAAATGCCGTGGGAGACGGCGGTGCGGCGTCTGTCTGCGTACATTGCGGACAGTGCGAGGGTGTCTGCCCGCAGCATCTGCCGGTGACAGAATATCTGGAGGAAGCCGCTTCTGTATTTGAGGTATAAAGACGTCCGGCGGAATTACGAAAACATCGGCATTATAAGGAGTTTTATACCGCTTCCTGTTATTTTTGGAAAATGGTTTAAAATCGGAATTCGGAAAACGGTTTAAAATCGGAATGGGCTTTACACCTCCGCGCCTTTTTAGTATAATAAAACAAGAGTGTATCAGCTACTAATAAGGATATAGGAGAACATAGACATGGATTTAGTAACAGTAAGAGAAATATACAGAAACAGAGAGGCATATCTGGATAAGGAGATTACCGTGGGCGGCTGGGTGAGAAGCGTGCGCGACTCCAAAACCTTCGGCTTTCTGGTGCTTCACGACGGTACCTTTTTTGAGACCCTGCAGATAGTATTTCATGATAAAATGGATAACTTCCAGGAAATCTGTAAGCTGAATGTCGGTGCGGCAGTGATTGTAAAGGGAACGCTGGTTGCAACGCCGCAGGCGAAGCAGCCGTTTGAGATTCAGGCGGATGAGGTGACAGTGGAGGGCGGCTCCGCGCCGGATTATCCGCTGCAGAAAAAGCGCCACAGCGTGGAATTCCTGCGCACGATCTCGCACCTGCGCCCGCGCACCAATATGTTCCAGGCGACTTTCCGCGTGCGCTCGCTGACGGCATACGCTATCCATAAATTTTTCCAGGAGCGTGACTTTGTGTATGTACACACGCCGCTCATTACCGGAAGCGACTGTGAGGGCGCTGGAGAGATGTTCCAGGTGACGACGCTGGATCTGGAAAATCCGCCGAAAACTGCGGACGGAAAAGTGGATTACACGAAAGACTTTTTCGGAAAGCAGACGAATCTGACGGTAAGCGGACAGCTCAATGGAGAAATGTATGCGCAGGCATTCCGCAACATTTACACCTTCGGACCGACCTTCCGCGCGGAAAATTCCAACACGACACGCCATGCGGCGGAGTTCTGGATGATTGAGCCGGAAATTGCCTTTGCGGATTTAAAGGATGATATGATTCTTGCGGAGGACATGCTGAAATACGTCATCCGCTACGTCATGGAAAATGCGCCGGAGGAGCTTGCTTTCTTCAATTCCTTTGTGGATAAGGGACTGATGGAGCGTCTGAACAGCGTGGTAAATTCGCAGTTCGGTCATGTGACCTACACAGAAGCCATTGAAATTCTGGAAAAGAATAACGATAAATTTGAATATAAGGTAAGCTGGGGCTGCGATCTGCAGACCGAGCATGAGCGGTATCTTACGGAGCAGGTGTTTAAGCGTCCGGTATTTGTGACTGACTACCCGAAGGAAATCAAGGCGTTTTACATGAAGCTGAATGACGACGGAAAGACCGTTGCGGCGATGGACTGCCTTGTTCCGGGTATCGGGGAAATCATTGGCGGAAGCCAGAGAGAGGACAGCTATGAAAAGCTTTTGCAGCGTATGCATGAGCTTGGCTTAAAGGAAGAGGATTACCGTGCCTATCTCGACCTGCGCAAATACGGTTCCACCCGTCATGCGGGCTTCGGCCTTGGCTTTGAGCGCTGCGTGATGTATCTTACGGGTGTAAGCAACATCCGTGACGTCATCCCGTTCCCGCGCACTGTCGGAAACTGCGAGGGCTGATACGGTGTTTCCAGATTAACTGGACGCTATATTTTTCAGAAATTTTGTCTGCAGGTCCCGCACCTGCACAGATAAAAACAGGTGCGGGAGCGCAAAAACAGGCGCCAGGTACATCATCATATACAGAAGGAGGGGCAGCCATGCCCGGTAAAATACTGATTGTGGATGACGAACGTGAGATTGCGGACGTTATCGGACTTTACCTGAAAAACGAAAATTTTGAGGCGGTCAAGTGCTACAACGGAAAAGATGCGCTGGCAGCAGTAAACGAAGAAAAGCCGGACCTGGCGATTCTGGACGTCATGCTGCCGGACATCGACGGCTTTACGATTCTGCAGAAAATCCGCGAAACCTACACGTTTCCGGTTATCATGCTGACGGCAAAGACAGAATATATGGACAAAATCAACGGGCTGACGCTGGGGGCGGACGATTATATTGAAAAGCCGTTTAATCCGCTGGAGCTGATAGCACGTGTGAAAGCGCAGCTCCGCCGTTACACAAAGTACAACGACGGCGGAAAGCCGCAGGAGGATATTATTGATTTTGGCGGGCTGCTGATGAACCGCAGCACGCATGAATGTACATTTAACGAGCGCGAGCTGACGCTTACGCCGATTGAATTTGATATTCTCTGGATTCTCTGTGAAAACCGCGGACAGGTAATCAGCTCGGAGCAGCTTTTTGAGCAGGTATGGCATGAGAAATATTACAAACAGAGCAACAACACAGTTATGGTGCACATCCGTCATCTTCGCGAGAAAATGGGCGGTCCGATGGGAAAAACAGAGTTTATCAAAACAGTCTGGGGAGTAGGGTACAAGGTTGAAAAATAGCTATAAAAAACTAAAGAGGACAATTCTCATCAGAACCAGTCTGGTGGCGGCGCTGACGCTGGTTGTGGGCTATGGGATTGTCCACTTTTTGATTGACGGAATCTTCCAGGATGTCTTTACGGATTTAATGATGTGGTTTTTTACGAACCTCCATCTGGACTGGAATACGGCGGATGAGCTTTACGGAAAAATCTTCATGGATAATAAAATCCTGTTCCTGGCAATCGGGTTTATCCTGCTGTTCCTTATTTTTTACAATCTTGCCATCAAGAACATTCTGGGATATCTGGGACGTGTGGAGAAGGCGATTGACGATGTCCGCGAGGACAACGAGGAGCCGGTGAAGCTGCCGCCGGAGCTGCAGCCCATTTCCGATAAGCTCACCGGGTTGAAAATGACGCTGAAGCGCAAAGAACGGGCAACGATTGAGAGCGAGCAGAAAAAGAATGATCTGGTAGTTTACCTTGCGCATGACTTAAAAACACCGCTCACCTCCATCATTGCCTATCTGACGATGCTGGACGGGCAGAAGAATATGCCGGAGGAGGACCGTCAGAAATATATCCATGTTTCGCTGGAGAAAGCGAACCGGCTGGGCGAGCTGATCAACGAATTTTTCGAGATTACCCGGTTCAATCTGCAGGATATTGTGCTGGAAAAGGTGCAGCTTGATCTGTCGGTAATGCTGGAGCAGCTTGCGGACGAAAGCTATGCCGTGCTGGCGGCAAAATACATGACCTGCCGGGTGGATGCGGATGAAAATATGATTGTGGACGGCGACCCGGACAAGCTGGCGCGCGTGTTTGAGAATCTGCTGCGCAATGCGATTGCGTATAGTTACAGCGATACGGAGATTGCGATTGAGGCGCGCAGAAAAGAGGATGATATCATCATCACCTTTACAAACCAGGGGCATCAGATTCCGGAGCAGAAGCTGAAGGCGATTTTTGAGAAGTTTTACCGCGTGGACAATGCGCGCAGCAGCCAGACGGGCGGTTCTGGGCTGGGGCTGTCGATTGCAAAGCAGATCGTAGAGCTGCACGGCGGGAAGATCGAGGCGGTAAGCGACCGCTACTATACGACATTTACCGTGACCCTGCCGGCGTATGTGCCGGAAGGAACGCAGAAGCGGGGACACGCAGCAAGGCACCGGGATACAGCCGGAGCCAGAATGGGGAGGCAGGCGTAAAAATTATGGCAGGAAACAGACAGAGAGACAGAAGAGGGACAGGACAAAAACGGCGCAGGAAGCGCGGCATCGGGAATTTTATCAGCACGCTGGTGATTATCATTGCGCTGGGGGTATTCTGCTATGCGGGATATCAGCTCGTGACGATTTATTTTGCGTACAAGGCAGGGACGGATGAATACAGCGAACTGGAGGGATATGTAAATTCTGACAGGGAGACGGAGAGCTTCGACGGCGAAAATATGGTGGAAAACGAGACGATGGCGGAAGACGGAGAGACAGAGACGGATGCCACGGCTGGCACGAAGAAGCTGCAGGAAATGGAAAATCCGATTGATTTCGACAGTCTGCTTGCCATCAACGGGGATATTATCGGCTGGCTGGAAATGGAAGCGCTGGATATTACTTATCCGATTGTGCAGGGTGAGGATAACGAATATTATCTGCACAGAACCTTCCGCAACCAGGAGAATTTTGCCGGCTCGATATTCCTGGATTATGTAAACAATCCGGATTTTTACAACCGGAACAGCATCGTTTACGGTCATAACATGAAGAACGGCTCGATGTTCGGAACGCTGAAGCAGTACGGGGAGCAGGAAACCTACGATAAGAGCCCGTATTTCTGGATCTACACGCCGGATAAAATCTATAAATATGAAATCTTTGCCTGCGGCGTTGTCGGGGCGTACAGCGACTGCTATAAAACCGTATTTTCCGGGGAAGAGGATTTTATGAACTTTATTAACCTCGCAAAATCGCAGTCCTACATCGACACCGGCGTGGACGTGAAATACGGAGATACCGTTGTTACGCTTTCCACCTGCACCGGCGACAGCGAGACGCGCTTTATCGTGCAGGGCAAACGTGTGCGTACCTATCAGTCCGTGCCGAAGGCGGGCGGCTACGAAGAGACGGAGGAATAAACAGAAAAATGCTGCTGCGGACGGGGCGGAAGGCAGAAAAAATGCTGCTGCGGACAGGGCGGAAGACAGCAGAAAAAACAAGAAGAGGACAGACGGGAAAAGGAGAGGGGGATTTATCATGCAGGATAAGAGCGAGACTTTACAGAAGTGGATTGCAGAAAGCAATAATGTAGTGTTTTTCGGCGGCGCCGGGGTGTCGACGGAGAGTGGGATACCGGATTTCCGCAGTGTGGACGGCTTATATAACCAGGAATATGATTATCCGCCGGAGACGATTATCAGCCACACGTTTTTCCTGAACCGGACGGAGGAATTTTACCGGTTTTATAAAAAGAAAATGCTGGTGCTGGATGCAAAGCCAAACATGGCGCACATCCGCCTGGCAGAGTGGGAAAAGAGCGGTCACGTGCGCGCTGTTATCACCCAGAACATCGATGGACTGCATCAGATGGCGGGAAGCAAAGAGGTATTGGAGCTGCACGGCAGTGTGCATCGCAATTACTGTCAGAAATGCCGGAAATTTTATGATGCGGAATATATAAAAGCGGCGGAAGGGATTCCGCGCTGCAGCTGCGGCGGTATTATCAAGCCGGACGTGGTGCTCTACGAAGAGGGGCTGGACAATGACATCATGATGAAGTCTATCCGCCACATTGCGTCCGCGGATGTGCTGATTATCGGCGGCACCTCTCTGGTGGTCTATCCGGCGGCGGGGCTGATTGACTATTTCCGCGGCAGCAAGCTGGTCGTGATTAACAGGAGTACGACCTCCCGCGATAAAAATGCCGACCTGGTAATTGACGACAGTATCGGAAAGGTCTTTGAAAGTATTCATATTGATTAGAGCGGTGCGGTCAGATTGCAGACCGGGCAGAATGCGGATAAGCCGGTCCGGAGAAGCTCTTTAGGCAGAGCGGGACGGGGCATGAAAAAGTGAGGACATGGAAAGGAGCCACAGGCATGGAACGGCTGAATTATGAGGTGGGCGATATTGTGCGGCTGAAAAAACCGCATCCCTGCGGCAGCAGCGAGTGGGAGATCCTGCGCGTGGGCGCGGACTTCCGGCTGAAGTGCGAAGGCTGCGGTCATCAGATTATGGTTGCCCGCAGGCTTGTCGAAAAAAACACGAGAGAATTGCGGAAAAAAGCTTGAAAAAAAACGAACCGTATGCTAAAATATGGTTTCGTGATATATTTAATTCCTTGTTCCTATTACGTATAGGAGCCAGAGTCCATAAGGAGGTGCAAAACGCATGAACAAGTATGAATTGGCCGTTGTTGTCAACGCAAAGATTGAGGACGACGCAAGAACTGCTACCGTTGAGAAGGTAAAAGAATACATTACCCGTTACAACGGAACCATCACGAATGTGGATGAGTGGGGCAAGAAAAAACTTGCATACGAGATTCAGAAGATGAGCGAAGGGTATTACTACTTCATTCAGTTTGAGGCAGACGCAGAATGCCCGATTGAACTCGAAAGACACGTTCGTATCATGGAAAATGTTCTCAGATATTTGTGTGTTAGACAGGACGCATAGATAACTAAGAGGAGATTAGAATGAATAAGGTTATTTTAATGGGACGCTTGACCAGAGACCCGGAGGTACGCTACTCCGCAGGAGAAAATGCAACGGCAGTTGCCAGATACACTCTGGCAGTAGACCGCAGATTCCGCAGAGAGGGAAGCGACCAGACAGCAGATTTTATCGGATGCGTTGCATTTGGCAGAAGCGCTGAATTTGCAGAAAAGTATTTCCGTCAGGGTCTGAAGATAGTAGTTACCGGACGTATCCAGACCGGCAGCTACACAAATAAAGATGGTGTGAAAGTATATACGACAGATGTTGTAGTGGAAGACCAGGAATTCGCAGAGAGCAAGAATGCTTCCCAGGGAGCATCAGACGGCGGTTATCAGAGCTATCAGCGTTCCGCTCCTGCTCCGGGCAGACCGGCTCCGAGTGCGGCATCTGGTGACGGCTTTATGAATATACCGGATGGTATCGATGAGGAGCTTCCGTTTAACTAGAGCACCCTTATCATTGTTTAAGGAGGGAAAACGATTATGGCTTATACAAAAGGCGATAGAGCAGATTCTCCGATGAAGAGAAGAGGCGGACGCAGAAGAAAGAAAGTCTGCGTATTCTGCGGCAAAGAAAACAACGAAATTGATTACAAGGACGTTGCAAAATTAAAGAAATATGTTTCTGAGAGAGGAAAGATCCTTCCCAGAAGAATCACAGGAACCTGTGCAAAGCACCAGAGATCGCTCACAGTAGCAATCAAGCGTGCAAGACATCTGGCAATGATGCCGTACGTGCAGGATTAATTACCGTAGTCTGTTTTGGCGGTAAGATAATATTTCCTGCTTGCGGGACAAGCGAAAAAGAAAGCCTTCAAATACCGGTTTTCCGGTTTTTGGAGGTTTTTTATCTTATAGGAAATTGTGATTTTGAAGTAATAGAAAAGAACGAGCGTTAATCGAACGTCTGAGCATTATATCATAGATTGTAGAAAAATGAATCATGCAGAGGAACGCTTTCCATGAGATTTGGATATTGCTTTCTTATTATGGATGTGTCCAACACCTGAGCAGTAACAACTATGGGAAAATCCTTTGAACAGAGCGCTGTATAAATAGTTGCCACTCGTTTTCGCTTTTGATATAATGGTCACAAAAAATGCGGTTACTTCTGGGAAATATAATACGTGACCTGCGAAAAGGGGTGGTATAATAAACTGCCGTAGCAAGGGGAGTACCCTTATGCGGCAGATTTTATATTTATGTTTGGGATGTTACTTCCTGTGCGACGGTTCGCGGATTTTAAGCGCCGGCAGAGTTACAAAGCAAAAAGTGTGAAATGGTCAGCGGACTTTCACATAAATTCTGCAAAGATGGAAGCTCCGACAACCGTCAGAAGACCGGCGACGGCGATGGCGAGGCTGCTCATGGCGCCCTCTACCTGTCCGAGCTCCATTGCCTTTGCGGTTCCGATAGCGTGGGAGGCGGTGCCGATGGCAAGCCCCTTTGCAACTGGTTCTTCAATGCGGAAGACCTTGCAAAGCAAATCTGCCAGTACGTTGCCGAGAATTCCTGTGACGATGATAACAGCGACCGTTATGGTTTCGATGCCGCCGAGTTCCTGTGAAACGCCAAGACCGATCGCTGTTGTGATGGATTTCGGCAGCAGTGTGACATACTGTTCATGTGTCAGACCAAAAAGCTTTGCCAGGAGAAGGACGCTTACCAGGCTTGTCAGCACTCCGGCAAGGATACCTGCGGCTACCGCCTTCAGATTCTTTTTCAGCAAAGTGAGCTGCTGGTAAAGAGGAACCGCCAGGCAGACGGTAGCAGGCGTCAGAAGATAGCTGATGTACCGGGCGCCTTCGTTATAGTGTTTATATTCAACATCCAGAAGAACGAGCGCCAGCATCACCAGAATCGTCCCGATCAGCAGGGGGTTTAAGATAGCGAGCTTAAATTTTCTTTTCAGCATCAGACCGGCTTCGTAGGCGGCGAGGCTGATGAAAGCGCCGAAAAATACAGAATCCACAAGAAAATCCTTCATTTTTTCTTTCCCCCTTTCCGGATAATAAACTGTGTGACGCGACCGGTTACAGCCATTACAAGGATGGTCGTCAAAACAGTGATGATCAGCACAGGCGCCCAGACCGGCTGCAGGGCGGTCCAGGAATCCAGCAGCCCGACAGCCGCCGGGATAAACATGACAGGCATAATCTCAATCAGAAAATCCGCCGCATCCTTTACCTGTTCTAATTTCAGCACGCCGCTGCATAACGCTGCAAGCATGAGTATCAGCCCGTAAACGCTTGCCGGAATAGGAAGAGGAATCAGCATACGCAGCGCCTCTCCCAGAAACGAAATAAACAAAATAATACCGAATTGCCGTAAGAACTTCATAATTCTCTCCTCCAATGTAATGATGTTGGGAAAAAAGCTCCCAACTATGATGCCGACAGATTGCGGGGTGCTGCGCATTCTCACAATCCTGGCATCATGTAATATCAGCATTATCATAGTGTCCCCGCTGTGCAAAGTCAAGGTTTAGTTTTCGGCAAAGGTATATTCTGGCAAACGCATGGGCCTTATTAAGCCAGCGCGGGATTGAGTTTTTTCCGGCGCAGGAAGAAAAAGGACACCACGAAGGCGAGCACCTCTGCGACCGTGATTGCCCACCAGATACCGTCCAGCCCCAGGAAAATTGGCAGAATCAGGACGGAGAGCGTCTGGAAGACGAGGGTACGCGAGAAGGAGATAATCGCGGAGACGACCCCGTTGTTCAGCGCGGTAAAATATGAAGAAGTAAAAATATTCAGCCCTGCCAGGATGAAGGAGTATGAAAAAACGGAAAAAGCATGGCGTGTCATTTCCAGAAGCTCCTGGTCGTATCCGACGAAGATAGCTGCCAGTGGGGCGGCGAGGATTTTGGCAGCCAGCATCATGCAGATACCGGCAGCGGCCATCAGCAGAAAGCTTTTGCGGAGCATATTTTTCAGCTCCCCGCGGTTTCCGGCGCCGTAATGATATCCGATAATGGGCGCGGTACCGATGGTGTATCCGATGAAAATGGCAATAAAAATAAACTGGATGTACATCAGAACCCCGTAAGCGGCGACGCCGTTTTCACCGGCAAAGCGCATTAGCTGGAAATTGTACAGCATACTTACCAGTGAGCCGGAGATATTTGACATCAGCTCGGAGGAGCCGTTTGCACAGGCTTTGCACAGGACGCGCGCTTCCAGCTTCGTTTTTGTGAGCCGGAGAAGGCTGCCGTTCGGGCGCAGGAAATAAAGCAGCGGCAAAAGCCCGCCGATGCACTGGCTGATGCCGGTGGCAAGCGCCGCCCCTGCAACGCCCCAGCGAAAGACGGCGATAAAAAGCGCGTCCAGAACCATATTTGTAACACCGGCAGCGACTGTGGCGAAAAGACCGAGCTTCGGCTTTTCTGCAGTCGTAAAAAAGGTCTGAAACACATTCTGCAGCATGTAGGCGGTATTAAAGAGCAGAACGACTCTGCCATATGTCACACAATCTTCCATCATGGCGTCAGTGGCGCCGAGCAGCCGGGAAATCGGCCGCATGAGAAGAATACCGATGACGGAGAGCGCAATGCCGCTGATTATTGTCAGCAGAATCATCATGGTAAAGTAGCGGTTTGCTTCCGTTTTATTTCCCTCACCCAGCGTTTTTGCCACGAGCGCGCTGCCGCCTGTACCAATCATAAAACCAAAGCCGCCGAGAATCATAATAAACGGCATGACAAGGTTGATTGCCGCGAAAGGAACCTTTCCGACAAAATTAGAAACGAACAATCCGTCAACCACGCCGTAGATGGAAGTGAAAACCATCATAATGATTGGCGCAGTGCAGAACCGCAGCAGCTTTTTGTAGGTAAAATGGTCGGATAACTGTATTGCCATCGCTATAGCTCCTCCTTTTGGAAAGTCATATTTTGTTTCAGAATATCTGTGTATTTGCGGAAGAGGCGGATAAATTCCTCCTGTTCCTGTGCGGATAACCCAAGAAACGCGTCGTGCTCCGCCGCCAGCACCCGGTCTGCTGTCCGGGCGGCAAGGGTCTGGCCTTTCTGTGTGAGCGCAAGGCGCTTGCTGCGGCGGTCCGTCATTTCCTCCATGACGATTATTCCGTCTGCTTCCAGCTTTTTCAGAGCGGAGTTGACAGTCTGCTTTGGCAGATAAATCTGATTGCAGATATCACTCTGGGTCAGCGGCGTGCTGGCTTCCCGCAGAGAATACAGAATCCAGAAAGCGCAGTCGGAGAGACCGAAGGATTTTGCAGCGGTGCGGTAAATCTGGTCGCTTTCCCTGAAAATGCTGTTATATTGGGCAAGAATCTGCCATGCGTGGTTTTCTTCCATGATATCGTCCTCCTACGTGATTTGGGGCGTCCGGCAAAGGAGCCCGTCGGTTTTTCCGCGTTTCGCACTTTATGTTATCTCCGCAGGCAGGAAGCCAGGTGCCGTGCCTGCAGATGCGGATTTGATTTGCTGCCTGGTCTGTGATATTAAAAAAAGTCCGAAAGCGGATTAATATAGAATAATCCGCTTTCGGACTTTTGTCAAGAGAAGAATACGAAAAAACAGAACGGCAGGTGCTCTGCCGTTGCTGTTCAGGTCAGGAATTTGCATTCACTGCGGTTCAGCCATTTCTCCGCCAGATAGATCCAGTTCTGGCAGCTTTCCTCTATGCACTGGTGCTGCATGTTGTCGGTGAGGGCGCTTGCCAGGGAAAGACCGTGTCCGCCTTTTTCGTACAGATGGTATTCGATGGGGATACCCTGTTTCATATAGGCCTGTACAAGTACCAGAGAGTTTTCCGGCGGAACGGTGTCGTCCTGCATGGTGTTCCAGAGAAATGCGGGCGGCATCTGCGGATGTACCTGCTTATCAATAGAAACTTTTCTGAGCAGCTCTTCGTCCTGCCAGTCGTCTCCCAGCAGCTCCCGGATACTGCCCTCGTGGCGGATTGCCGGGTCGCTGGAGATAACAGGATAGCAGAGAAGGAGCCCGGCGGGGCGCAGCGTCTCTGTCCGGCAGCCGCTTTCCTGGCTGAGGAAGGCGCTGTTCCAGTAAGCGCCATAGCTGGCGGCGAGATGTCCGCCGGCGGAAAATCCCATCACAAAGATACTGTCGCTGTCAATCTGATACTCGTCTGCATGTTCGTACAGATAAGAAACGGCGAGCGCGGTTTCCTTCAGGGAAACCGGAAATCTGGCGGGAGCTACGGAATAGCGCAGAATAGCCGTGTGAAATCCCATCGCCATAAAGCGCAGAGCAATCGGTTCGCTCTCACGGTCGGACAGAAAATGATAACCGCCGCCCGGAAGAATCAGAATCAGCGGTCTTTTCCGGATAGGAATTTCCTCTGAATAATCCCAGAGATACAGGGTCAGACTGGCGTCCGGCAGAGAGCCTTCCGTCTGGATTGCAATTTTTTTATGTAACATAATGTGTCCTCCTGATAGAAAATATTTTTATTCTGAAAAATGCTGTTTTGTGATCTGGATAAATTTCTGTACGGTTCCGGAGCCGGGGCGGGAGCGGCAGAACAGTCCGAAAGACAGCTTCGGCGCGTTTTCCATTTGGACCTTTACCACCCGTTCGTCTTTTGTGACCGCCAGCTCCGGGAGAATGGCAATGCCCAGACGGGAGGCTGTCAATAAAACGGCGGCCTCTGCGGAATCGCAATAGTGGGAGCTGACCGGGCTTTTTTCTCTGGCAAACTGCCATTGCAGACTGGCGATGTCCGGGGAAAGATTCATTGGATTGCAGAAAATCAACGTTTCATTTTCCAGATCTGTTTTTGAGATACTTGTCTGCTTTGCCAGCGGATGGTCTTTCGGACAGACGCAGACCAGCTCGCTTTGCTTTAACTCCTGGAAGGTAAACTTTTTTGTGACTTCGGCGCCCATGCTCATATCAAAAAGAACATCCGCCGCTTCGGTTTCCAGCAGCTTTAACAGTTGGTTGTGGGGCACTGTGTACAGTCTGGGATGAAGGTTTGTGCAGCAGGCGGCGAGCTCCTGCAGAATAGCGGGGAGGAGGTCGAACATGGCAAAGCTGCTGCAGGCGATGGATATGCTGTCCATCTTATCATGTCCTGTGCTGCTGAAGCGATGGCGTGCCCGTTCCGCAATGGTGATGATATTTTTGGCGTCTTCAACAAATGCCTGTCCCTCTGCCGTTAATTCTACTATCCGAGTGGTACGGTGAAAGAGCTGCGCGCCGAGCTCGCTCTCCAGCGACCGGATCTGGTTGGTGATGGCTGGCTGGGAGATATTTACCTGCTTTGCAGCCTGGGCGAAGCTCAGGGTATTTGCTACCGCTAAAAAACAGGAAAGCTGAAAGGTGTTCAAAGCATTATCCCTCCGTTTTTGAATGGTTCTACGAAAAGAATACCATACAAATGGGTGTATTGCAACTTTGATTTATAACAAAAACTTATTGCATATAATAAATTAAGAATAATAATTTAGCACTCATCCATTGATTGTGCTGCTCGCCGGACTTATAATATTCTTCGGGGACAAAAGCCATGCCGGGAGATGAATTTTACAGAAAAACCGTATACGGAAACATAAACGGCGCGGGGCTTTTGCACCGGACATTTTTATATGCAAGGAGGAATTCTATATGGAAACAGTAACACAACATGAGAATCCGCTGGGAACAGAACGGATTGGACGTCTGATGCTCCAATATTCCATTCCCAGTGTGATTTCTCTCGTCGTGAATTCAATCTATAATATGGTTGACCAGGTTTTTATCGGACAGGGCGTGGGCTATCTGGGAAACGCCGGGACAAATATCATAAGCCCCATGACGACGATTCTGCTGGCTCTGACCGTAATGATGGGTGCAGGTGCGGCGACCTACATGAGCCTTCATCTGGGGAAAAAGGAACCGGAGAAAGCGGCTGTCGGAGTCTGTAATTCGATGACGGTCACGGTACTGATCGGTATCGTATGCGCCGTCCTGCTGGAAATATTTATGGAGCCCATGTGCCGTTTCTTTGGCTGTACAGATAATGTATTGCCGTATGCAACAGCATATGGACGCATTATTGTTCTGGGATTTCCGGTGGCAGCCATCGGCTGTGGCTTTGGTGATATTATCCGTGCCGACTGCCGTCCGAAACAGAGCATGGCAGGTCTGCTTATCGGCTGCGTGGCAAACCTGATTTTAGACCCGCTTTTTATTTTTGTGTTCCACTGGGGAGTGGAGGGCGCAGCCTGGGCTACGATTATCGGACAGCTCCTGACAGCGCTGTATTTTATCCGGTGTTGTTTTCATTTTACTACCATCCAGCTCAAAAAGAGTTATTTCAGACCGCAGTGGAAGGTTGTCCGCCGGGTAGCGACCCTGGGAATTTCCAACTTTATTACGCAGATTTCCAGTGTTATCGTCATGACGATAGTAAATAATCTGGTGCGCATTTATGGCGCTGCGTCGGAATTTGGTTCTGACATTCCGCTTGCTGTGCTGGGGATTATCGTAAAGATTAACGGGCTGGCGGCTTCCATTGTAATGGGTGTGTCAACCGGTGTCCAGCCTGTTATGAGCTATAACTACGGAGCTTCACAGTATGGGAGAGTCAAGAAGACATACAAAATCACTCTGGTTGTCAATACAATCATTTTGACAATAGCGCGTATTCTGTTCTCCCTGTTCCCGGAGGAAATCATCGGACTGTTCGGACAGGAATCGGAACTTTATGTGACCTTTGCTGTCAAATGCTTCGATATTTTCCTGCTTGCCATTCCTCTGGTGGGAATTTGCGTGGCAACCAGTATTTTCTTCCAGTCTGTCGGCAAGGCGGGCGTTGCGGCGATTCTCTCTCTGACACGGCAGGTACTGTACTTTGTTCCGGCTATGCTGATTCTTGCCCCGATTCTTGGGCTGGACGGTGTTCTGTGGGGAGCGGCTATCTCGGACACACTGGCGTGCGTTACGGCGGTCATTGTTGTTCTGGCACTCTGGAAGCGTATTTTTAAAGAAAGGAAATAGGGAAAAATATGATTATTACGATTGGACGGCAGTATGGAAGCGGCGGACGTGAGATTGGTGAAAAGCTGGCAAAACGGCTGGACTACGCATACTATGATACGATGATTCTGGAAAAGACCGCGAAGGAGAGCGGAATCTCCAGAGAGCTGATTATGCGGTATGACGAACAGCTCAGAGACAAGTGGATGGCGGGTCTGGCATCCGGAAGCGGAACGGGCAGCGCAGACCACCTGCCGCTCGCACTCAGGGTCGTACTGGCACAGTTTGAGGTAATCCGGAAGATTGGACAGTCCGGGTCAGCGGTTATCGTAGGGCGCTGTGCGGATTATGTTCTTCGTGAGCGGAAGGATGTGCTCTCTGTTTTTATTCATGCGGACAGGGAACGCAGGGCAGACCGCGTTTCCGCGCGGAATCAAATCAGCCTGGAGGAGGCTAAGAAAAGAATTAAGAATACCGATAAGCACCGGGCGGCTTATTATAACTGCTATACCGAAAAAATATGGGGGAGTGCTGAGAGCTATCACCTCTGTATTGACAGCGGAAGATTTGGAATCGATGGTGCCGTTGATTATCTGGAGACATGTATCCGGCAGCTTCGGCAGGTGTAGCCGCAGCTAAGAAAAAAACTGTCTTGACGAGGGTATTGGTTTTGTGCTAGATTTGTTATTAGGAAAACGCAAAGACGAAGAGAGTACATGTATCTGCTGTATTACAGAGAAATTCCATGTGCGCCGTATCCGGGAAGACTTCCGGCGGCGCCGGACGCTGAGAGGAATGTGCAGGGGTAGGTGGAAAATGGCTTCTGAGTGGTGCACCGAACTGTGAAATAAGAGGGGCGAAAAATACCTCGCCAAGTGCCAGAGCAGGGAAACACCGCGGACACTAGGCTCGAAAGGACCTCACCAAGTGTCCGGGTGTGCGTTCGCACTAGGCTCGAAAATACCTCGCCAAGTGCCAGAGCAGGGAAACACCGCGGACACTAGGTTCGAAAGGACCTCACCAAGTGTCCGGGTGTGCGTTCGCACTAGGCTCGAAAATACCTCGCCAAGTGCTCACAGCAAGGCTGCAACGGGAACCGCCTGTTATAGCGGCAGGGTGTGTACGCACCTGATGAGGTCTGCACTGCGAGGTGCGGACGAAGTGAAGTGGTAACACGGGTGAACAGCCTGTCTTCTCAGAATAGGGAAGATGGGCTTTTTTGTCTTTGCGGAAGGAGAAAGGAGATATTATGGAAAAGAAAAAATTTTATATGACAACGGCGATTGCCTACACATCGGGCAAACCGCACATCGGCAATACCTATGAGATTATCCTGGCGGACGCCATTGCGCGTTTTAAGAGGGCGCAGGGCTATGATGTGTTTTTCCAGACAGGAACGGACGAGCACGGGCAGAAGATTGAGCTGAAGGCAGCCGAGGCAGGCGTTACGCCAAAGGAATATGTGGATAAGGTGGCAGGCGAGGTAAAGCGTATCTGGGATCTGGTGAATGCGTCCTATGATAAATTTATCCGCACTACGGACGACTACCACGAAAAGCAGGTGCAGAAGATTTTTAAGAAGCTGTACGAGCAGGGCGATATCTACAAAGGTTCCTATGAAGGAATGTACTGTACGCCGTGCGAATCCTTCTGGACGGAGTCGCAGCTTGTGGACGGCAAGTGTCCTGACTGCGGACGCGAGGTAAAACCGGCGAAGGAGGAAGCATACTTCTTCAGAATGAGTAAATATGCCGACCGTCTGATCGAGCATATTAACACACATCCGGAGTTTATCCAGCCGGTGTCCAGAAAAAATGAAATGATGAACAACTTCCTGCTTCCGGGCCTGCAGGACCTCTGTGTTTCCAGAACCTCCTTCAAATGGGGCATTCCGGTGGATTTTGATGATAAGCATGTGGTATACGTATGGCTGGATGCGCTCACCAACTACATCACGGGCATTGGCTATGACTGCGATGGTGAGAGCACGGAGCAGTTTAAGAAAAACTGGCCGGCGGATCTGCATCTGATCGGAAAGGACATCATCCGCTTCCACACGATTTACTGGCCGATTTTCTTGATGGCGCTGGATCTTCCGCTGCCGAAGCAGGTGTTCGGGCATCCGTGGCTGCTGCAGGGCGATGGCAAGATGAGCAAATCGAAAGGCAATGTGCTGTATGCGGATGAACTGGTGGACTTCTTTGGTGTGGATGCGGTGCGTTACTTTGTACTGCATGAGATGCCGTTTGACAACGACGGTGTGATCACCTGGGAGCTGCTGGTGGAGCGTCTGAATTCGGATCTTGCGAATACACTCGGCAACCTGGTGAACCGCACGATCTCTATGTCTAACAAATATTTTGGCGGCGTGGTTGCCGACAAGGGTGTGACGGAGCCGGTGGATGCGGAGCTGGAAGCAGTTGCGCTGGAGACGCCGAAGAAAGTGACGGAAAAGATGGAAAAGCTGCGCGTGGCGGACGCGATCAGCGATATCTTTGTGCTCTTCAAGCGCTGCAACAAATACATTGACGAGACGATGCCGTGGGCGCTGGCAAAGGATGAGACGAAGCAGGACCGCCTGGCAACCGTGCTTTACAATCTGGTAGAGTGCATTTCCATCGGAGCAGAGCTGCTGGAGCCGTTTATGCCGGATACAGCAGAGAAGGTGCTCGCCCAGCTTAACGCACAGAAGAGAGGCATGGAGGCAATGGAGCAGTACGGGCTTTACAAATCCGGCACAAAGGTGACGGAGAAGCCGGAGATCCTGTTCGCGCGTCTGGATATCAACGAAGTGATGAAAAAGGTAGAAGAGCTTCATCCGCCGGTTGCGGAGCAGGCAGAAGAACCGGTGAAGGAAGAAACAGTAATCGACATCGAGCCGAAGGAAGAGATTACCTTTGAGGAATTCGGAAAAATGCAGTTCCAGGTGGGTGAGATTATTGCCTGCGAAGCCGTGAAAAAATCGAAAAAGCTTTTGTGCAGCCAGGTGAAGATCGGCAGCCAGGTAAAGCAGATCGTGTCCGGCATCAAGGCGCACTACAGCCCTGAGGAAATGGTCGGCAAAAAGGTGATGGTTCTGGTGAACTTAAAACCTGCGAAGCTGGCGGGCGTGCTCTCAGAGGGAATGCTGCTCTGCGCGGAGGATGAAAACGGAGAGCTGGCACTGATGGTACCGGAAAAAGAAATGCCGTCGGGCGCGGAAATCTGCTGAAAATATTGGCAATTTGTTTATTGCAATTTATGCCATGCGGCAGTATAATGCCATTCGATGAGGTGCATTTATGATAAAGGCGGATGCCTGATACGGCGACCTCAAATAATTTATATAAAAGAAAGTGCTAAATCATGTTCTCGGCAAAAAAGATTGACATGACAGAAGGACCTGTCATGAAACTGATTTTTTTGTTCGCACTTCCGATGTGCGTGGGAAATATTCTGCAGCAGCTTTACAATACGGTAGATACGTTTGTGATTGGAAATTATTGCAGCTCCGTATCGCTTGCTGCGGTGGGCACCAGTTCACAGCCGGTGGAAATCCTGTTGTGTGTCTTTGTGGGACTGGGAAACGGGGTTTCTATTCTGGCGGCCCAGCACACAGGGAACGGAAATATTGAGAATTTAAAAGAAGTGGTTTCCACAGCCGTGTCGTTTCTGTATCTTTGCGCCATTCCTGTTACGATTCTGGGATTGCTGGCGGGAGCGGATATTCTGAAGGTTATGCAGGTGCCGGAGAGCACCTGGGAGCTTTCTGTGCGCTATATGAGAATTATTTTTCTGGGGGTACTGGGAAATCTGGGTTATAATATGAATGCCGGAATCCTCAGAGGCCTGGGGGACAGCCGGTCTTCACTTTTATTTCTGGTTATCTCCTGTATCATTAATATTGTACTGGATTTTATTTTTGTAGCCGGACTTGGCATGGATGTGGCAGGAGCTGCTCTTGCCACCATCATTGCCATGTTTTCTTCCTGGCTGTTCAGCATTCTCTATATCCGGAAAAAATATCCGGAGCTTGCGTTTACTATCCTGCCCAGGCGGATGAAAAAAGAGATTCTGCTGGAAATTATACGGATCGGGCTGCCGCTGGGTCTGATTAATTCTATTTATTCTATTGGACATGTGCTGCTGCAATCCCTGATTAATATGCAGGGCGCCGCTTTTATGGCCGCCTGTGCCGTGGCAAGTAAGGTAACCAGCATTGCCAATGTAACGATTAATTCCTTCTCATCGGCCGCCACCACCTTTTCCGGACAGAATCTGGGCGCCGGAAAATATGTACGGCTTTGCAAAAGCAGTCTGAAGATACCGCTGGTTTCGGGGGCGTTCAGTTTTGCAGGGGGAATGATTGTCCTGTTTTTTGGACGGGAGATTCTGGGACTTTTTACCTCAGATGCTGAGGTCCTGGATATGGCACTCATCTATCTGCGGGTAACTTTGCCCTATTTCTGGGCGTATGCCATATTTAACGGATTTATCTGTTTCGCCAATGGTCTTGGAGAAGTGCGGTATCCGATGATTGTAAGCATCCTTGCACTGTGGGCGGTAAGGATTCCCTGCGCTCACCTTATTGCACGCTTCTTTGACGGAAGATACATGATGGCATGTTTTCCGGCAAGCTTCCTGTTTGGAATGTGCGCGATGCTTCTGTTCTTCAGAAGTAAGCGGTGGAAGGAAATCAAAAGGCTGGCGAAGGAAGAGCAGCAGGATACATAAGAAGACCGGGGAAATGTGGTATCCGGATATATAAGAAGACTGGAGAAAATGTAGTATCCGGATATATAAAAAAGAACCGGGGAAAAATTCAGCATCCTGAGATAACTGAATTTTTCCCCGGCTTTTTGCCATGCTGCAATAAAAATGTCCGGTGGACGTTTTTGTAAGCGGAGAGCAAGGGATTCGAACCCTCGGTGGGTATTAGCCACACGGCTTTTCGAGAGCCGCACCTTAAACCACTCGGACAACTCTCCATATGCGCTCCAATAAGTGGATGCAACGCTGATTATAGCAGAGTTTTTGTCATATGTCAAAGAAATTTCGCAAAGTCGTGACAAAAATTAATTGAGATAGATAAAAAAATGTAGTATAGTAAAAATATATATGACCACTATATAAGGGAAAGAGGGTAAGAATTATGTTACGAGTTGGATTATTGACGAGCGGCGGAGACTGCCAGGCGCTGAACGCGACCATGCGCGGCATTGTAAAGGGATTATCATCCAATGTGGAAGAGCTGGAGGTCTACGGCTTCCTCAATGGTTATAAAGGTCTTATTTACGGTGATTACCGCCTGCTGACAGCACAGGATTTTTCCGGTATCCTGACAAAGGGCGGCACGATTATCGGTTCGTCCAGACAGCCGTTTAAAATGATGCGTGTACCGGACGAAAAGGGTCTGGACAAGGTAGAGGCGATGAAACAGAATTACTACAAGCTGCGCCTGGACTGCCTGGTAATTCTCGGCGGAAACGGTACGCAGAAGACGGCGAACCTGCTCCGCGAGGAAGGGCTGAATATCATTCATATGCCGAAGACCATCGATAACGATATCTATGGAACGGATATGACCTTCGGTTTTTACAGTGCGGTAAATATTGCCACGGAGGCTATCGACTGCATCCACACGACGGCTTCTTCTCACAACCGTGTATTTATCGTGGAAATTATGGGACATAAGGTGGGACAGCTCTGTCTGTACGCTGGCATTGCAGGCGGCGCAGATATCATTCTGATTCCGGAAATCCCTTACGATATCGACAAGGTAATCGAGGCGATCGACCACAGAACGAAGCAGGGCAAGGGCTTTACCGTCATTGCGGTTGCGGAAGGCGCCATTTCCAAGGAAAAGGCGGCGATGGGCAAGAAAGAGCTGAAGGAATACATGAAGGATAACAAGCACCCGGCGGTTTCCTACGAAATCGCGGCGGAGATTGAGGAACGCTCCGGCACAGAGGTGCGCGTGACGGTTCCGGGACATACCCAGCGCGGCGGCAGTCCGTGTCCGTATGACCGTGTGCTCTCCACGAGACTGGGCGCGGCGTGCGCAAAGGCAATCCTGAACGGCGATTACGGCTATATGATTGGTATTGTCAACGGCAAAACGAAAAAGGTGCCGCTCGGAGAAGTGGCGGGCAAGCTGAAAACCGTCTCTCCGGACGACCAGATCGTAAAAGAAGCAAAATTAATCGGTATCAGTTTTGGTGACTAGGAGTAGATTGCATGTCATACACTGCATTATACCGCAAATTCCGTCCTGACACCTTCGCGGATGTGAAGGGGCAGGACGCAGTTGTGCAGACACTGAAAAATCAGATAAAATCAGGACGCGTCGGACATGCCTACCTGTTCTGCGGAACAAGGGGCACCGGAAAAACCACCATTGCCAAAATCATGGCGAAGGCGGTAAACTGTGAACACCCGGTGGACGGCAGTCCGTGCAACGAGTGTGCGACCTGCCGCGCGATAGCGGCGGGGAGCTCGCTGAATGTCATAGAAATTGACGCGGCGTCCAACAACGGCGTGGATAATATCCGCGAGATCCGCGAGGAGGTTTCTTATTCGCCGACGGAGGGACGCTATAAGGTTTATATTATTGATGAAGTTCATATGCTTTCCATCGGCGCATTTAATGCGCTTTTAAAAACGTTGGAGGAACCGCCCTCCTACGTTATTTTTATTCTTGCGACCACGGAGGCGAATAAGCTCCCGGTGACGATCCTTTCCCGGTGCCAGCGCTACGACTTTAAGCGTATTCCGGTGGCGACCATTGAGGAACGTCTGCAGGAGCTTCTTGCGGCGGAAAAACTGGAGGCGGAGGACAAGGCGGTGCGCTACATTGCCCGCAAGGCGGACGGTGCGCTGCGCGACGCGTTAAGTCTTCTGGACCAGTGTATTGCCTTTTTTCCGGGGCAGAAGCTTACCTATGAGCAGACGCTGGATGTGCTTGGAGCGGTGGACACGGAGGTGTTCAGCCGTATCCTGCGCAAGGTATTAAAACAGGATGTGCGCGGACTGATGGAAGAGCTGGAGGAGCTGGTCATGCAGGGACGCGAGCTGGGGCAGTTTGTCACTGACTTTACCTGGTACCTGCGCAATCTTCTGCTGCTGAAATCCTCAGACGATATGGAAGAGGTGCTGGATGTTTCCGCGGAAAATCTAAAGCTTCTGCAGGAAGAGGCGGGCATGGTCCGGGAGGATACGCTGATGCGCTACATCCGTATTTTTTCTGAGCTGTCCAACCGTATGCGCTATGAATCGTCAAAGCGGATCGTGCTGGAGGTGGCGCTGATCAAGCTTTGCCGTCCGCAGATGGAGACGGATTATACGTCTATTCTGGAACGCGTCCGCAATCTGGAGCGGCAGCTTGCGGAGGGCGTGGTAATTACGCAGCAGGCAGGCGGCGACGCGGGCGGCCACATAAGCGCTCCCGCAAAGGCGGATTCCCCGCTTCCGGAGGAGATGCCCCAAAAGGCGGCGCCGGAGGATGTGCAGAGAGTGGTATCCATGTGGAAGAGCATTGCCGGCGAGGCGGGCGGAAGATTTGGCATGGTGCTGCAGACGAAGGCGGAGCCGCGCTACGACCCGTCGGAGGATAAAAGCTGCCTGTACGTTGTGTTCCAGGATTTCCAGGGCGAAAAGTATATCCACGACGCGGAGAAAAAAACGCTGCTTGAGAATATTATTGAATCAAAGATCGGCAAAAAGATGGAAATAAAAATGGTTCTGGCGGACGATATGAAAAATGGCAGCCAGAAGCTTTATGCTGTGTCCGTGGATGAAAAACTGCGGGAAAAGATTCATAATATAGAAATTGAGGTAGACGATTCCCCTGTAGATGTGTTTTAATAGTACCTGGTGAATTGACGGCACCGGAGGGGCGGGGAACGTCGTATTTTTAGTAAATGGATAAGATAACGGATATAGGAAGAAGGAGGACATAAGTATGGCGAAACGCGGAGGCTTTCCGGGCGGAATGCCCGGTAATATGAACAATCTGATGAAGCAGGCGCAGAAGATGCAGAAGCAGATGGAGGAGAACCAGAAGGCGCTGGAGGAGAAGGAATTTACAGCGGCGGCAGGCGGCGGCGCTGTGGAGGTGACGATTTCCGGCAAACGTGAAGTCTTGAAGGTCAGCCTGAAGGAAGAGGTGGTCGATCCGGACGATATCGAGATGCTGGAGGACCTGATCATGGCGGCGACGAATGAGGCGCTGCGCAAGGTGGAAGAGGAATCCAGTGCGGTTATGTCGAAGCTGACCGGTGGTCTGGGCGGAGGCTTTTCGTTCTGATGGAATATTACAGCAGACAGATCAGCCGCCTGATTGAAGAGTTTTCCAAGCTTCCCGGAATCGGCGCAAAGTCTGCGCAGCGCATGGCGTTTCATATCATCAATCGTCCAGAGGAGGAGGTAAAGGCTCTTGCACAGGCGATTCTGGACGCCAAAGAAAACGTCCGTTACTGTAAGCAGTGCTTTACGCTGACGGACAGCGAGCTCTGTCCCATCTGCAGCAATCCGAAACGGGATGCAAAGACGATTATGGTTGTGGAGAACACCAGAGATCTGGCGGCGTATGAAAAAACCGGAAAATATGAGGGCGTGTACCATGTACTGCACGGCGCAATCTCCCCGATGCTGGGAATCGGACCGAACGACATCCGCCTGAAGGAGCTCATGCAGCGCCTGCAGGGCGACGTCAATGAAGTCATTATTGCGACCAATTCCAGCCTGGAGGGCGAGACGACCGCCATGTACATCAGTAAGCTGATAAAACCGACCGGCATAAAGGTGACGCGGATTGCAAGCGGCGTCCCCGTGGGCGGCGACCTGGAATATATCGACCAGGTCACGCTTCTGCGCGCGCTGGAGGGCAGGACGGAGCTGTAGTTCCTGCATCGACCCGGTCAGGCAGACTACAGGTCGCCTTCTGCGAGAGCTTTTGTTGCTGATGTTGCAAAAATTGCGCACTTCATAAAAAATATAAACTTACGGCGTCAAAGTCATGTACTTTTGGCGCCGTTTATGGTACACTAAGGATATTAAATCAATACAGGAGGACAACATGAACAAGTTAGAGTTACAAAAGACTGCTAACGAAATCCGTAAAGGCATCGTTACGGCAGTTCACAGTGCAAAAGCAGGGCATCCGGGCGGTTCCCTGTCTGCAGCAGAGGTGTTTACATATCTTTATTTTGAAGAAATGAACATCGACCCGAAGGACCCGAAAAAACCGGACCGCGACCGTTTCGTTCTCTCAAAGGGACACACGGCTCCGGGGCTTTATTCCGCGCTGGCGCACAGAGGCTATTTCCCGGTGGAGGATCTGAAAACGCTGCGTAAGCTGGGCTCCTACCTGCAGGGGCATCCGAGTATGCAGTACATTCCGGGCGTAGATATGTCCAGCGGTTCTCTCGGACAGGGCATTTCCGCGGCATGCGGCATGGCGCTTTCCGCAAAGATGAGCAATGAGGACTACCGCGTATATACGCTGCTCGGCGACGGTGAGATCCAGGAAGGACAGGTCTGGGAGGCGGCGATGTTTGCCGGTGCCAGAAAGCTGGACAACCTGGTAGTTATCGTAGATAACAACGGTCTGCAGATCGACGGCAGAATCGAGGATGTATGTAATCCGTACCCGATTGACAAAAAATTCGAAGCGTTCAATTTCCACGTTATCAACGTGGCGGACGGCAACGATTTCGACCAGTTAAAAGCGGCGTTCGACGAGGCGAGGGCCACAAAGGGTATGCCGACGGCAATCGTTATGAAGACCGTAAAAGGAAAAGGCGTATCCTTCATGGAAAATCAGGTATCCTGGCACGGCACGGCTCCGAACGACGAGCAGTACGCGATTGCTATGGCAGACTTAGAAAAGGCAGGTGAAGCATTATGTCAGATGTAAAGAAGATTGCAACCAGAGAAAGCTACGGCAACGCGCTCGTAGAGGTGGGAAAGGAAAATCCGAACGTAGTCGTTCTGGACGCTGACCTTGCGGCAGCTACCAAGACAGGTACCTTTAAGAAAGTATTCCCGGAGCGTCACATTGACTGCGGTATCGCAGAGTGCAACATGACAGGCGTGGCGGCAGGTCTTGCAACCACCGGAAAGATTCCGTTTATCAGCTCTTTCGCAATGTTTGCAGCAGGACGTAACTTTGAGCAGGTGCGCAATTCCATCGGTTATCCGCATCTGAATGTAAAGATCGGTGCAACTCACGCCGGCATTTCTGTGGGCGAGGACGGCGCGAGCCATCAGTGCAACGAGGATATTGCTCTTATGAGAACGATTCCGGGCATGGTTGTCGTATGCCCGTCTGATGATGTGGAAGCAAAGGCAGCCGTAAAGGCGGCGGTAGAGCATGAGGGACCGGTATATCTGCGTTTCGGACGTCTGGCAGTTCCGGTAATCAACGACCGCCCGGACTATAAATTTGAGCTTGGAAAGGGCGTTGTGCTCCGCGAGGGCAAGGACCTCACCATCGTTGCGACCGGTCTTCCGGTAGCTGAGTGCCTGGCAGCAGCGGACATGCTGGCGAAAGACGGCATCGACGCAAAGGTTATCAACATCCACACCATCAAACCGCTGGACGAGGAGCTGATCATCGCGGCGGCAAAGGAAACCGGCAAAGTAGTGACCGTGGAGGAGCACTCCGTTATCGGCGGTCTTGGCAGCGCTGTATGCGACTGCCTGTGCGCAAATGCGCCGACGAAGGTCCTGAAAATCGGCATGAATGATAAATTCGGCGAGTCCGGTGCGGCAGTTGCCCTGCTTCATAAATACGGACTGGATGCGGAAGGCATCTACAACAAGATTAAAGAATGGGCGTAACCGCCAGCAGAATCCCCTGGAAAATGCACTCCGCCAGTGACATCACAGTGGACAGGCGCGTTGTCTGGAGGATTAACTGTGAAAATTCGCCGGTGGTATTGATGATGCCGGTGATGGCGATGTCGCCGACCTCCATCAGCTTTTTATCCACACCGGAGCCGGGGCAGAGACTGCCGTGGGATACGGTGATATAATGCTGGTGGCGTCTTGCGCCCAGCGAGGCGTCGACGGCGATGACCGGACTGCCCGGATGAAAATATTTTACAGAACGCATAGCGTCCTTCAGATTCAGGGCATGAATCGGGAAATCCAGTGTTCCATAGACGGGCAGTGTAAAATTATCGGCGTACTGCAGCCTTGTGCCCACCAGCGGGCCGAGGCTGTCGCCAGTCACGCGGTCGCTCCCGATACAGACGAAAACCGGCGGAACTCCCGGCGGGCAAACAACAGAAATCAACTGTCCCAGCTGCGCAGCAAGCAGCTCCGGGGCAGTTTTTTCTTTTCCGTTAATGTAATGAACCTTCGAAGAAATTGTTTTCATAGCTCGTTATCCTTTTATTCCTGTAAATTAATGTATTGCGCAGCGGTCCCGTTTATTCCCGCGGGCAACGGGCCGGGTAGCCGCATTTGTGCGGGCATATGGCTCTTTTTTCAGTTACCATGCATACGACAAAACGCCCGGTGGACATTTTTTAGTCTGTCCCGCCGGACGGATTTTATACCGCTGTTTCCGGCGCATCATTTGTCGAAGAAATTGCCTGTCCGCGGTTTCTGTTTCGCTAAAATTTGCAAAAAATATGTGTTAGTCTGGTTCCAAAAAGGAGTGAGTATAAATATGCCAGAAATAAGCAAAGAATGGAAAATGCCGAAAAATATCCGGCAGATTGGCGATGGAGGCGGAGAGAGAAAGGTTTATGTGGAAGACTATGTGATAACCTTTCTGGAAAAAATTTCGGCGGAGGATGCACAGAAAAAAGCTGTGCTGCTGGGGGAGGTACACGAGCCGGAGCAGTATCCCTGCATTTTTGTGAGCGGCGCCATAGAGGCAGACAGCCTTTCTATGGATGAGGGGGAGAGAGGGGCGCTGCAGGAAAAAATACAGCGCTGCTTCGCCGGAAAAAGTGTTGTCGGCTGGTTTATGACGGCGGAGGAATCGCCGGTCTGCAAGGTGCCGGAAATGAAGGAAATCTTTCAGAAGGAATTTCCGGGCGAGGACCAGGTGCTGATTGTGCGGGACGCCCAGGAGGAGGAAACCTCTGTTTTCAGAATGGAGGGGGATGAACCGGTAATGCAGCCGGGTTTTTATATTTATTACGACAAAAATCCGGCGATGCAGGAGTACATGATTGCGCAGAGCGGCGGAAAATCAGTGGAAAAGGAGGAGCCGGTGAAAGATGACGCCATTAAGCGGTTCCGCAAAATCATTAAAGAAAAGAAAAAGATGCCGCAGATTGCCATTCCGGCAAAGGGACGGCTGGTTTATCTGACGGGAGGACTTCTGGTGGTGACAGTGCTGGCGCTCGGCGTCACGATGGTGTATAATTACGACAAAATGAAAGAGGTGGAACAGAACCTTGCGCGGCTTACGAGTAATGTAGACAGCCAGAGCAGCTATCTGGAGGAGGACGCGGAGGCGGCGCAGGTAATGTTACATATGGAGGATGATGCGGCGCTGCAGAACGGGATTTCTGCCGGGCGGCAGACGGAAGAGACAGAGGAAACAGAGCTGCTGACGGAGACGGTCACGCCGCAGACAGCAGGAAGCAGCGCGGAAGCAGAGGATTCCCCGGCGGCGCAGATCATGCAGGACAATAATGCGGTGCAGGAAGAGGGTATAACGCAGACAGAAGCACAGACGGAGAGCACAGAGGATGCGGACACGACGGTGCAGACGACGGCGGTTGCGCGGGCTTCCTACACCGTGAAGGCGGGCGATACGCTTGCCGGAATCAGCGAGATGTACTATGGAAGTCTGGATAAGGTGGCGGAAATCTGCACCCTGAATGGCATTGACGATGAAAACACGATTCTTCCGGGACAGAAAATTTTGCTTCCATAAACGGGAAAATCGTGTTACGATGGACGCATGGCACAGCAGCCATAAGACATAAAAGAAAGCGGGTAACAGGATGGCATGGCTGAACTGCTGCGAATGAAGAGCTTAAAACGGAGTACCGATTTATGTGGAATATAAAAAATATAAAATTTCCCCGTCCTTCTTTTGCGGGGAAATGGAAAGAAACCATAAAGAAGATAACAGAAAGAAAAAAAGAAAAAGCGCAGGCGGATATGCAGAGCGACGAGATGATGAGTCTCTCCGAAAAGCTGAGGCTGCACCGGGATAAGGTGCATCTGCGGACAGTGCTGCTGGCAGCGGTGGTGCTGCTGGTGGTAGGAGGGGCGTTTGTATACAGCCGCGTCAGAGTGTTCCGGCACTACCGCGTGCTCTCAAGTGTGGAGCGCTCTGACGATACTGCCACCAGCTATGTGCGCATCGGCAGCCGGACGCTCAAATGCAATCCAAACGGGGTGACGTGCGTCAACGATTCCGGCGACGTGCAGTGGAACGTCACCTTTACCCTGCAGAGTCCGGTTGTGGACGTCT